>DATBFY010000358.1:0-3682 GCA_036558265.1 Tepidisphaeraceae bacterium | reverse complement strand
GGGATCGGTCGTGAAGATCCGCTTGACGAGCTCGCTCTTGGCGACATCCCCCGGCACAACGGCCTTTTTCGCCAGCGCCACCTCGGGGTCATCGAGCCTCAGCTTGGCCTTGCGGTGATTCTTATCCGGGCCGTGGCAGAGGAAGCAGTTTTCCGACAGGATCGGGCGGATATCTCGATTGAAGCGGATCCGCTGATCCTTTGCCTTGGGCAAGACGGGCGCAGCAGAGGACCGCGGCAGTGCGAATAAGACCAGGCTCCCGGCGGCAAGCAGACAGGCGAATAAACGAAGGCGGCGGAAGGTCATGGACAAATCTTACCTTAACTCATTGGCCGGCGATCAGATGGAGGATGAGCCGCTACACCGGCCACCCTTGGTGCGGCACAACCCGAATGGGCTGAGCAACTTACACTACGCTCACGCCGCGATCGAGTTGCCGCCAATTCGGGTAAATATATAACCCGCTTCGCGCATCCCCCAAAACACGGCGCTGCGGCTACTTTGCGAGCGTGTGCAACCCGCCCGCCATGCAGAATATCGAAATTGCCGGCGCCCAGGGCGGGTATCTCGACGAGGGGGCAGGCCCGCCGCTCGTGCTGCTGGTGACGCCCTTCATCACCGCGGACCTGTATTGGCCCACGCGCCGCGCGTTGATGAGGAGCTTCCGGGTGATCACGGTCGAACTGCCGGGCACCGCCAGCCACCCTTCATCCCACACGTGGAGCTTCGAAGCGTACGCGCAATGGACGGCTGAGTTGCTGGATCGGTTGGCCCTGGACTGCCCGCTGCTGATCGGTCACTCGAGCGGCGGCGCGATCGCGCTGATGACGGGGTTGTTACGACCGCGACAACTCTGCGGGGTCGTGCTGGCCGACGCGGTCGGGATGGAGACATCGCACTCTTTTGCAGCGGTGATCGCGGGGTGCCTGCTCTGCGTTCCAGTGGAACTGCGCTTCGCCTTGCGGTTGTTCCCGCGCGTCGCGTCCAACCTGCGTCGTCACACGCGGAACTTCTTATTTCAGGTCGTGCAGGCGATCCGACGGAATCTGAGGGACCAAGCCCGGCGCCTTGCCATCCCGGCGCTCGTGGCCTGGGGGGCGATCGATTACGTGATGCCGATATCGGGCGCGCGGACCCTGATGCGATGGGCCCCGCACGCGCGCCTTTACGTCTGCGGTCGCGGAAGCCACGATTGGCTGATCGTCTGGCCGAACGAATTCGCGGCAGCGGTGGAGCGATTTGCGAGCGGCGTCCGCGGCGGTTGAGATCGCTTGTAAATTCTATAACCGGCGGCAGTTAACCTTCCGGTTTTCCTGATCGATTCCTGCGATGAAGGTCGCTATCTTCACGCCCCGTCGTCGGCGTGGGGTTTGGCCGGCGCGGATCGCGGGATCCATCAAGTAATTCCAGGTATCGAGCCATATAGCAGGGATATCGCTCATATGACGCGCAATCAGCATCACGCGCTGGATCTGGCACGGAACATCCTCAGGGGAGCGCTGTCGGCGCAGGCACTGACGGACCAGGAATGGCATCTCATGCTGCTGGCGGCAGGGACGAACTGTTTCGCCGCGCCGCCCAAGAAGGTGTCGATCGGCGTGCTCCGCAACGCGCGAGGGGGGCGGGGCTATTATGCCGGCGCGCTGACGCCATCGCGCCGGACGATCCGCCAGGCGGAGGCGGCCTGAGCCTTCAATCAACTTTTGGGACGATCAGGTGGGGGAGCCCGCGCGGGTTTCCAGCGAGACCAGCCCTTCGCGGATCGCGTAGCGGGTCAGCTCGGCGACGCTGAACAGCTCGAGCTTGTTCATGAGCTGCCGGCGGTGGGTTTCGACCGTCTTGACGCTGACCTTCAGAAGCCGCGCGACTTCCTTGGTGCTGTGGCCTTCGGCGATCAGTTGCAGCACCTCGCGCTCGCGCGGCGAGAGGGAATCGAAGACCGACGGGCCGGGATCCTTCGACATGCGGACGTAGTCTTCGACCAATTCCGACGCGATCCGCGGGCTCAGATAGACCTTTCGGGCGGCGGCGGTGCGAATGGCCTCGGACAGTTCTTCGAACGCCGATTCCTTCAGAAGATAGCCCGATGCGCCGGCCTTGAGAACCTCGGCGATCAGGCGGCGGTCGGCGTAGGCGGAGAGCGCGATGACGCGCACGGAGGGCATGCGTTCGACGATCTGGCGGGTGGCCTCGATCCCGTTCAGGTCGGGCATGCCGATGTCCATGACCACGACGTGGGGGGAGATGCGCTCGGCGAGTTCGACGGCATGGCGGCCGTTCTCGGCTTCGGCAACGACTTCAAAATCGGGCTCGGATCCGAGGAGAGTGCGGAGACCCTGGCGCAGAATGCGATGATCGTCGGCCAATAGAATTCGGGTGGTCATGTGTCCTACCTCCCCGCAAGGAAACGCGCGCTAACCCATTTCACGCATACAGCAAGGTCGATACCGGACACATCGTAGAGTTTTGCCGGGGTCTTGGCAATGCAAAATTGAGCGGTGAGGGCGGGGGATTCCGGTGGGCCAGTGCCGCTACAATCGCAGCGGACATGAAACCTGAGACGCGCGCGAATCTTTTCTTCCTTTGTATTTTTCTTGCCGTAAGCCTGCCGGGGGCGGTGATCCTGTTCAAGAAGAAGCTCGACCCGTCCGCCCCGCCGATGTGGATGCCGGAGGGGATCCGTCAGCGTCTGCCATACATGGCGCCGCAAGCCACGCCCGGCGTCGAGGTGACGCGCGTCATCCCGGACAAGACCGCGCGTTGGGTCGAGCAACTGAACCGCGCGCGGGGAGGCGGGGACGGCGTGCTGATGCACCAACGTGAGCCGGTGACGTCGGACGATCACGTGCTCCAGGTGACCGGCGTGACCGGGCCGCCGCAGCAGCAGGAGCAGGGGGGCGCCACGACGGTTTCACTGATCGCCTGGGACGGGGGATTCGGAACCGATGCCGGGCGATACCGCGTGACCGCGTCGATGGGCGGCGGGGCGGGCGTCCCGGGACAGGTGCTGGCGGCCGAAGCGATTCCGCTCCCGGAAGAGATCCGGCGGGAACTGATGTACGGCGGCTATATCCAGCCGCCACACACGGTGACGTGGCTGCGGGTGCGATTTGACGGGGCGATGGCGGACAATCCGCCTGTGACGATGAGAGTGGAATACTCAATGGGCGCCGCGACAGCGGCCTCGACCGTGAATGTTTTCACTAAGTGAGGCGGTTCGCGGGGATTAGCGTGTTTTATCTTGACCCCACAGGCCGGCGGCCCCTACCTTGCTTGATGAAAGTCCGAAAAGGAGATTTTATCAGGACGAGGACCGACACGATCAGCAGGAGTTGAATCATGGCCACACTTGCATCGCACGGTGAGCACGTTCACATGGGATCCAAAGCGGCATGGACGCCGAAGTTGGCGCTGCGCTACGCGTGGTATTGCTGGCTGGTGATGCTGGTGATCCCGTTCCTGGTGTTCCTGGGGACCGTGTGGTCGTTCATGAGCTCGAGCGATTCGATCCTGGGGGCGGGGCAGCGGCCGAACATGGACCTGGCGAACGGCTGGTTCATCGCGTCGGTGGCGTACATGGTCTTGATCGTGCCGGCGTCGTTCTTCGTGCGCAGCCGATTCTTCCGGGGGTACTGGCGGGGCGAGTGCGTGTCGCCGCGGGATTATTTCAAGGGCATGATGA
>DATBFY010000357.1:0-17242 GCA_036558265.1 Tepidisphaeraceae bacterium | reverse complement strand
AGTCACGCTCGAAGTCATGGAGCGACCGTCCGGTGACCTGTTCGAGCGTGGCGCGCCCGGTCGGATCGTGCGCGAAGTTGGCCTTGAAGGCGTCATAGAACGGCCGCAGGAGCCCGGACTCGTAAAGGTAAAGCATCACGCTCGACGCTTCGCCATACGCCATGTTCGCCTGGTTGACGAACTGCTTCTGGTCCCAGGTGATGAGCTTCTCGAGGGGGATCAGCTTGTTCACCCGGGCGGCGGCGCGGAGATACCACAGGCGATAGTTGTCGTGCGGAACCAGCTTGTCGCCCTCGAACTGGGCGGCCTCGAACATCGAGGCCAGCCCCTCGACGATCCAGATCGGGTGTTCCTGGCCCAGGGGGTCCAGGTCGCCGGCATGCATGGCGTGTGTGAACTCGTGGGTCATCACCTGCCCGAGCCGCTTGGCGATCAGCATGCGGGCGGTGTGGACGTAGATCCCCTCGACGCCCGGCTGGCGGATGATCTTACGATAATCCTCGGCCGAGGGGAGCACGATGGCGATGTACTGGTCGGGGCGGTGCTCGAAGAGCTGCTGCCACTGGCTCCGCGCCTGCATGCCCAGCCACTTCTTGACCGAGGCGAGCGTCTCCTTATCGGTATTGGCGGCGAAGATGAGCTTGGCGTCGGGGTCGAGGTCGACCAGGTACTTGCTGCCGAGCTGCGACCGCAAGTTCGTGACGGCGCGCTCGGCGTCCTTCTTCTGGTACTGCTCCTTGGCGGCGATTAAGGCCTTGTAGCGCGGCAATTGGTGGAGGCTCGCCAGGTCGGTGTCCTGCTCGATATGGATGAAGTCGGTGAAGCCCGCGTCCGCGGCGCGCTCGAGGTAGGCCATCGCCTGGTCGGGGCGGTTGGTCAGCGCCTTGAGACACGCCATGTTGTAGATATTGGTCGAGTGGTTGGGATCCAGCGCCAGCGCCTCCATGAGGATGTCCTCGGCGCCGGCGTAATCCTTCTTCTTGAGCAGATCGAGGGAGCGGCGGGTCAGTTCCTGGACTTTCTGTCGCTTCTGCTGCTCGGGAGTCAGGCGCGTGGTCGCTGCGCCGCGAGACCGGCCCGAGGCGGCGGGCGGGGCGGCGCGGACGGCGGACGTACCGAGGGCCAACGCGAGGATGAGAACGGCCGCGGTCGCTCTGGGATTCACGTAGGATACTACGCGCCAGGGCAGGGGAATGTTTCGCGGGCGGGCTGTGGGTGTTTTCCGCGGCGGTCTCATCGAGCCACTCGTTCCAGCGGATGGGCCGCGAAGGCGCCGCATTCGGGGCAGCGGATGGGGGTGGCGCGCATGTCGTAGCCGCACTTGGCGCATAGGCCCGCCTCGATGCGACGCTGGGAACGGGTTCGGTAGCGGTAGCGCGTGGCAAACAGGTGGACGCCCCAGACCCCCGCCAATACCGCGGCCAGGGGAAGGAAGCAGAAGAGGAACGCCTCCGGGTCGTTCGCCACCATCCCCAGCATCACCATCAGGGGGCAGGCCGCGCAGCACCGGCGGAACCACCGGCCCGACGATCGCTCCCCTGGCCCGCGACGTCGTGCGCGCAGCCACCAGCCGATCGGCGGCACCGTGAGCGGAACGAGCACCGCCGGCACCGCGAGCGGTTCATCCCCATCGATCTCGGGACTGTAGCCGATGCGCCGCACGTGGATCTGAGAGTCGAAATACACAACCGTGCTCGATCCGGCGGATCGGTGAACCTCGATCTTTGAAACACCCGCCGAACGCCCGGCAAGCATCGCCAATGGGATCGTGAAACACAGGATCACGCAGAGCACAACCAGCGGGCGGATGACGTAGCGGACCACCCGGTCATTGTATCACCTGAACACCGCCACGAATCGGTCCGCCATCGCCTGCTTAAGATCGGCCATTTCTGGCGTTCGATCCCCAAGCAGATTCCGCATGGACGTCACCGGGCGGCCCAGGCCGCAGGGGTTGATCAGGTTGAAGTAAGACAGGTCCGTCGTGAGGTTGAGGGCGATGCCGTGCATCGAGACGCCGCGCTTGATGCGCACGCCCAGGGCGCAGATTTTGGCCGTCTGCGTTCGTTGGGGAGGAGAGGGAGGAAGGTGGACCCAGACGCCGATCGCGCAGTCGTCTTTGAAGGCGGGGATGTCGTAGTGGGCGAGGGTGGCGATCACGGCATCTTCGAGCCGCCGGACGTATCCGCCGACCGACAGGCCATGGTCGTTGAGCCGGACGATCGGGTAGGCGACGAGCTGGCCGGGCCCGTGGAAGGTGATGTCGCCGCCGCGATCGGATTCGACCACTTCTACACCCAGTTGCGACAGGGCCTCTGGCGCGGCCAGGAGGTTCTTCTGGGCGTCGGCGGTTCGGCGGCCAAGGGTGATGACTGGCGCGTGCTCCAGGACCAGGAGGGCTTCCTCTTCGCCCGCCAGCACTTGCGCGTGGAGCTCTTCCTGGATTCGCCAGGCGTCGCGGTAGGGGATCAAGCCTAGGTCGAGGGTACGCATCGCGGACGTGCAAGTATAGGTGCGCCGGGCGGAGTTTGTCCGTGTTACCTTTGGCGGGGCGGCGGACGCATGACCGGTGAGATGGGACACGGCGGCGCGATGTCGGACGATTCGGCACAACTTCTCGCGGACTACGTCGAGCGCGGCTCGCAGGCGGCGTTCGCGGCGATCGTCGAGCGGCACGTGGACATGGTCTTCTCCGCCGCCCTGCGACAGGTCGGGCGCGACCGGCACCTGGCCGAGGACGTGACGCAGGCGGTGTTCGTCGTGCTGGCGCAGAAGGCGGGGCGCTTGCGCGGGCAGACGTCACTGGGGGCGTGGCTCTGGAACGTGACGCGGTTGGCGTCACTGGACGCGACCAAACGCGAGCGACGTCGGCGGGTGCGCGAGGCAAAGGCGGCACGCATGAATGTAGAAGAGGCATCCGAGCAACGTGAGTGGGATGAGGTCGAACCGCTCCTGGACGGGGCGATCGCCCGCCTGGGCGATGCCGATCGCCGCGCGATCCTCCTGCGGTTTTTCGAGGGGCTGAGTCTTCGCGAGGTCGGGGCCGCGCTGGGCGTGAGCGAGGACGCGGCCAAGCAGCGGGTGTCGCGCGCGGTCGGCAAGCTGCGACGGATGCTCGGGGGCGCGGGGGTCTCCGTGTCAGCGGTGGCGGCAATGTCCGTGATGCTCGAGACGAACGTGGTGCGGGCGGCGCCTGGCGGGTTGGCAGCGCAGGCGAGCGTTGTCACGGGCGCATCTTCCCAGGCGTGGGCGATTGCGAAAGGAGCGATGCGGGTCATGGCATACGGGAGCATGAAATCGGCAGTGGCGGCTTTGGTGGTGACGGTGGTGCTGCTCGGCGGCATTGGGGGCGGCGTGTGGTGGAAGGTCGCCGGGGATCGGGCGGCGGTCGCGGCACGACCATCGGTCGCCGCGGCATCGTCGAAGCCAGCGACGACTCGGGCGGCCGATGACGATTGGCGGCGTAGGTTCGAGGCGGCTTACCGTTTGGACGACGGCGAGTCGGTGCGCCGCATTCCCGCCCCATTCATCCCCGAACGGCAGCGGTTTTTCGACTCGATTGACCCCGGCCGCCGGCGGATGGTAGCCCGCGCCGATTACACGTTCACGTGGGATCGCTCGATCCAATCGGTGGCGGGGCCGATGCAGGCACCGGCGTTGCGGTCGGTGGTCACGTACGCCCTGGGTGTGCCCGCGTACCGCGTGGAGTTGCCGCGGACAACATGGGAGATGCGACTGTCGGGGGATTGGATCGTGCGTGCTGGGGCGGGCGATGAGGAGAAGCTCGCCGGGCTGGCGGCGGTGCTGAAGAAGAACTGGGGCGTGGGACTGCGATTCGAGCGACGGGAGGCCGAGCGCGAGGTGATCGTGGCGGGCGGGCGATTCGCCCGTAATGGGGGCGGGCCAGTCGTCGATCTCTACGTGGATCGCAAACAGCAGGACCCGCGCGGGTCGGTGGAGGGAAATGCCGCCGGCCTGCTCAAGGCGGTGGCGGAACTGGTGCAGATGCCGGTGATCGATCGGCTGGAGCGGTCGGACGCTGCGGCGCGATGGACGTTTCATGACGTGCAGCCGGGGCAGGGGATCCACGAATCGCTGGTGGATGGGCTGCTGGCCAAGGTGACCGAACAAACCGGGATCACGTTCGCCCGTCAGCGGCAGCGAGTGGTTTTCTGGGCGGGGGTGGAGTGATTTCGTGTTACGCTTTGGGCCGGGCGGCGGTGAGTTGGATGAGCGAGGTTTGTTGCCCGATGGATGACAGCGAGTTGCTGGAGGCGCACGTCAGCCGGGGGTCGCAGAGGGCGTTTGCGCGCCTGGTGGAGCGGTACGTCAACCTGGTCTACTCGGCGGCGCTGCGGCAGGTCGGGGATCGGCATCTGGCGGAAGACGTGACCCAGGGCGTATTCATCGTGCTGGCGGGCAAGGCCAGGTCATTGCGGCGACAGACGACGCTGGGGGCGTGGCTGCTGAAGGTCACGCGGTACGCGTCCTTAAACGCGCTGAAAGTCAGCCGGCGGCGGCGGCGACATGAGGAACGGGCGGCCCAGATGAGAAGCGAAACAGGACAAGAGAATGAGGACGCGGTGGCCTGGGATGAGCTGCGCGGCGTGCTCGACGAGGCGCTGGTGGCGTTGCCGAAGAAGGATCGGCAGGCGGTGGTGCTGCGATTCTTCGAGGGGCGCAGCTTCGACGAGGTGGGTGGGGCGATGGGCGTGAGCGGCGAGGCGGCCAAACAACGGGTGTTCCGGGCGATGGAGAAGCTGCGCGGGCGGCTTGCGAGGCGGGGTGTGGCGTTGTCGGCGGGGGCGCTGATGGCGGCGATCGGCGCGAACGCGGTGCAGGCGGCGCCGGTGGGGCTGGCGGGTTCGGCGGCGGCGGCTGCGATGGGATCCGGTGCGGCGGCGTCGGGGCTGGTCGGCTGCGGGATTGCGAAGACTACGGTGAAGGTCATGACGTATGCGAAGCTCAAGGCGGCGGCGATCGTGGCGGCGGTGGCGCTTGGGGTCGGTGGATCGACGGCGGTGGTCGTGAAGCAAGTCATCGCCAGGCCGGGTGCTACCGATGTGCCGCAGCAGAAGTCGCCGGTGATCCCGATCGTAGATGAGCCGGCGGGGCCGGCCGGCGCCGGCGCGGCGAAGGATGGGGGTAACTGGTGGATTAAGTTTGAAGCCGCCTACGGCCTGGCGGACGGGCAGGTGGTCAAGCGCGTGCCCACGCCATTCATCGCCGAGCGGTGGAACTGGTGGAAGACGCAGCAGCCGCGGATCCCGCCGCTCAAGCCGGGCGAGCCGATGTTCGAGAAGCAGTTCGTGATCCAGTCGAACGGGCGCGGCGGCTATGCGTGGCAGATGGCCAGCGTCGTGGACGCCACGCTCGGCACGGCGATGCAGTCAGTCGGCGGGATCAAGGGGACGGAAGTGGACGGACCGGCGAAACTGACAGGCCTGGTCATGCCCGGCGACTGGGTGTATCGCAAGGGGAGCAAGACCGAAGAGCGGATGGCGGGGTTGGAAGCGATCGTGCGGAAGGAATTCGGCA
Source organism: Tepidisphaeraceae bacterium (assembly GCA_036558265.1). Classification (GTDB taxonomy): domain Bacteria; phylum Planctomycetota; class Phycisphaerae; order Tepidisphaerales; family Tepidisphaeraceae; genus RYN-433. The sequence continues at coordinate 11,704 of DATBFY010000357.1, read as the reverse complement.
AGAACGTGCGGATCCGGGCGACGACGGTGAAGAAGGACGTGGTCGTGGTGCGCGGGGTGCTCAAGCCCAAGGGTGTGGTGGACGGCAGCGGGCGGCCAATCGTCGAGATGGGCAAGGGGGACAAGGTGAACTATCCGCCGGGTACGCCGCGGGCGTTCCCGGACGAGCCGTGGTCGGCGACGATGCGGGAGATGTTCGACCGGGCGGAGGAGTTCTACCACCTGCCGTTCATCGACGAATCGGGTTCGGAGTTGAGCCGGGTCATGTTGAAGCTGTACCTGGGGCCGGAGAAGCTCAAGCTGGATGAAGAGTTGGCACGGACGCTGAATTCGCTGGCGGAGCAGACGGGGTTGGATTTCACGAAGGAAAATCGCAACGTCGGGGTGTGGGAGGTGGTGGAGGAGAAATGAAATGGCGGACAAGAATCCCTGCAGTTCGGAGACTTGTCTTCGGGCAGACAAGAATGTCCGCCCCACCATTCAAACGCATCGCTATTACGCCAGGATCTCCTTGATCGGTTTTCCCACGCCATCCCGGGTGACGTAGAAGGGGCGCTTCTCGATCTCGTACGACAGCTTGGGGCTGATGCCCAGGGTGTGGAAGATCGTGGCGTGGAGGTCCTCGATGACGACGCGGCCTTCGACGGTCTTGCACGGGCGTTCGTCGGCGGTGCGGCCGTGGAGGTGGCCCTTCTTTACGCCGCCGCCGAATGTCAGGACCGAGCAGCCGTCGGTGAAGTGGCGGTGCATGCCGTAGTGTTTGAGCTCGGTCATGACGGCGGGGACCTCAACCTGGTCTTTGACTTTCGCACCGGGGCGACCCTCGAGCATCATGTCACGGCTGAACTCGCTCGCCAGGACGATCAGCGTGCGGTCGAGCAGGCCGCGCTGTTCGAGGTCCAGGATCAATTGAGCGACGGGCGTGTCGATCGTCTTCTTGAGATCGACCATGCGGGTGTGGCCGTTGTCGTGGGTGTCCCAGTACTTGAAGGGGATGTACTCAGTGGTGACCTCGATGAAGCGTGCGCCGGCCTCGACCAAGCGGCGGGCAAGCAGGCAGCCCAGGCCGAAGCGGCCGCCGGTGTTGTATTTGTCGAAGCTTTCTTTGGGCTCGAGCGAGAGATCGAAGGCCTTTGAGGCGGGGTCGGTCAGGAGGCGGTGCGCGTTGTCCATCGAGCGGAGGAGCGATTCCTTCTGGTAGTCGCTGCCGAACTCGCCGACCGGCGACTGCGCGAGCATGCGTTTGTAGAACTTGTTTCGATTGGCGAATCGGCCGGGCGTCATGCCCTTGGGCGGGCTGACGGCCTCCTTGGCTTCGGCCGGCTCGGGGATGAGGAAGGGGCCGTACTCGCTGCCCAGGAAACCGGCGGTGTGGAAGGCCTTGAGCTCCTCGCCCTCGCCCAGGTCGAAGCGCTGGCCGATGTCGATGAACGCCGGCAGCGCCGGGTTCTTCGGCCCCAGCGTGCGGGCGATGATGCTCCCGATGTGGGGGGCGGCGACGGTCTGCGGCGGCGCGTAGCCGGTGTGCCACTGGTACTGGTGGCGGCTGTGGAGGATGAAGCCCAGGTCGCCAGCCGTATAGGAGCGGATCACCGTTCCGCGGTCGATCACGCTGCCGATCTTCTCCAGGCCCTGGCTGAACTTGATTGGACCGACGGCGGTGTCGATCGCAGGGAAGGTGGAGAGCACAGCCTTGGATTCCAGGCCCTTCTCGAAGGGCGTGTACTTCTTGGGGTCGAAGGTTTCGGTGTGGGCCATGCCGCCGGCCATCCAGAGGATGATGACGGCGTCGGCGGTGGGTTTGGGGTTGGCGTCGGGGCCGTACTTTTCGGCCGGGGCCGGCGCGCCGGCGGCGCTCGCGACCCGCGGGAAACCGGCCGCGAGCGCGGCGAGGGTGGCGGCGCTGGCGGTCTGAAGGAAATTACGTCTGGAAAACGAATCGTGTCGCATGGCAAACGTCTCGTGGCACGGGCGCCTCGCCCGTGCTTGTATTTCGTTTCTATCACGGGCGAGGCGCCCGTGTTACCGGATTAATTGAAACTCGGGCAACATCGTGACGATCCACAACAGGTCTTCGACGCCCTCGGGCTTGGCCTGTGTGCCGATCAATTCCAATGCCGTGTGCATCTCGCCAGGCGTGGGCGGTCGGCCCAAAGCGCGCGTGAAGATGCGATCGATCAACTCCTGGGATGACGGATGACCGTCGCTGACAAGCTTCGCGGCGGACGCTTTCAACATCTGCGCCAGCGTGTTGCCGTTGCTCAGTTCCAGCGCCTGCAAGGTCGTGGCGTCGCTCTGGCGGTCGGTCAGGACCTGCTCGCGGTTGGAGCGGCCGAGCGCGGTGGTCAGCGGGTCGGCCGTGCAAAGCGATGAGCGGGCGTCGGGCGTGGCGGCCATCTGCGCGCCGGCGGCCAGCTTCTCGTTCAGGCGCCAGGGGGCGATCTTCTCGCCGCCCAGCTCGACCGCCGGCTTCCAATCCGTTGCAGCAAACTCACGCGATTGCCAGCCGTTTGCCGGCTTGTCCGACCAGACCCAGGTCTGATCACTCGCCAGGTTGATCGGCGGGTTACCGCTCACTTTTCGATGCACGATCCGGCCGCTGAGGAAAAATCCGGCGGGATTGGGCGAGTTGGTCGTGTTCTCGGCCTCGACCGCGAGCACGTTCTTCGCGTTCGACAGCAGGTATGGCTTGAGATCGACGGCGACGGGTTTGGCCCACTCCTCGCCGCTGGCGACGCGGTGGCCGTTCACGTAGAGGACGAATCGGTTGTCGGCCGTGAGGATCGCCTCGCCGCTGGTTACCTCGTCGAGCGGGATCTCCTTGCGGAGGTAGATCGTGCCAGGCGCGGCGGTGTTCTGCGCGCCCGTGGTGCTCCAGATCCACCTGGCCTTGTTGTGCGGCAGCCTGGTGCCGGCGGCGGCGGCGGGGTTGAACGCGGGCCGTTGCGTCCAGGCGCCGCTGACCGTCTCGATCGCGTCCACGAACTGCTCGGCCGTCATCCGCCGAACCTCCGGCCCGCGGAAGATGAACTGCTCGTGCCCCCCTTCCGCGGCGGGGACGATCGGCATCTGGTACGCCTTACTGGTCATGATTCGAGCCATCGTCTTTTTCAGATCCCACTTGTTGTGGTCCGACAGGTCCACGGCGAGCCAATCGAGCAGATCCGCGTCCCATGCCGCCGCATCCATCTCGTCCACGGGTTCGACCAGCCCACGGCCCAGGAACTTCTTCCACAGGCGATTGACGATCGTCCGTGACAGGCGGCCGTTCTTCGGGCTGGTAATCATGCCGGCGAGCTGCCGCAGGCGCTGGTCGCGCGGGAGCTTGGCGTCGATCGAGCCCAGCTCCGGGTAGAGAAACTTCATCGGCGCGAACTTGCCCTGCGGCACGCTGCACCGTTCCATCTCCAGCGGCGCATCGGCGAAGATACCCGCCAGGCCGTACGAGTCCTCCAGCGTCCACTGGCTCACGAAGCTGTCGTGGCAGCTCGCGCACTTGAGGTTGGCGCCCATGAAGACCTGGGAGATGTTCTGGGCCGCCTGCATCTGCGGCGTCTGGGCAGCGTTGACCACGCCCCGCCAGACGATCCCCTTGATGAACCCTTCGCTGCCGTTGGCGCCGGTGACCAGCTCGCGGACGAACTGATCGAAAGGCATATCGTCGTAGAGGGCCTTGTAAAGCCACGGAGTGATCTGCTTGCGCCCGCCGTCGATGTAACCCGTGCCCTTGTAGTCGTTGCGCAACAGGTCGTTCCAGAAGGTCAGCCAGTGCTGGGTGAACTTCGGCTTGTCGTTCAACAGACGCCAGACGAGCTTTTCGCGCTTGTCGGGCGAAGGGTCGTTGACGAAGGATTCGAGCTCTTCGGGCGGCGGCAGCAGGCCGACCGCGTCCAGCCAGACGCGCCTGGCGTAGACGCGGTCATCCACCATGCCGGCGGACTTGACGTGGTTCTTCTCGAAATACGGCGCGAGCAGCGCATCAACCGGATTCGCGCCCGGATCGGCATTGGCGGGCAGTGCGACGATGCGCGGCGCCAGCGGCGCCGACTTCCAGGGCGCGAACGTCACGCCGTCGGGCCACTTCATTCCCTGATCGACCCACGCCCGCAGGATGCCGACTTCGTCATTCGTCAGCCGCCGCCCCTTCTGCGGCATGACCTTGTCCTCGTCCATCCCCGCGACGAGCTGGACGAACAGGCTCTTGCCGCCGTCGCCCTCGACCGCCGCCGGGCCGGACTCGCCTCCTTTGAGAAACGTCGCCTTGCTGTCGATGCGGAAGTGTCCCTTGGCCTTGCCGCTGCCGTGGCACTGGACGCAGCTTGCGGACAGGATCGGCTTCACGTCCTTGTCGAAATCCACGACGCGCTTAGCGGCCGGTGGCAACGACGCGGGCGCAGCAACTGCGCGGTCCGCCCCGATGATAAACAGGGAAAACGCGGCGAACAGGAAAAAAAATCGGCCCAACGCGCAACCTCCGCGGGACAAAGTCTCTTTGAGTATACCGGCACCAACGCGGGGTGTTTCGGTTTGATCCGTTCTGGGACCCGACATTTTATTGGAACCCGAATTTTCAAGTTCACTCACGAATCTGCCGAAGAACGAGTTGGCTCACTTTCCCTCATGCTCCCCCTGCGCCAGGCCGATATTACTCGGGCCGGGCGAACGGTGGCTCCCCTTCCGCGCGGCACATCAGACTCATGCGTTCTTCCCCACGGAACGCACACCCGTTCAGGTCAAGGCTGACCGCGAACCACCAAACCCAGGGACCGGAGGCTTGTTCATGCCCAGCAGCAGCAACAGCAGCAATGGCAACGTCAGTGGCAGCGACGCCCAACGCCGCGTGGTTCAGTTGTGGAAGACCTACAAGAAAAGCGGCTCCACGGACCTCCGCAACCAGCTCATCGAGAATTACCTCCCGCTCGTGCGCAACCACGCCGAGCGGCTCAAAGCCAAGCTGCCCGGCGTCGTCCAGGTGGACGACCTCACGACCGCCGGCGTCCTGGGCCTGATGGACGCGATCGAGCAGTTCGACCCCGGCCGCAAGGTCAAATTCGAGACCTTCAGCGCCATCCGCATCCGCGGCGCGATGATGGACGAGCTGCGCGGCCTCGACTGGGTGCCGCGCCTGGTGCGCCAGCGCGCCAAAATGCTCACCGAGGCGACCGCCACGCTTCGCGCGTCGCTCGGCCGCACGCCCTCGGAGGAGGAGGTCGCCGAACACATGAACCTCCCCCTCGACGAGTTCCGCCGCGTCGCCGCCGACGCCCAGCCCGCCAACGTCTTCTCGATCTTCGGCAAGAAGCCCAACAACCACTCGCACAGCCACGACTCCGAGGACCCCGAGGACGTCACCAACCTCTGCGACGAGCGCTCCGCCAACCCGATCCTCCAGGCCCAGCACAAGACGCTCAAGGAAGTCCTCACTCGCGGCTTCACCCGCAGCGAGCGCCTGATCGTCGTGCTCTACTACTACGAGCAGCTCACCATGAAGGAGATCGGTGCGACCCTCGACCTCTCCGAATCCCGCGTCAGCCAGATGCACACCAGCATCGTCAGCCGCCTGAAGGTCACCCTCACCGACCGTGCCAAGGAATTCGAGCTGACCCGCGAAGTCGCCTGAGCTACCGCCCCGCAAGGCCATTCTGAGCGATCCAAAGCCCACTGAGCTCGGCTCCGTGGGCTTTTCCATGCGCCAACGGACTCGTGCATGACCTCCGAGATTCCTTGACGATTCACGCGTTTCCAACGTTGCCTCCACCGAGGAAGCGGGGTTTACACTGGGCGCATCGATTGGAAAGGAGATCCTCATGAAGCTCAGCGATGTCATGACGCGGCAGGTCGAGGACGTCCGCCCCGGCGCCACCCTCCAGGAGGTCGCCCAGAAGATGCGCTCGATGGACGTGGGCGCCATCCCCGTCTGTGAGAACGAGAAGCTCATCGGGATGATCACCGACCGCGACATCACCGTGCGCGCCGTCGCGCAGGGACAGGACCCCAGGACCGCCTGCGCCCGCGACGCCATGTCCGCCGGACTGGTCTACTGCTACGAGGACGAGGACGTCGAAGAGGCCGCCCGCCTCATGGAGCAGCAGCAGATCCGCCGGCTCCCCGTGCTCGACCGCAACAAGCGACTGGCGGGCATCGTCTCGCTCGGCGACCTGGTGACCCGCCAGCAGAACCAGCGCCTGGGCGGCGAGGTGCTCGAACAGGTGTCGCAGCCCAACATCCCGCACGCCTGATCCTCGCGCGGGTTTTTAACGGCTGGGCTTGCCCAGCGCTTTGCGCGCAAGATGTTCGAGCCCTTGCTCCACACGCGCACGGCGCGTGCGCGCCGACTTTCATCCGGCGGCCGCAACGGACTCTCACCCATGAGGTGACTCATGCATTCCCACGAGATCCCCGCCGAACAGTGGCACGGGTTCTTCGACCAGTTCAGCCACGACCACGCCGGCTGGCCGGTCACCGTCGAGGTCCTCAGCGCCGACGACGCCGGCCCGGAAAAGCTCGCCCGCGGCCTGCCCCTCCAAGGCATCAGCTTCGACCGCGCCGGCACGCGCCCCTCCTCCCTGCGAATCATTGCCGGTGACGAGCCCGCCGCCAACGTCAGTCACGTCATCGACCTCCCCCTCCACGTGCGCTTGGCCGAGAAGGAAGAGGACGCCAGCGGCATGCTCATGATCGAGCCCGCCCAGGGCCAGACCACCGTCGTCCACTTCCACCCACCTCACTGGCTGCACCCGCGGCACTAAGCCGGTGCCCAATTGCGGGTGTGGCGCTAATGCCGCGCAAGCGTTGGGTTAACGCCGCGCCGACCCGATTGACACGTCCGCCCGGCGACGATTGCATGACGCGCCATGCGATCCAATGGATGTTCCGGCGTTGTTTTCGGCAAGATGGTTTGCGTTCTCGCGGTGGCGTTTCTGATCGTCGGCGCCGCCGCGCCGGCCCGTGCCGCCGAGCACGTCGTCGTCATCGTCTGCGACGGCCTGCGGCCGGACCTGGTGACCGAGCGGGACATGCCGACCCTTTCCGCGATCCGCCAGGCCGGCGTCGATTTCGCCAACCATCACCCCGGCTACCTCTCCTCCACCGAGGTCAACGGCACGATCCTCTCCACCGGTTCCTACCCGCGCAACAGCGGTCTGGTCGCCAACCACGAGTACCGTCCGGATGTGGACCTCCTGCGGGATGTCGAGACCCAGAGCGACTACGCCATCTGGCGAACGGATGTGGTCCGCAAGACCCCCTACCTGCACGCGGACACGCTTGCCGAGATCCTCCGCGCCGCCGGCAAGCGCACCGCCGTCGCCGGCACCAAGCCGATCGCGCTGCTCTGGGACCGCAAGCCGCGCAAGCCCGACAGCGACTCGATCAACCTCTTCGAGGGCAGGACGGTCCCCTCCGCCTTCCTCGACCGCATCACCGAGTCCGCCGGCCCCCTGCCGCTGCTGGCCAACCCTAAGAAGGCCGCCAACGCCGAGCAGGACCGTTGGACCACTCATGCGCTGACCGACTCGATCTGGAAGTCCGGCGTCCCCGCCTTCACGGTCCTGTGGATGAGCGAGCCCGACTTCGCCCAGCACGGCTCGGGCCCGGGCACGACCGTCGGCCGGGCCGCCCTGCGAAGCTGCGATCAGAACATCAAGGCCGTCCGCGACGCCCTGGAAGCGCAGGGCGCGCTCGACACGACCGACCTGCTGGTCGTCTCCGACCACGGCTTCTCGACCGTCTCGCGGCAGGTGGACGTCGTCGAGGAACTCAAGCCCGCCAGGCTCAACATCGTCCGCGAGTTCGACGATGCCGACAGCGCCAAAGCGCCCGGCAGGATCCTGGCCGTCACCAACGGCGGGTCGGTCTGCTTTTACGTGACCGGTCGAGACCCCGCCACCCTCGCCAAGCTGGTCAAGGCGCTGCAGGATTCCAGCTTCGCCGGCGTCATCTTCACGCGCGAGGCGACCGCCGGCACCTTCGCCCTGGGCGAGGCCCGGATTGATGCGCCCGATGCCCCGGACGTGGTCGTCTCCCTCCGCTGGGCCGATGAGCGCTGGCGGCCCGGCCTCCCGAAGGGCACCCTCTTCTGCGACGGCAAGTACGTCCCCGGTCAGGGCCACCACGCCAGCCTCAGCCGCTACGACATGCACAACACGCTGATCGCCGCCGGCCCCGATTTCAGAAAGGGCTTCCGCTCCGACCTGCCCAGCGGCAACGTGGACGTCGCCCCGACGATCCTCCGCCTGCTGAGTGTCAGTGCCGACGCCGCCGCCAGGATGGACGGCCGCGTGCTCGCCGAAGCGCTCAACGACGACGTGGCCCCGCACAACCCCGCCCAGCCGCCCCGCACCTTCACCCTCACCGGCGACAACGGCAACTGGCACCAGTTCCTGAAGATCACCGAGTACGATGGCCGGCGCTACCTCGACGAGGGCAACCGCCTCGACGATCCCAACGCCGCGCCGCCGAATCAGGTCGGGAGCGCCCGCTGACATCGTTACTTGTCGGTTGTCAGGGGCGCGGCGGCGGGCGGCTCGGGCGCGGCGGCGGGCGCTTGCGGCACGACCGGCACGCTGGGAAACCTCAACGTCGACGAACCGCGATGGCCGAGGGTCGGGATGTTCGAGCCCCGGCGACGCGCGCGGAAGCGGCGCTGCCGCTCGGCATTGGTCATGGGGGGTGTGGGAGTGAGCATATCAGCCGCTTCATCGTCGCGCCGCCGGGGCGACTTGATGAGTCGAAGCGACCCGGGCGACGCCGCGCCGGGGCGGGCTGATAAAAGTCCGCGTCGCGATGCTGCTTCGCGCCGGGGCGCGGGGAGTTTCGTAACGCCGACGACTGTTTTCGTTACGTGCGCCCCTTTTTTCGTTACACGCATCCACTCTTTCGTCACGTGAGAGGAGAATTTCGTTACGTGAGAGGAGAGTTTCGTTACGTGAGAGGAGAGTTTCGTTACGCGCGAGGGGAGTTTCGTTACGCGCGAGGGGAGTTTGGCTACGCGCGAGGGGAGTTTGGTTACGCGAGAGGAGAGTTTTGTTACGCGCGAGGAGAGTTTCGTTACGCGCGAGGGGAGTTTGGTTACGCGAGAGGGGAGTTTCGTTACGCGCGAGGGGAGTTTTGCCGCCCGCGAGAGCGTTTTCGCCGCGTGCGAGAGGGTTTTCCTTGCGCACGAGAGGTTTTTCGTCGCGCCGGCGAAGGCCTTGGCCGCGCCGGAGCGCATCTTCGTCGCGTCGCGGCACGTTTTCGCCGCGCGCGGGCACCGAAGCGTTACGCGGACGCAGGGTTCGATCCGCCGGAGCGCCCGTTCCGCGGCGGGCGAGCTTGGCGCAATGCCGGCGTGAATCGGTCCGGCGGCGTCGATGCCATCCCTCCGCACGATTCGCTACCGCGCATCCAGGTCATACACCTCGATCGAAGACCCGATCCGCCTGATCACCGGATACCGCGCCACCCACGAATAATCCGGCCCGTGCAGCACCGTGCCGTCCTTCTCCTTCTTGAAATCCTCCAGCCCCAGCTTCGCGTTGACCCCCAGCGCCAGAAGCCCATGCGGGTGCTGCCGAAGCGCTTCGATGTCCGTCTCGCGCGATTTCGGATCCAATCCCAGCCACTGCACCAGCCGCGCTACCTGCACCCCGGACACCTTGATCGTGTAATCCCGCCGCCCGGTGGTTTTGAGGTAATCCGCCAGCCGCGCCACATCCTGTCCCCAGTCCAGGTTGCTGTCCGCGAGAAAACGCGACCCGCGCTCCGGCCCCCCCGCCAGCACGTTGAAGAACGGCAGGTAGTCCGGATGCACCCGCGCCGTCTCGACGGCGCATAAACCCATCAGCGCGATCAGCGCCCACACCCACCGCCCGCGGTGCAGGTAGAGCACGATCAGCAGGTAGATGAACGGCAGCACCGGCAGCACGTGCCGGATGCCGATCTGAAGTTTTCCCGTCATCGCCGCCAGCATCAGGAATGACGGCAGGAGAAACAGGCAAAGCGCCACCAGTCCCCTGCGGCGGCGGCGACCCGCCATCGCGCACGCCACGACCGACAGTCCCGCCGCGATCACCCCGCCGGTGGCGCTCTTGAGGGCCAGCGCCTCGGGGAAGTAGAGCAAATGACCGTTGAAATCCAGCCGCCCATTGAAATAGCACGGGAACCCCGTCTTGCCGATCGCCCCCATGAACATCACCCCCAGCGGCATGCTGGGCATCGGCATCGGCGTCCGCTTGATGACCGCCGGGATCGCCTTCCACCCCTTCTCGGCGGAGAACAGCTCCTGATCCTGCAACCGCCCGATGTTGAACAAATACGTCGCCCAGAGCGACACGAACGCGATCACCGGAATCGCCACCAGATATCGCATCCTGGGCACATGCCGCCACGCGCGCCGCATGATCCCCCGTGGCACGGGCGGCCCGCCCGTGAGCCCCCGCGCATGCCGTATCGCCCGAATCCCGATGATCACCACCACCGCCGGCGCCAGCAGCACGCAGGTGAACTTGCAGCTCATCGCCAGCCCCAGCGCCACCCCCGCCGCCGCCGCCCGCGGCCACGTCGGCCGCGCCACGAACCGAATCGCGAAGAAGCTCGCGGCCAGGAACCCCGCCGCCGCCGGCACGTCCGTCGTCACCAGCGCCGAATGCGCCAGGATGTTCGGATCGATGCCGATCAGCACGCTCGCCAGCATCCCCGAAAGCGGGTTGATCAGATACGCCCTTAGCAGGTACGTGAACAGCAGCAGCAGCGCCAGGAAGACCAGGTTTGCCCGCCGGGCGGTCTTCAGCACCTCCCAGTACCCGACCCGCCCGTCGAAGACGATGTCCGCACCCGCCACGTTCGCGTCCGGCCTGGGCTGAACCTCCACCAGCCCGCGCGCTGGTGGATACTCGACCCCACGGGCGCGCAGCGCCAGCCCCACCACCAGCCGCTGGAGCGTCGGGTGCTCGACCATGTACACGTTCCGCCCCGACTCGTATAACCCCACCGCCCCGGCGATGTGAGCCAGCTCATCGGTCGTGTGGTTGTAAACCCCGACGATGCTCCAGCAACGGGCGATCGCGATCAGCCCCGCAATGAGCGCGACATATTTGTAAGTCCAGTGCCGCCCGGGGAGCCCAAACCGCCGCCCGGCCCTGTTCGTACGATTCACGGGGTGAATGTGAGCGGGAACGCTTCTGGTCATGACGGCCTGAGCAGGGACATTACTATATCCTGTCCGAACAATCCCGCGTCCTTCGCCTCACCGCCGATGACCGACGTCGAACTCCGACAACTCGCAGACCAGATCAACCTCGCGATGCTCCGCGACCGCCACCCCCTGCGCCGCCGCCTCCGCGGGATCGAGCGCGCCCTGGAGTCCGGCCGCCCGATCGAGCACGGCCTGGCGCAGGTCGCCGCAGACATCGACCGCTCCGTCCGCCGCCGCAACCAGCGCCAACAGGACCTCCCCAGGCCGACCTACCCCCAGGAACTCCCCGTCGTCGAACGCCGCGATGAGATCAAGGAAACGATCGCCAGGAACCAGGTCGTCGTCCTCTGCGGCGAGACCGGCTCGGGCAAGACCATCCAGCTTCCCAAGATCTGCCTGGAGCTGGGTCGCGGCGTCGCCGGGCTCATCGGTCACACCCAGCCGCGCCGCATCGCCGCCCGATCCGTCGCCAAGCGCCTGGCCGAAGAGCTCGAGACCCCGCTCGGCCACGCCGTCGGTTTCAAGGTGCGCT
>DATBFY010000356.1:0-6207 GCA_036558265.1 Tepidisphaeraceae bacterium | reverse complement strand
GCTGCCCCGCCACCCGCCGATCCTTGCCGGATGCGAACACCACCAGGTACTTGTCCGGGTTCAGCGTGACCGCCGGGAACGTCCACCACGTGCTCGGATCGTCCGAGGTATCGGTCAACCGCCAGCCGTTCAGGTTCACGGCCGAACCAGTCGGGTTGTAGATCTCGATCCAGTCCGAGTTCTGACCGTCCTGGTCCGTCAGCCCCGAATCGTTAACCGCCAGGAACTCGTTGATGATCGGCGTCGTCGCCGCCGCCAGCAGCACGCGCCGCTCGAGCTCTTCCACCAGACCAGCAGCCCCCCGCGTCGCGCGGCGACGCCCTCCATTCTTGCCCATAGGTGCTTCCTTCAGAGGTGCAACTCATCCATGGCCGGCCATCGCTCCAACAGGGTGCCTCCGCGACCGCCAGCATTTGCGAATTGTTAGTTTTGCGTGAAGCTCCCCGAATCGCAATCCGAAAATCCCCTTTTTCATGGGACACGGCCCGCCGGTGACGTTGCCGTATCACGGCCTTTTAGCCCGTGCGCGTCACAGCTTACACCCCAACCCCCACATCCCCCCTCATCGCCGCCGGCTTCACATATGTAACGCCCGGCACATACGCCTCCCCCGTCCGCGCCGAATCCAAAAACCCCGCCATCAAATCCAGCACGTAAAACGCCTGATCCCCGTTCGCCCGAAACGTCCCACCCGACCGGATCGCAACCGCCATGTCCGCCGCCCCGATGCTCCGCCCGTACCCCGTCCGGAACATCGGCGGCATGTCACGGAACTCCTTGTCCCCCTCCCGCGCCAGGCTCACCGGCCCGTCAAAGGTGTTCGGGTCCGGCACCTTCAGCGTCCCGTCCGTCCCATAGATGATGATCGGCTGCCGCCCGTCGTACTGCGCAAACCGCGTCGCGAAAGACTGCACGATCACCCCCGCGCACCCGTTGTCGAACTCCATCGTCCCGCAGATGTGATCGGGCGTCCGCACTGTGATCCGCTGCCCGTGCTTCGGCTGGCTCGTGATCACGCGCTGTGGGATCGCGATCGTCGCCAAGCCGGTGATCCGCCTCACCGGCCCCAGCAGTTGCAGCAGCGCCGTCAGGTAATACGGCCCCATGTCAAACATCGGCCCCCCGCCCGCCTCATAGTAAAACTCCGGCGACGGGTGCCACGACTCGTGCCCCCGCCCCATCATGAACGCCGTGAATGCCACCGGCCGCCCGATCGCCCCGTCCTCGATCAGCCGCCGTGCCGTCTGGATTCCCGCCCCCATGAAGGTGTCCGGCGCACACCCGACCAGGAGTCTCTTCGCCTTCGCCAATTCGATCACCCGCCGCCCCTCCTCCCGATCCACGCCCAGCGGTTTCTCGCAATAGACATGCTTCCCCGCCTCCAGCGCCGCCACCGCCACCGGCGCGTGCGCCTTGGGCACGGTCAGGTTCAGCACCAGCTCGATCGCCGGGTCCTTGAGCAACTCCTCCACCGAGCATGCCCTCGGCACCCCAAACTCCCGCGCCTTGGTCCGTGCCCGCCCCACGTCCAGATCCGCGCACGCCACGACCTCGACCACCGGAAATCCCTTGGCCATCCCAAGGTACGCCCCACTGATCGCCCCGGTCCCGATCACGCCCATCCGCACGGGTTCCATGACCGCTGGTCTACTCCACCGCCAGCGGATCGGTCAACCCGAACGGCGGCGCGGCAAGCTCCAAGGCCCAAGCATCCAGGTTCTTACCACCTTTGACACGCGCTAACCCGCGCATAGACTCAGCCTTTCGGTCTTTACAGAAATCCCACCGTTTCGTCCGATAAACACAGAAAGAAGCGCAAGAATGAGCACCAACATTGATTTTATCCAGGGCCGCCAGATCCTCGATTCACGGGGGAATCCCACCGTGGAGGTGGATGTGCTGCTGGAAGATGGGACGCTGGGCCGGGCGGCGGTGCCTTCCGGGGCTTCCACGGGGGAGAACGAGGCGGTCGAGCTTCGCGACGACGACAAGAAGACGTACCTGGGCAAGGGCGTGAGCAAGGCGGTCGAAAACGTCAACAGCAAAATCGCGCCGGAACTGATCGGCCTCGACGCCCGCGACCAGGAGGCGATCGACCAGCTCATGATCGAGCAGGACGGCAGCGACAACAAGAAGAACCTGGGCGCCAACGCCATGCTGGGCGTCTCGATGGCGGTCGCCAAGGCCGCCGCCGAGGCCTCGCGCCTGCCGCTCTATCGGTATCTGGGCGGCAGCGGCGCCAAGACGCTGCCGGTGCCGATGATGAACATCCTGAATGGCGGCAAGCACGCGGACAACAACGTCGATTTCCAGGAGTTCATGATCCAGCCCTGGGGCTTCGACAACTTCGCCGATGCGCTGCGCGCCGGGGTCGAGATCTACCACGCTCTCAAGGGTGTGCTCAAGAAGCAGGGCCTGAACACCGCCGTCGGTGATGAGGGCGGATTCGCCCCCAGCCTCAAGACCAACGAGGACGCGCTCAAGGTCATCGAGGAGGCCGTCGGCAAGGCCGGCTACAAGTGGGGCGAGCAGATCTTCGTCGCGCTCGATCCGGCCACCAGCGAGCTATGGAACGAGGCCGAGAAGCTCGGCAAGAAGGGGTACTGTTTCTTCAAGTCCAACCCGAAGGAGGTCATCTCGTCGGACGACATGATCTCGATCTGGAAGGACTGGATCAACAAGTACCCGATCCGCAGCCTGGAAGATGGCCTGGCGGAGAACGACTGGGACGGCTGGAAAAAGCTGACCGACGCCGTGGGCGACAAGGTGCAGCTCGTCGGCGACGACCTGTTCGTGACCAACCCGAAATTCCTGAAGCGCGGCATCGACAGCGACACGGCGAACGCGATCCTGGTGAAGGTCAACCAGATCGGGACGCTGAGCGAGACGTTCGACGCCGTGGGCCTGGCGATGCGAAATGGGTACAGCGCGGTCCTTTCGCATCGCAGCGGCGAGACGGAAGACGCGACTATTGCGGATATCGCAGTCGCAACCAACTGCGGCCAGATCAAGACCGGCGCCCCCGCGCGCAGCGACCGCGTGGCCAAGTACAACCAGTTGATCCGCATCGAGGAACAGCTTGGCGACCGCGCGGTTTATGGCGGGAAGTTCTGGAACAAGTAGAGTGCCGCGCGCTGTTCCCATGGGAACCAGCGGCTCGCACGGAGGCTCGCCCTCCCAGGAAGGTTCTGGATGTCGATCGGAAATGATGGAATGGATGCCCGCCGACCGATGCCTCCCATTCGCGGCGTGCGCGCGCCAGAATCCTTTCCCATCGCCGACGACACCGCCGCCGCGCCATTCGATCCCGACTTCATCGCCCAATCCTCCGCCGACCCGTGGGGCGCCGGCGAGCCCGAACCCGTCTACCCCACCCTAGCTCCTGAGGACACCACGCCGCGCCGCGGCGGCGGTACGTTGACGATCCCGCTCCTGTGCATCGGCATCGCGATTATCGCCTGTGTCTGCCTCCTTCCCCTGGCGGACGAGAATCACCAGCTCGCATGGGAGCGCGCCAAGCTGCGCGCGGACCTGGCGCAGCTCAAGGAGCAGACCCGCGTCAACGAGGAGTTCCTCCAGCACGTCGCCGACGACCCAACTCTCGCCGAGCGCCTCGCCCAGCGGCAGATGAAGTACATCCGCGAGGGCAGCAGCGTGCTTCCGCTGCGCGGCGGGGGGAAGGAGGAGATGTCTCCGTTCCTGCTCGTGAGCGTGCCGCCGCCGCCTCCACTGCCGCCCTATCAGCCCGTCGGCGGGGCGCTGGCGACGCTGACCCGCCAGCCGCGTGCCCAGCTCTACCTCTGCGGCGCGGCGCTCCTGCTCATGGCCACGGGTCTGGTCCTGGGTTACGCGCCCAAGCCCAGGCCGCAGGACCCGACCGAATAGAGTGACAGCCCAGCGAGGGGGGACTACATTGCCGCTCGTGCCCAACGAGGACAAAGCGATCGCCCTGGAAACGTCGGGCCGCGCCGGCTCGGTCGCGCTCTATGACGCCGGCCACGTCGTCGTCGAGGAAGAGTTTCCTCACGGTCTCAAGCACGCCGCCGCGCTCATCTCGATTCTCGATCGCCTGACCCGATCGGCCGGCTGGTCGCCGCACGAGATCAAAGAAGTTTACGTCTCCGCCGGCCCCGGCTCGTTCACCGGCCTGCGCGTCGGCATCACGGTGGCCAAGACGCTGGCGCTGTCGATCGGGGCGAAGCTTGTCGCCGTCCCCACAACGGACGTACTGGCGCGAAACGCCCCTGAGGATTGGCTGAATAGCATCATCGTGCTGGACGCCAAGCGCGGGCAGATCTTCACAGCGCGCTTCGCCAACGAGGCGGGCCGATTTGTGCGGGTTGAGGCGCCTCATCTTGGCACGCTCGCGGAGATGCTGGCGCGCTCGCCCCGGCCGGTCCACCTGATCGGCGAGGGCATCCCCTATCACCGCGCAGCCATCCCGCACGACCCGGGTGTGATCGTCACCTCCGAAGAATCGTGGCGCGCCAAGGCCTCGGTTGTCGCCCAGGTCGGCTGGCCATTGGCTCGAAACGGCAACTTCACGGATCCGGATCGCCTGACCCCGATCTACATCCGCCGCCCCGAGGCTGAAGAAAAATGGGAGGAACAAAAACGCCCGTAGCACGGGCGGCCCGCCAGAATCGTCCGGCATTTCGCGCCCGTGACATTAGCAATATTTTAACTTGCGCGATCGCCTTCTTCCTGGCATAGTCGCGCGCCGTGACGAACTCGTTACCGCCACCGCCACCGCCACCGCCACCGCCGGCGGTCCTGGAGGTCAACGCCAAAGACAGGCGTCTGGCGTTGGCCCGTGCGCGCGGCCTGCTCGACGAGCACCTGGGGCGCCTGCGGCGGGAACTGCCCGCCCACGGCAACACCAAACTTCACGCCGATCAACTGGTCCTGGGGCTGCTCCTCGCGTTCTTCGACCCCATGGCCCGTTCGCTCCGCCTGATCGAGGGCTGCGGCGACTTCGCCGGACGCCTGGACCTGCCACGCCTGGCCCGATCGACCACCGCCGACGCCCTGGCCGCCTTCGACCCCGCACGCCTGCGGCCGCTGATCGAGGACCTGCGGGCCCGGTGCCCGGGCCTCGCGCGGGCCGACGCCGACCTGGCCGGCATCACCCGCCGCATCATCGCCGCGGACGGGACGTACCTGACCACCCTGGCCGACGTGGCCTGGGCCCTGCACCACACCAAGAGCAACGGCCGCACGCAGAGGCAGGTCCGCGCCAACGTGCAACTGGACGTGGCCGACTGGGTGCCGCAGGTCGTGACCGTCAGCGGCGACGACGGCGAGTCCGAGCCGGCGGCGTTCGCCCGGGACCTGCTCCGCGGCGTGCTGTACGTGGTCGACCGCAACTTCGTGGACTTCTCGTTCATGACCGCCCTGCTGGGGCGGGACAACGACCTGGTGCTGCGCGTGCGGGCCAACGCCCCGGGCGTGCGGGTGATCGCCAGCAACCCGCTGACCGCGGCCGACGTTTCGGCGGGCGTGGTCGCCGACGAGCAGGTCGAGCTCACCGGGCGGGGCGCCCCGTCGGGGACCTTCCGCCGGGTGACGATCGTCACCACCGACCGCCGCGGGAAACCCGAGACGATCCGCCTGCTGACCAACCTGACCGACGCCGCCGTCGTCCCGGCCCACGTGATCGGCTCGGCCTACCGCCTGCGCTGGCAGATCGAGCTGTTCTTCAAGTGGCTCAAGTGCTTCGCCCGGATGGATCACCTGCTGTCGACCAGCCGCCGGGGCATCACCACGCAGTTGTACGTGGCGGTGATCGCGGTGCTGCTCATGCACGTGCAGACCGGGCGACGCGTCAGCATCTACGCCCTGGCGGCCCTGGGCCGCGTGGCCGGCGGGCAGATGACGATCGGGCAGGCGATGGAGGTGATCGCCCGGCGCGAACGCGAACGCGAGCTGGCCACAATCCGCCAGGCCCGCAGGCGTGCCCGCAAAAAACTGGCCTGAGCCGCCCCGGCTCCCGCCGCGCCCCGCCCGGGCGCGACGCCGCCGCATGCGCACAGGCGACCGGGCGACGCCGCCATCCCGACGGCTCACGCGATCCGACGCCCGCACAAAATGAAAAGGACTACTGTTCATTGCCAAATGCCGGACACTTCTGGCGGGACGCCCGTGCCACCTGTTGTGTTATCCTGCCATCCCGAGGCGGACCTCCTCCTTGACCTCGTCGGTCCAGAC
>DATBFY010000355.1:0-15005 GCA_036558265.1 Tepidisphaeraceae bacterium | reverse complement strand
GTTGTGCCCGGCGCCCAGGATGATGCCGTCATAGAGATCGGTGCGCGCAGCGCTCATGGCTTTTCGGGCGTATCGGCTTGCCAGATGGCGCGGATGGCGTCTTCGTCGCCAAGTCCGTCGGGCACCCCTGCGCTGGGGCGGTTGGCGTAGTACCAGCGCTTGCCGTCCAGCGGCGATCGCATCGTCCGGCTGCCGGGCATCTCGAGATGTCCGTTGGGATCGGTGCGGCGAAGCCAGTCCCAGGCGTAGCGGAGCCAATCGGCGCGGTACTGTTTGCTCTGATGCGCGAACCACGTGATCTCGTCATACCCCCACACCCAGATGCCGCCCGCGCCGGGCTGGCCGGGTTTGCGGCTGGCGCCCCAGTTGTCGAGCTCGACGAGATAAGGGAGGTGGTCGCACGTCCAGCCGCCGGGCGTGACGCCGCCCTTGCTCTTGCCGTAAATCCCGTCTGAGAATCCCACCTTAAGGATCGCCTCCTGGGGCTTGTCGGGCACCTCCATGATCCGCAGGGGGAAGGAGTGAAAATCCAGCAACAGCTTTCCGTCGCGCAGCAGGCCGCCGCTGGGGACGTGGCCATCGCAGATGACCATGTGCCGGCGCGCGTGCGTGGCCGCGTATGCCCGCACCCGCGCCAAGACGTCCGCCCAGTGGGACAGATCGCGGTCGTTGCGGTTCATGATCTCGACCTGGCCGAAGTGAATGGCCTCGAACCCGAGATCGATGTAGGAGGCCGCGAGGAAGTAGAACCAGCGGCGGGTTTCGGGCCGGCTGACGTCGGGCACGGAAGCGTTGGGCCCCCAGTTCCGCCGCTGCTGACCGGGCGGGTAGATGATGTCGGCGTAGCGGAAGTTTCGCTTCTCGACCGGCTCGCCCAGCGCGGTGAAGACCCACTCCGGGATGGGCACCTGTTCGACCTGCGTGCTGACGGTTTCGAAGATGCAGGCCTGAAGGATCATGTCGGGATCGGCGGCGTGGACCTTCGGCGCCAGCTCTTTGGCCCGGGCGAGGTTGCGGAGCAGGTTGGCTTCGCCGTTCCAGAGGCAGATGCTGCGTCCGATGAACTTGGCGCCGATGGCCTTGAGCATCCGCAGGTCGTCGTCGAAGTCGCCGCGGCCGTTGAGCATCCCTTCCATCGTGATCGCGCGCGAGAGGTAGTTTTCGAGCACCGGGCGTGAGATCGTGCCGTCGAAGCGATAGTCGCGCGGGGCGGGCTGGGCGCCGGCGTGGAATGCACAAGCGCAAATCGTCATCGTCATGAACGTTGCCCGAGTCATCGCACCTCCCGTGATTTTGCAATGAAGTGGATCTTAAGGTCTGCGGCCGTCAATTTGAATTCCGCGACGGGCGTTCTTAAACTCCACCGGTCGAGTTTCCTTCCGCCGTCACCTTGTTTCATCATGCTGACCAAGCGAATCATCCCCTGTCTGGACGTCGATCGCGGACGCGTGGTCAAGGGCGTCAAGTTCTTCGATCACGTGGACGCCGGCGATCCGGTCGCCCAGGCCGCCCGATACCAGGAGCAGGGGGCGGACGAACTTGTGTTTTACGACATTACCGCGTCGCACGAGGGACGGGGGATCATGGTGGATGTCGTGCGCCATGTGGTCGAGCAGTGCTTCATGCCGCTGACGGTGGGCGGGGGGATCCGGACGCTGGACGATGCGACGCAATTGATCCAGGCCGGCGCCGAGAAGGTGTCGGTCAACTCGGCGGCGGTGAAGCGGCCGGAGCTGATCCGCGAGATCGCCCGCAAGTTCGGCCGCTGCGCCACGGTGCTGGGGCTGGACGCCAATCGGATCAAGGACGACGCGGGCCAGGAGAAGTGGCACGTGTTCGTCAACGGCGGACGGGTGGACACGGGGATCGACGTGATGAACTGGGTGAAACAGGCGCAGGACTATGGCGCCGGCGAGATCGTCCTGAACGTGATGAACGCCGATGGCACGACGGCCGGGTACGACCTGGAGATGACGGCGGCGGTCAGCGACGCGGTGAGCATCCCGGTGGTCGCCAGCGGAGGCGCGGGGTCGGCCGAGCACATGTACCAGGTGCTGACGCGGGGCCGCGCCGACGCGGCGCTGGCGGCGAGCATTTTTCACTTCGGGACGTACACGGTGGGGCAGGTAAAGGAGTATCTGAGCGAGCGGGGGGTGGCGGTTAGGGTGGTATAGAGGGGAGTTGGCGAAAAAAAAGATTTTCGGGGGGTAGACTCCACAAGTTTAGTTCCGGACGAGGGTTAGCGATTTCGGGTGGCGCCGAAACCGGCGCCAAATCGACGGAAACCGATCCCAAACCGACACGAAACCCGTCTGAGCGTGCTCGTACTTGTGAGAGAACGATCCGGGGCGGCGCTTTGCTCGCAGGGCTCCCGACGCTCTGGCCCGGCTTGCGGGTATTCAGTTTTCAATGAGCGCGTCTACCTAAGGGCGCGGGGTGCGCGCCGGTGACGCGCGGGGCGCCATCAAAGTTGTGGGAAATGAGGATTTGGTGGGGTTTTCGCGCGAAGTTTTTTTGATTTTCATGGCGAGGGGGTTGCGCCGCGCGCGTCACGGGCGCGCAACAAAATTGCGGGTTGTTGGCGCGCGGGGGACGGTGACGCCGACACGGCGATCAGAATACGTTGTTGAACGCAACGTGCCGGGTTCGGTGGGTATAATGACCATCTTGTCATGATCAACGAATGCACCGCCATCATCGAACGGGACGAGGACTGGTTCATCGCCTACTCGCCCGAGGTGCCCGGCGCTAACGGCCAGGGGAAGACCAAGGAGGAGGCGCTCAGAAGCCTGAGCAGCGCGATTGAGTTGATCCTCCAGGATCGCCGTGAAGATGGTTTGCCCGCAGTGCGATAAAGGGTAGGAATGAGCGCGATCCTTAGAGCGTCCGGTTCCGAGTTCGATGTGGACGCCTTCGTTGCCGGATCGAGCTTGGAAGTTGTCACGGTTTATCGTCGAGGCGAACCGGCCCGCACCACGCCAACCGGCCCTAAGCTTGATCGGTCGGGATTCAACGTCGAAGTTAGTGACGCCGGTTTTAATGATTTTGACGAACAGTTACGAGACGCGGTTGAGTTTTTGACTCGACACGAAGCCGAAGTCCGCCGGCTGGTCGCGTTCCCGGGCGTTGAGGGCGTCGTTCTCGATTTCGGCATTGCGTGGCGCGATGTCGCGGCTCAATTCGAGCGGTTTCCTGCCGAGCTGGTGCGTCTTGCCGGTGCGTGCGGCATCGCGCTGGAATTGTCGCACTATCTGACTCGCGGGGACGCGCCGGGTACATGAGCGGGGCTTGCGCCTGAGCTGAGCCAGATCGCATCTGCTCTTCGTGCCTTCGTGACTTCGTGTTTCAATTCCCCTCTCTGCGCGACGGCGCGCTCATGACAACCCCCATCGGTTTCCCTATGATCCTCCGTCCCAATTGAACCACGGAGAGAACACGCGATGCCCGCTGAAATCAACATGCCGCAACAGAGCGACACGATGACCGAAGGGACGGTCATCAAGTGGCTCAAGAAGGAAGGGGACAAGGTCAAGGCCGGTGAGGTGATTGCCGAGATCGAGACGGACAAGGCCGTGATGGAGATGGAGGCGTTCGACTCGGGGACGCTGGCGGTGATCCTCACGCAGGCGGGGCAGAAGGCGCCGGTGGGTGCGGCGATCGCGGTGCTGGCGACGGGGAAGGAATCGACGGATGAGGTGAAGAAGTCGTACGCGTCGCGCGGGTCGGGGGATGGCAAGCCGCAAGCGGCGAAGCCCGCGGCCGCGCCGGCAGCTCCCGCTCAGGCTGCGAAGGCGCCCGCCCCGGCGGCGCCGTCTGCCCCAGCTCGTCCGGCGGCGCAGCAGTCGCCGGCGTCGGCGCCGGATCCGACGAAGAAGACGGGGAATTACCAGTATGACTTTGTCGTGATCGGCGGCGGGCCCGCCGGTTACGCGGCCGCCATTCGCGCCGGGCAGCTCAAGAAGCGCGTCCTGTGCGTCGAGAAGGAGAACCTCGGCGGCACGTGCCTGAACTGGGGGTGCATCCCGACCAAGGCCCTGCTCGAGGACGGCGAGTTCATCCGGCGGATGCGCACCGAGGCGGCCGAGCGCGGCGTCACGCTGGGCGGCGAGATCAAGGTCGATTTCCCCAAGCTCGTCGGGCGCTCGCGCAAGATCGCCGAAAAGCTCAAGAACGGGATCGGGCACCTGTTTAAGAAGTACAACGTGCAGAGCGAGATGGGGGTCGGCCAGGTCGTCGCGCCCCACAAGGTGAAGGTCACGGCCAGCGGCGGCGGGACGAAGGAGTTCACCGCCGAGCACATCATCATCGCCGTCGGCGCCCGACCGGTCGAGCTGCCGTTCGCCAAGTTCGACGGCAAGCAGATCATCACCAGCCGGGAGGCGATGACGCTGCCGGGTCAGCCCAAGCGGATCGCGATCATCGGCGCGGGTGCGATCGGGTGCGAGTTCGCGGATTTCTACAACTCGATCGGCACGCAGGTGACGCTGGTCGAGATGCTGCCGCACCTCTTGCCCAACGAGGATGAGGACGTGTCGATCCTGCTGGAGCGCATCTTCGCCAAGCGCAATATCGACGTGCGCACGAAGACGAAGACGGACAAGATCGACAAGGTCGATGGCGGCGTGCGCCTGACGCTCAGCGGCGATAAGCCCGGCACGGTGGACGCCGACGTCGTGCTGGTGGCCGTCGGCGTCAACGGCAACACCGAAGGCCTGGTCGGCCCCAACTCCGGCCTGGAACTGGATCGCGGGCGCGTCAAGGTCGATCACCATTACCGCACGAACCTCGAGAACGTCTGGGGCGTGGGCGACTGCATCTCGATGCACTGGCCCGAGCAGATGGCGATGGGCGGTTATCGCCACCCGGACCTGGCGCACGTCGCCCACCACGAGGCGGTCCACCTGGTCGATTTCCTGTCGGGATTCCATGACAACGGGGATGGCCAGGTCGATTACCGCAGCATCCCCGGGTGCACGTACACGCACCCGCAGGTCGCCTCGATGGGTTCGACCGAGCGAAAGCTCCGCGAGCAGGGGAGGCAGATCAAGATCGGCAAGTTCCCCTTCAGCGCCAGCGGCCGCGCGCTGGCGGCGGGTGAGACCGACGGCTTCGTCAAGCTGATCTTCGACGCCCAGTACGGCGAGCTGCTGGGCGTCCACATGATCGGCGAGAACGTCACCGAGCTGCTCGCGGAGCTGGTGCTGGCCAAGAAGCTCGAGGCCACCGAGGCCGAGATCATCGACGCGATGCACCCGCATCCCACGATGAGCGAGGCGGTGATGGAGGCGGCGGGGGTGGCAGACGCGCGAGCAATTCATTTATAGTGTACGCGATTATTGGTGAGGAGAGGATGAAGCATGAGGACATGAAACATGAAGATTACCGCTAGCCGGGGTCTTCATGTTTCATGTCTTCATGTTTCACTCATCGAGTTCCCCTAACTTCCTGCAACCAAAAAAGTCGCGAAAAATGGGCATTTCCCACTAGATTTGCCAGCGAAAACTTGCTTACCTGTAGCAGTTGGAAGAGGTTCATTTCGACCGGCACCTCAGCCGCTAGACGACGCCTCGGCAGTTTCTTTCGCGCGATTGGGAAGGATCGGACGAGGCCAACAGCGCCGACGCGAGTCGACGATCGCCCGGCGGACGGTGCATTGAAAAACCCAAGGCAGTCCTGGCCGGTGGATCCGCGCGACCCTGTGCATAAAAGCCATGGCGGGGCCGGTGGATGACATGGTACGGCTGGTCTGCGGGGCCAAAGCCCAGGAGCCGCGGCCGAAGGTCCATGGTTCGCCCCAATTGGTCGGGCGGATCCCGCGATCGATGAAACTCGCGGCGGACCCAGAGGCGAAACGGCAGGTGGGCCCGAGACGCCGAAGGACGAAACGCAAAGGCGCACTCACCCGCACGAACCGGAGCGAAACTGCGAAGGGTATGCAAATCCCAGGGACGTTGTCGGGCGGCGCGCACGCAGGCGCTTGTCCCGACCAGGCCGCGAGGACTGCCCGCAGGCGAGCCCGGAACGTGTGCTGTCCAGAAGAACACCAGCCACGAATGACCCGCGCGGGCGGCGTCTTGTCGACTCTCACGTGCGCGACGAAAGGCGCGCGCGCAGCCACGCAATGTATAAGCGAGAAGACGCGAGGCATGAAAACCGCAAGGACGACGCGACCAATGGCGTGGGTGCCGGCGGACGCACGAACGTCGAAGCGGGATGGCCCGGAGGCCGGCATCCTCCGGACGGCACGGCGCGGACCGGTAAACGTCGAAGGGCGCAGCGGCGAAACCTCATGAGAGATGCCTGAACCGATCTGTCCGGGCACCGCATGCACGGGCGGCAGTCGGCTCAGGCCGGTAACAACGGTGTCCCCGGCGATGCGCGGGGCGGCCGCACGATAGAGAACGAAGGGCCGCCTGCGACGCCAGGGGTGCGGCGCTGAGACGAACGCCGCGCGAACACGGGTCGACGTCATGCGCGACGCCCATAAGGAGCGGAAGGTCACAGCGTCCATGACGTCAGCGCCCGGATCGAGAACGGGTAAGCCAATACGCCCGATCGATCCGGGGGTCGGGATCCGCGTGAACGGCGCGAAACGGCGAGTGCCGAGGACGAATCAGGGTCAGCGATGGCCCGGACGTCCGCCCGAGTCGGCCGCGAATCTCTGAAGAGGACGGCGGTCGGATGGGGCCTCTTCATTTTGTCTCTAACGGGCGGCCGAGCGATCGGCCGCCCTTTTTGTAATTGTGGCCTCTTGCAGGCCCGTTTGACAATCTGCCGCCCCATCCTAAGATTTCGCGTCAGGAATCCCCCAATGGCCACGTCTGCCACCCTAATTCGAATTACCATCGTGCCGGGAGCAGTCCGCCGCGCCTGAGGGATCGCGTTCGTTGCCGAATATCCGACCCTGAAGCGACGGCTTCAGGGTTTTTTGTTCGCATCAGTCGAAGGTGGCTCGGATGAGTTCGACGACGACGCTTCAACACGAACCGAGTTTGATCGGGACGCGCTCGCCCATTGCGGAATTGCTCTTCCTCGCCGGGCCGACCGTCGCCCAGATGTCGTCGTACACCCTGATGCAGTTCGCCGACACCTGGATGCTCTCCACCCTGGGCACTGCCGAGCCGACCGCCGCCGGCAACGGCGGGCTCTCCGCCTGGTCGATCATCGGGTTCGGCGTAGGGGTGATGTTCTGCGTCAACGCGCTGGTTAGCCAGCACTTCGGACACAAGGACTACAAGGCCTGTGGCCGCTACCTCTGGCAGGGGGTCTGGTTTGCCCTGTTCTTCGCCTTGGCGACAGGGCCGGTGATCCCAATTGCGCCTCGATTTTTCCGGCTGATCGGTCACGAGCCGCACCTGGCAGACCTCGAGGGCACGTTCTTCCGTATCACGGTCGCGGCCACGGGGATCAAGCTCGCCTCCACCGCGTTCGGGCAGTTCCTGCTTGCCGTCAATCGCCCCTGGATCGTGATGCTGGCGGCGTTCTGCGGCGTGCTCGTCAACGCCGGCGCGAACTACTTCCTGATCTTCGGACACGGCGGTTTCCCCAGGATGGGCGTCGCCGGCGCCGCGTGGGGCACCAACATCGGCGTGACCGTCGAGCTGCTGTTCCTGATGGCGGTTGTCCTGCGCCCGAAGGTGCGCGCAGTCTTCAACACCGCCGACTGGATCCTGCGCCCCGCGCAGATGAGGACGCTGCTGTCGATCGGCCTCTCCTCCGGCGTGCAGCTCGTCGCCGACATTGCGGCCTGGGCGCTGTTCCAGAGCTGGGTGATCGGGCGATTCAGCACCGAGGCGATGGCCGCCAACATGTTCATGTTCCGCTACCTGTCGGTCAGCTTCATGCCGGCGTTCGGCGTGGCGACGGCGGTCACCGCGCTGGTCGGCCGCTACATCGGCGCGGGGCGGCCCGACCTTGCCGAGCGACGCGCCCACCTGGGCTTCCTCGTCGGCGCGCTCTGGATGCTCACCTGCGGCGCCGTCTACGTGCTGGGCCGGCACGTCCTGATGCGCCTGTTTACCAACGACCCCGAAGTGCTGCGGATGGGCGTGATCGTGCTCGTCTTCGCCGGGATCTACCAGTTGTTCGACGCGATGTACATCGTCTACAACGGCGCCCTGCGCGGCGCCGGCGACACGTTCGTCCCCGCCGTCGCCCTGGCGGTGCTCTGCTGGAGCATCACCGTGGCTGGCGGCTACGTGGTGGCGCGATGGCGCCCCGACTGGGGACTGGCGGGTCCCTGGGTCATGGCCACCCTCTACGGCATTATCCTTGGCGTTTTCATGCTCCTCCGCTTCACTCGCGGCCGCTGGAAGACCATTCGCTTGGAGACGCCCGAACCTGCCGATAAAGTACGCAATTTCGTGCCCTTACCCGAGCCCGGGGCCACCGCGTAGGAATCGAATGTAAGTTATGTCTACCGAAGCGCAACCCACCCAGACGAAGAAGAGCTACAAGGACACGCTCAACCTACCACAGACCGCGTTCCCGATGGAGGCCAAGCTCGTCCAGAACGAGCCCGCGCGCCTCACGAAGTGGCAGGAGGCCAGGCTGTACGAGAAGCTCCTCGCCGCCCGCGCCGATTCGCCCCGGGGCAAGTGGATCCTCCACGACGGCCCGCCCTTCGCCAACGGCGACATCCACATCGGCCACCTGATCAACAAGACGCTCAAGGACGTGATCATCCGCTTCCGTACCATGCAGGGGTACCAGACGCCCTACGTCCCCGGATGGGACTGCCACGGCCTGCCCATCGAGCACAAGATCCAGGAGAAGTTCAAGGGCAAGCTCCGCGAGATGAGCACGGTCGAGATCCGCCGCCACTGCCACGAGTACGCCGCCCATTACGTCAAGGTGCAGAGCGATCAGTTCCAGCGCCTGGGCATCCTGGGCGAGTGGAACGACCCGTACCTGACGATGAGTCCGGTCTACGAGGCCGAGACGCTCCACGTCTTCGCCAAATTCGTCGAGAACGGGCTCGTTTATAAACAGCTCAAGCCCGTGCCGTGGTCGGTGAGCAACCAGACCGCGCTCGCGGATGCGGAGCTGGAGTATGTGGACGTCGAGGACCCCAGCGTCTACGTCGAGTTTCCCGCGGTCGATCCCGTGCGCCTGCACGAGAAGTTCTCCGGGGGCATGGGCAAATCGGCCGCCGCCGTTTCGTTCCTGGTCTGGACGACCACGCCGTGGACGCTCCCCGCGAACCTCGCGATCGCGGTCCATCCGGATGTCGAGTATTCGCTGGTCGTCTACAACGATCATGCGGTTGTCCTCGCCAGCGAGCTTGTAAAGACGGTCTTCGGTCTGCGCCCCGAGCTGAAATACGACGTCGTCACCACCGCCCGGGGCAAGGACCTGCTGGAATTGGAGTATCGCCACCCCTTCGTCAACCGCACCGGCCGCATCGTCGCCGCCGATTACGTCACCACCACCGACGGCACGGGGCTGGTTCACACCGCGCCCGGCCACGGCGAGGAGGACTACGAGACCGGCGTCCGCGAGGGCCTGGAGACCTACAGCCCCGTCCTGGCCAACGGCCGCTTCGACGACACCGCCCCCGAGTTCATCCGCGGCCACACCGTGTGGGAAGCCAACCCCCTGATCACCCATCGTCTCAAGGATGCGGGCTCCCTCTTTGCTGAGGTCAGGGTCAAGCACAGCTACCCCCACGACTGGCGCAGCAAGAAGCCCATCATCTTCCGCGCCACCGAGCAGTGGTTCATCGCGATCGACAAGCCGTTCGACCTCTCTCCCTCTCCCGGTACTCCGGGAGAGGGCAGGGGTGAGGGTCCGTCCACTCAGGACTCCCCCCACTCTCTCCGCGACCGCGCCAAGCGCGCCGCTGCCCGCGACATCCACTTCGTCCCTGACTGGGGCAAGGCGCGCCTCTCCGGCATGCTCGAATCCCGCCCCGACTGGTGCGTCTCGCGACAGCGCGCCTGGGGACTGCCCATCCCCGTCTTCTACAACGAACAAGGCCAGGCTTTGCTCACGAAGGAATCGGTCCTCGCCGTCGCCAAGCGGGTCCGCGAGCACGGCTCGGACGCGTGGTTCACGATGTCCCCCGCCGAGCTCCTCGGCCACGACTTCGCCTACCCGCCCGGATTCGAAGCCCAAAAGCTCCGAAAGGAGCAGGACATCTTCGACGTCTGGTTCGAGTCCGGCAGCTCCTGGCGGTCGGTGCTCCAGTGCCGCACTTACCTGCACTTCCCCGCCGACCTCTACCTCGAAGGTTCGGACCAGCACCGCGGCTGGTTCCAGTTGTCGCTGCTGCCCGGCATCGGCTTCAACGGCGTCGCGCCGTTCAAGGCCGTGCTCACCCACGGTTTCATCGTCAAGCCCGACGGCAAGAAGGTCAGCAAGAGCGACAAGGAATACGTCACCGCCACCCAGGAGATCGAGCGCCACGGCGCGGACCTGCTGCGCCTGTGGTGCTGTTCGGTCGATTACCAGTACGACATCCCGACCAGCCCGCAGGTCATCAAGGAATTCGGCGACAAGTACCGCAAGATCCGCAACACCCTGCGCTACCTGCTCTCCAACCTCTACGATTTCAACCCCGCGACCGACGCGCAGGAGATCCTTGCCTCGACCCTCGACGGCTGGGCCCTGGCCGAGTTGGACAAGATGATCGCCGAGGTGACCGGCGCTTACGACCGCTACGAGCTGCACAACGCCTTTCGCGGCCTCTACGACTTCTGCAACGTCCAGATCAGCGCGATCTACGCCAACGCGATGAAGGACCGCCTTTACTGCGAGGCTCCCAATGCGCCCCTCCGCCGCCGCTCCCAGACGGTCATGCACCGCATGCTCGTCGCCCTTACCAAGCTGCTCGCGCCCATGGGCGTCTTCACCGCCGACGAGGCCTGGGAATACATCCGGCACAAGCCCGAGGAAGACCGCCACGCCGACAGCGTCCATCTCGCGCTCCTGCCCCAGCCCGGCAATGCCGGCGACGTCTCCGAGCAGCAGCAGGAAGACTGGCGTCTGGTCATGCGCCTTCGCGATGATGCGCTGATGCAGCTCGACCGCCTGAAGAAGGATGTCGGCCTCAACAAGGCGCTGGAAGCCGAAGTGATCTTCTCCGTTGACGACCCCGAGCTCCGCCGGCGCCTCGAGGCCTGCGCCGTGGACCTCGCCGACGTCGTCGGCGCCGGCCACCACTCCTTCGCCGAAAAAGACACCCCCGGCCCCGCCGTCGAGGTCAAGGTCCTCGACCGCCGCGACAAGTACGCGTCTTGCGCCCGCTGCTGGAAGCGCCGCCCGGATGTCGGCGCCGACAGTGACCACGCTGACCTGTGCCTCCGCTGTGTCCAGGCCGTGAAGAGCGCTAGAACGGAATAATACGATGATGGAGGATAGAGGATGGAAGATGGATAAAGAGCGCCGCGTGCATCGATGGCCGTGATCTTCCTCTATCCTCCATCTTCCATCCTCGTTCTCTAACCTCCGTGCCCTTCGTGTGCTCCGTGGTAAATATGGCCTCTCACCCCTTGCGAATCGCCGTCCTCCTCTCCGGTGGCGGCCGCACCCTCCAGAACTTCATCGACCTCCGCGCCGCCGGGCAGCTTCCGATCGACATCCCCCTGGTCATCGCCTCGCGCGCCGGCTTGGGTGGCATCGAGCGCGCCCGGGCCGCCGACCTGCCCACCGTCGTCGCCGACCGCCGCGAGTTCCCCTCGATCACCGCCTTCAGCCAGCGCGTCTTCGGCCTGTGCGAACAAGCCGGCGCTGACCTGATCTGCCTCGCCGGCTGGCTCTCGCTCCTCGAGCTGCCCGATCGCTGGTCCGACCGCATGATGAACATCCATCCCGCGCTGCTCCCCGCGTTCGGCGGCAGGGGCATGTACGGCCACCACGTCCACCAGGCCGTCATCGACCATGGCTGCAAGGTCTCCGGCTGCACCGTCCACTTTTGCGACAACACCTACGACACCGGGCCGATCATCGTCCAGCGCACCTGCCCCGTTCTCGACGACGACACCGCCGACACCCTCGCTCGACGCGTCTTCGACCAGGAGCTGATCGCCTACCCCGAAGCCCTCCGCCTCTACGCCCAGCACTGCCTCAAGATCGAAGGCCGGCGGGTTCGCGTGCTATAGACAGAATCAACGGCAATATATATTCATCTTAATTCATTCGACCGTTTGCGGCAGACGTCGTCAAGGCCCTTGCTCAAATGCGTCAGGTGTTATTTCATTGCTTTTCCTACATTTCCTCTATCGTTCAATTCAGCTTGCAATAGATATAGGAATGCTATACATTCCCGCACCCTTGCAATAAGGGATTTCTCGCTTGCAAGCTTCATCGCGCGAACCCGTACCTCGGCATACGAGTTCGACGGCTCGGCGTCTGCGCTCCCGCTCTCTCGGGATCACTCCGCGCACGACGCCTGAACGCATCCGCCGCCCGCTGGGAAGGAGATCATGCGCGCGCAATTCGAGGTCTTAGAGTCTCGACAACTGCTTTCACTGGTGGCGGCGTACGGCTTTGACGAGGGGGCGGGGACCCTCGTCCACGATGTCTCCGGCACCGGGAACGACGGGGCCGTCAACAATGTCCTTTGGAGCGCGGCGGGAAAATTCGGCGGCGCGATGCAGTTCGCTGGCGCCACCAACTCCTTCGTCCAGGTCGCGGATAACCCCTCGTTTCACCTGGCCAGCGGCATGACCCTCGAAGCCTGGGTTAGGCCCTCCAGCCTGAACAGCCCGGACAACGGCTGGTGCGCCGCCATCGCCAAGGACCATCGGAACAGTTCCAACGACATCTCCTACGCGCTTTACTCGGCAAGGGGAAACAACACGCCCCCGTCGAGCCACATCCAGGTCGGCCAGACCGATTACGGGACCACCGGCGGCACGCGGTTGTCCCTGAATACCTGGTACTTCCTCGCCTCGACCTATGACGGCAAGACGCTCCGTACGTATGTGAATGGCACGCAGATCGGTTCGAAGAACATCACCGGGACGATCGCGGTTACGACCGACGCCCTCAAGATCGGCGGCGACTGGTCCGGAGAGATGTTCACGGGACTCATCGACAACGTACGCATTTACAATAGCGCGCTGGCGCAAGCCGCCATTCAAACGGACATGAATACGGCCGTCGTGCCGCCCGTCCAGGACACCCAACCGCCCACCGCCCCGAGCAACGTGGTTGCCGCGGGTTCCTTGGGCCAGGTCAACCTGTCCTGGGGCGCGTCGAGCGATGATGTCGGGGTCACCGGCTATCAGGTTTACCGTTCAACGTCCAGCGGATTTACACCCTCGGTCTCCAATCAGATCGCCACGACGACCGCGTTGAGCTACCGGGATACCGTCGCCCCGGGCACATACTATTACCTTGTTACCGCCACCGACGCCGCCGGCAACCAGAGCGCGGCGTCGAACGAGGCATCGGGCGTTTCCGCGGCTGACCAGACGCCTCCCTCCGTCGCGATTACCGCGCCCGCCGACGGCAGCACCATCTCGGGCACGGTTTCCGTTTCCGCATCGGCTTCGGACAACGTCGGCGTCGTCGGCGTCCAGTTCCAATTGGACGGCTCCAACCTGGGCGCGGAGGACGCCAGCGCGCCGTACACCATTTCCTGGAACACCACCGGATTGAGCGGGCCGCACTCCCTCACCGCGATTGCCCGGGATGCCGTGGGTAACTCGGCTACGTCTCTCGTGACGACCGTGACCGTTGACAACGCCGACCACACCCCCCCCACGGTGAGCCTGACGGCCCCGGCAAACAATTCCACTGCCAAAGGCGCGGTCAACGTCGCCGCGAGCGCCTCGGATAACGTGGGCGTCATCGGTGTGCAATTCCAGATCAACGGCGCGGACCTCGGCAGCGAGGACCTGACTTCGCCTTACCAGGTCTCCTGGGACACTACCGCCTACCCCAACGACACCTACACTCTGACTGCCGTCGCCCGCGACGCCGCCGGGAATAAAACCACCTCCGCGGTGCGCTCCGTCATCGTCAATAACCCAACGACCGACCCCGCTGCCGTCGGCCAATGGTCGCCCGTGATGGATTGGCCCCTGGTCGCAATCAACATGGCCCTGCTCGACACGGGCAAGATCCTGATGTGGGACGGCGGGCCCGATTGCATCGGCGCGATTTCAGCCACCGTCTGGGACCCGGCCACCAATACCTTCACCCCAACCCCCAGCGAGACCCAGCAGGAGGTCCGCGACATCTTCTGTTCGGCCCTGACGGTCCTCGCCGACGGCAAGGTGTTGGTCGCGGGCGGACACGAGTGCCTGGACCCGAGTTTTGTCGGCTCGGCCATCGGCAACCTCTTCGACCCCGCCACCCAGACCTGGACCAAGCTCCCCGACATGAACTACCGCCGCTGGTACCCGACCGCCACCACGCTGCCCGACGGGCGCGCGCTGGTCACCGCGGGCGCGGACACCGGCAACCTGGCCTACATCCCGATCCCGGAGATCTACGACGAGCAGACCAACACCTGGACCAAGCTCACCAGCGCCAACCGCACCATCCCCGATTACCCGTTCATGTTCGTGCTTCCGGACGGCCGCGTGATCGCCGCCGGCTCCGACGAGGCCAAGATGGCCACCAGCGTGCTCGATCTTAAAACCCAGACCTGGACGACGGTCGATCCGACAATCCTCGACGCCGGCAGCGCGGTCATGTACCTGCCCGGCAAGATCATGAAGGCGGGCAGCTCGTATTTGTCCGACCCGGCCGACAACGGCGGCAACATCCCCTCCGCCGCCACCACTTATGTCCTCGACACGACCGGCGCCAACCCCATCTGGCAGCAAACGGCGTCGATGGCCAATGCCCGCACGCACCTGAACCTTACGGTGCTTCCAGATGGCAACGTGATCGCCACGGGCGGCTCCAGCGTGATCGGCGGGATCAATCCGGCGACCGCCGTCTACGCCGCCGAGATGTGGTCGCCGACCACTCAGACCTGGACCACCATGGCCAGCGAGCAGATCTCGCGCATGTACCACTCCACCGCGCTGCTCCTGCCCGACGGTCGC
>DATBFY010000354.1:0-26760 GCA_036558265.1 Tepidisphaeraceae bacterium | reverse complement strand
GGTGATGGCTACGACCTGATCACGGGCTTCATCGACGGCGCCCAGGCCCGGATCACGCAGTTGCTCAACTGGATCAGCGGCTTACCCGGCTGGGTGACCGGGAGCATTGATTGGAACGTCAGTTTCAACTCGATTTTCAATTCCGGCTATGACCTGATGAGCGGGTTAGCCTCCGGTCTCTATCGCGGCTTCCTCGATCTCGTGACGCCGATGCTGACATGGATCACCGACCAGATTCCCGACTGGAAGGGGCCGCGGGAAAAAGACCTGCGGCTGCTCTACGAGTCGGGCCAGACGGTGATGGCCGGGTTCAGCGCTGGGCTGATGGCGGGTTTTAGCGATGTCGAGCGCACCCTCGGCACGATCACCGGCAGCCTCGTCCCGGCGGTGATCGTGCCGCAACCCGCTGCCGCCGCCTCCCGCACGGTCCAGGCCGGCGGGGTGGTGATCAATGTGCATGGGGCGGGCGATCCCGAGGCGGTGGCGCAGGCGGTGTACCGCAACCTTGATGCGGCGTTTGGACGACTTGAGTTAGAGGTCCGACGATGAGCTCCTTAGGCCCATTGGCCCACCGGCCGACGCTGATTGCGCCGCTTCTCGCGGACCCCGAAATAGGACATCACCGCGAGGCCCGCCGCCACGCCGCCCCAGACGTACAGATCGCTATACGCGGTCGTGGCCCCGCCGGTGATCCCAAGGGCGGCGGCGGCGATGAACAGGACCATCGAGACCCGAGGCAGTCCGAGCGAAAATGCCCCGCCGAGCAAGTAGAGGAAAAAGACGACCAGACCAAAGCCCGCCCCATGGGCCAACTCGTTATCGTTGGCCAGGTTGCCGCCGATATCGGCAGCGAGCGTCTGAAAGAGCACGGCCCACATGAGGACGAGCGACAGGACCATAACCGCGATACGCACGAAAGACACTCCATTGGTATCAGGATCAGGTATCAGGAACCCGCGCCGCAGCTCCTGATACCGACAACTGCGACGGGGGTCAGGCCAGAGTGTGGCCTCGCGCCGCGCGCGCGCGCAGGGGGAAAATACCCAGTGGGCGCCAGGAGTTTCCCCTAATGGCCAGTTTCGGCGGCGTGACGTTTGCCGTCATGGGCGAGAGCGGCCAACTCCCGACGATTGAGCGGGACACGGACGGCACGCCCAGATTCCGCGCCTCGATCCGTCTGGCCTCGTTGAGCGACCGGAATGCGCTCGCCAATCTGATCAGCGTCGTCACCGTCCTGCCCTGTTATGGCCGGCTTGGCTCAAACTGCCACATCGCCGCCGGCGCCGGCGCCGCCACCCTCGTCATGCCCGCCGCCGCCGGCTCGACGATCAGCCGGCAGGCGGTGCTCGTCAGTCTGGCCACCATCCGGGCTGATGCCCACGATGCCCGGCAGCGGTTCACCGCCGCCGCCGAATGGGTGCTGCTGTCATGAGCGCGATTGCCCGCGATCTGTGGCTGCGCGTCACCGTCGACGGCGAGCTCGTCAGCGCATCCGCGCCCGTCCGCATCCAGCAGCAGCTCGAAGGCGCCGTCACCACCGTCGCCGAGATTTCCCTCGCCGGCACGAGCCCGGCGTTGGCGATGAACACGCCCGTCACGGTCCATCATGTCAACCGCAACGATGCGCCCGATCCGAACTATGACAGCCGGCAGTTGTTCAGCGGCATCGTCAACCGCGTCGGTGGCGTCGGCTTTCCCCACGGCGTCAGTCTCTCCTGCACCGGCCAACTGGCCAAACTCAGGCGGACGCGGCCCACGGACTATCAGATGCACGGGAAAACCGACGTCGAGATGGTCAAGATCATCCTCGATTTTTGCGACATCGACTACACCGCCGGGGATATTCATGGCTGGAACTATCAGCTCGGCATGCACGACCTGGCTGGGGGTGAGGGGGATGACGAGCAGCCCTACTGGCGGGCCGGGCAATCCGGGGCGCAGATCATCGGCGAACTGGACCGCGTCTTTGCCTGCGCCACAATCGAATTAGGCGACGGCCGGATTCTTCGCTTTCCGTACAGCCGGGCGCCGTACCTGTACGTCGATCCCGTCTACGCCAAGACGTTCACGCGGGGCCAGGCCGGGGTCAGCTTCTACGGCAACGAGCGCGACCGTGGCGATCTCGATCAGATTCAGAATTACTGGATCGTGCGCGGTCTCTCGTACACGCCTGGCGAGGGCGACGATGCCGCTGGCTGCCAGTTCAGCTTCGTCGCCACGGCGAACGCCGATCATGCCGCGTTAGGTCCCGGCGTCGATGTCGGTCCGAACGAGTTTTCGAGTGACCTGATTGATTCGGAAGCACTGGCCAAAGCGGTCGCGACCAGGCTGATGCAGTGGAACAACCGCGAGCCCGACACGATCCGCATTTCCTGCGGCAACGACGCCCGCGTTGGCGTCGGGTCGCTGATCCTGGTCAAAGACAAGAGCTACGGCATCGACCTGACGAGCGATAAACGCTACCTGGTGACCGGCGTCACGCGTGAGGGCGACACGATGCTGCTCGACGGCGTCGGCGGTCCCACGGGGGTCCATGGCACGGTCGTTTCGCATCTGTACCGCCAATGTAACGACGACGTGAGCGATGTGGGTACTGACCCGCCGGCGTCTGGCGCGCCTGACCCCGAATTGCCCGGGTTCCCGCCGCTTGCTACCGTCCCGCCCGATCTGCCGCCGATTGAGGAGCCGGAGGAGCCCGACAACACCGACGATCCGTTTATCAATTGCACGGAAACGGGCAACATCGTCTGTCCGGTCGGGGCGACCGACTTCACTTCTCCGGCCGATATGCCCGTGCTCGACTGGCGCACCAGCGGCCGCGTGGCCTTCAATTGCATCCCCGGCGGATCGGGCGATCCCGAGCTGATCGGCTATACCGCCGTCGGGCTCAATGGCCACCTCTTCCTCAACGAGACCACGCCCTATGCCGCCAAGACGTTTGACAACGATCTCAACGTCAGCGCCGGGCCGGGGGTGGTGACCGTCTCCGGCGAGGTCTGGTTCGTCTGGGAAGGCGCGGTCCTGGAGATCGAAGTCCAGGGCTACGGCGCGGGCGGGATCACGACGAATGATCTCGGGGTTGAGCTCCTGGCCGTACCCGGCCGGACCTATACCTTCACCGGGGCGGTGGGGACGGAGGATGACGAGGACTTCGACGTTGGGCTCTTCGCCAACACCGAGAACAGCAGTTATGTCTACAGTCCCCACGGCCCGCCGAACCAGTGCAATGAAGTCGTTCGCACCTGCAACAACGGCGGCATCGGCCAGTTCGGCGGGTTTCCCACGGGCGAGTGGCTGCCGTTCAGCTTTGCCTTTGATTTCTCCGGCGAGTACCAGCGGGTGACGTATACGATCGGTGAGGCCAACGGCTACATGGAAGACCTGCGCAGCATCTGCGTCGATGCGGCGATCGATCTGCTCTGCGACGACCAGCATTACGACGTCTGCGACGACACCGCGCACCGGCTGTTCCTGTCGGCGACGGGGTTGACCCCATCCACGGGTGGTGACGAGGAGCTCGATGATCCATCCACCTGGCAAGTGCGGCTGCGCGGGGTTGCCCAGGTCGGGTATGCCACCTGTGAAGCCAATCCCGACTACATCCCGCCGTTCGTGGAGGATTTCTAGGGCATGGTCGAGAAGCGGATCACGGCCGACGATGTCGTGCGCCGGATCGGGCGGCTGCTGGCGGTGAGTGATGAGGAGTTGCGCTTGGGCAGCAACTCGGCGAGCACGGTGATCACGGCGCCGGGCAAAGGCGTGGGCTTCAAGAATCCGATGACGGCATCTGGCGATCTGATCC
Organism: Tepidisphaeraceae bacterium; assembly: GCA_036558265.1. GTDB lineage: Bacteria > Planctomycetota > Phycisphaerae > Tepidisphaerales > Tepidisphaeraceae > RYN-433. The sequence goes on along the minus strand of DATBFY010000354.1, from coordinate 22,958 downwards.
AGGGCGGCACGAGCGGCGCGGCGACGCGGCTCGGGGTGGGCGCGACGGGGCAAGTGTTGACCGTGGTTTCCGGCAAAGCGGCGTGGGCGGATGCGACGGGCGGCGGCGGCGGGCAGTATCGCTCGCCCGTCTATGTGACCTATGCCGGCGGCCAACTCGTGTTTAATGGGGCTGGACATTTGGTGTACGTGCTGGAGAACCTTGAATGAGCGTTGGGCCGCAGGACGGCGTCGTCCAGTTCATCCAGGCGAGCGATCCGGCCGCGCAACCGCCGATGGTGACGCCGATGAGCTACCCGTCGAGTGTCGCCCCGAAACGACCCGTCCTGGCCGGGATGTGGTGGCTCGACACCTCCTCGACGCCCTTCCGCCTGCGCCGGCGCAACGACGCCAATACCGCTTGGGATCCGATTGGGGCCTCGACGATGGCGCCCTACATCACGCAGCGGCCATCGGCCGAGCTGACCAACGAGCAGGCGCTCTCGGCCCTGCCCACCGGCATCCTGAAGAACACGGCCACGACCGGCGTCCTCTCGATTGCGAGCGGCAGTGATCTGCCGGCGCACCAGCACCCGTCGACCGAGGTCAGTGATTTCAGCGAAGCGGCGCAGGACGCGGTGGGGGGGATGGCACAGGCCACCGCGTCGGTGCGCCTGAGCTATGACGATGCCGCCGCGGTTTTCCGCGCCGATGCCATCTTTGGCACGGCCGCGGGCACCGTCGCGGAAGGCAATCACCTCCATCCGCCGCCGGTCCATGCGCTGCGCCGGGTGACGGCCGATACGACCGTCGTCGCCGGTGATGAGGTGATCGTGGTCGATGCCGGGGGACCGGCCACGGTGCGGCTGCCGCCGGCGCCGGGCTGGATGGGGCGCATCCTCACCGTCTGCCGCCACTCGGCGAATGGAGCGGTGACCGTCCTCGCCGACGGCGCGGATCGGATTTGGGGGCCGGGGGCCAATGGCGTGGCATCGCAGGGGTTGTCGTCACGGGGAGCGTTCCTCATCCTGCTCGGCGAAACGGCGACGACGTGGCGCATGATCGGCACGGGTGGCAACGTGCAACTGCTCGAAGCGCCGACCGCCGAAACGCTACCGGCGAATTGACGACGAGGAGCGAGAACGATGTCCTTTCATGGAACGATTAGCTCTCCCGAAGATCTTCATCGCTCCTATGCCTGGGACTATGCCGACGCCACGGCGCGGACGGCGGCAACGGGCTTTGCTAGCACCGACGTCGGGAAGTCGGCGCGCCAGCTCGACAACAACTCGATCTGGATGCTGACGGATGATTCCCCGATTACCTGGGTCCAGGTGGGCGGGTCCGGCAGCGGCTACAGCGATGAGCAGGCGCGGGATGCCCTCGCCGCGGCCCTGGTCGCCGGCACGGGCATCGCCATTACCCTGAACGATCCCAGCGACACGATCACGATCGCGCTCGCCGGCACCGGGGCGCCGCCGGCGCCCCATAGCCACACCCTGGCCGATATCACGGATGAGGGCACGTTGGCCAGTCAGAACGCGAGCGCGGTCGCCATTACCGGCGGGTCCATCACCGGGATCACCGATCTCGCCATCGCCGACGGCGGCACCGGGGCGAGCGATGCGGCGACGGCCCGGACCAACCTCGGGCTGGCGATCGGGACGAACGTGCAGGCGTATGACGCCGAACTCGCCCAGCTCGCGGCCCTGGCCGATCCCAACGCCGACCGCATCCTCTTCTGGGACGACTCGGCGGGAGCGTACGCCTATCTGACCGCGGGCGCTGGCCTGGGCATCTCGGGGACGACACTGGCGACCGATATCGGGTCGCCCTCGGTCGGGCAGGCGGTACGGACGCGCTGGGTGACCGGGCGCTACTACGATTTCGGCTCGTCGCTCCCGGTCAGTCTCTCGACCGGGACGTATGCCACCGGCACCCTGATCGCGGCCCCGATCTATGTCCCGAACACGAACACGGTCGACCGCATCGCCATCGGCGTCTCGGCGACGAGCGCGACGACGGCGCGGCTCGGCATCTACGCCACGGGCAGCGACGGCAATCCCGGTGCCCTCGTCCTCGACGCCGGCGCGGTCTCGCTCACCTCGGGCACGGCCACGGTCGAGACGACGATCAGCCAGAGTCTGACCGGCGGGGCGTGGTATTGGCTGGCGAGCACCTTTTCGGGGACGACCGGCGTCCTCTTCCGCCTGGTCCCCGCCGGCGGCCCAATTGGCTATAGCGGATTGGCGGCGACGACGAACGAGGGCGGCGCGGTTGACCGCAGTTTTACCTATGGCGCCTTGCCCGACCCGTTCGGCACGGCGAGCCTGCGCCAAGGCCACATCCCGCGCGTCGGCGTGCGCGCAGGCTAAGATGGATCAGCGGCTGGGACGGCCCAGCGCGGGGAACGCGCAACTGAACGAGAAAGGACGCACACCATGAGCGAGAAAGACGAGCCCCAAGTCGAGGACGAGGACGTGCCAAAGCAGGCGCCGGAAGAAGCGCCGGCGGAGAACGCAGCGACGGAAGACGACGCCGAGGAGGAAACGGCTGAGGAGGGCTAATGGGTGCCATTCCCACGACGCCGGATGTCCCGCAGCCAACGATCTATGCGCTCGAACGCGACTACGCCCGCTTCGGACTGACGAAGCAGCAGGCGAACGAGATCATTCACAGCCGGTTCAATAATCGCAACGGGGCCGAGCCGCTGTTTGTGGTCCTGCACGTGCAAGAGGGGACGACGAAGTCCTCGCTCGCCTACTGGTCGGCGGCGGACGTCGACGCCAGCTCCACGGTCATGATCCAGAAGGATGGCTCAATCTTGCGGATCGTGCCCGAGGAGCATGGTCCCTGGACGAACGGCGATGTCTGCGAGCCGACGCATGAGGCGGCGGAGATTCTGGCGAAGGGCGGAAACGCGAACTGCTGGAGTTTGACGATCGAGGCCGAAGGCTACTACCAGGAGACGAAACCGAAGCCGCAGATGGATGCGATCCTGTGGCAGGTCGAGGACTGGATCATGCGCTACCCGGCGATCCTCGATTCGACCTACGGCATCCTGCGCCACGGCTGGATCAATTCCTGCACCCGCGCCAATTGTCCCGGCGTCTATTTCGATCCGATCGTGGCCCGCGTCAATCGCTGGCTGGAGACGGCTGGGACGGATGTGGGCCCGGCGGAGGAGGATGATGCGTTGGCGAATCTGCCAAAGTCGACCTATGTGCTTGACCCAAATCTGATCTGGGACGATGCGTCGTCCGGCCCAGTCGGCGCCTTGTGGCGGCAATACGGCGAGGCGACCGGGAGTTGGGGCGCGCCCGTTGGCGGGGAGCTGTGGAATGACAAGCACGACGGCTACACGCTCTATCAGTTCGACAATGGCCTGGTCATCGCCAAAGACAAGAACGGCACGGTCGGCATTGTGACCAAGGTCAAGTAAATGACCCTGGCGGAGCTGATCGGAGCCAATGAATTGAGCCTGAATCTCCGCGTAATGAACGGCCTACTGGGGATTCGCTGGTTTCCGGCGCCGGGCGTTATGACAGGCGCGACATCGTCGACTTCCATTGCTATTCCGAATCAGGTTCGCTCCCGAGAGCGGGTGCCCATTCGAACAGGTGTTGGCGTGGTACGCCAGGATACGAGGGGATGTCCCGCGCAGAGTGTTCTCGCGGTGAGTCACCGGCTCCAGGTGATCGGGATTGACGCAATCCCGCTGGCGACACTGGTGATCAAGCTCCTGTCCAAGAGGGATCGGGCGATGGCGTCGCTCGTAGGCATAACGATGGGCCCGGCGCGTCTTCCCCTGGGAATACACGTTGCCGTACCCGTCCTGATTCTTGGCTCCCTGCCAGATCCAGCAGGGCGTTTCAAACCCACGATCTTCAATCGTATAGTCAACGGATGGTCTAAACTCGTGGCGTGGCATGCTGACCTCCGTCCTAGGTCGGGGTGTGACCAAGCCGGGAGTGTGCAACCGCTGCCCGGCCTTTCGCTGCCATTTTACCAAGGAACACGCTCATGAGTTTGAGCGACCTGATCAACGGCGGCGCGCTGGCCGTCCTCCTCGTCTTCAATTTCGCGGTGCTGCGCTATCTCGTGCGCGAGCTCGAGGACTGTCAACGCTGGCGTAACCGGGTCGAGGAGCGGGTGCTGCGTGGACGCCGGTGACGTCGCCACCTTCGGCGCGGCCTTCCTCGGGGTGGCCTCCATCATCGCCCTGGTGACGTTCTATGTCAGCTTCGGGCTCGATCGCCCGACTGGCCGGCGGACGCGGGTGGCGGCGATGCTCTTACTCGCCGTGACGGGGGTGGGGTATAGCATCGAGTGGCTCTTTGAGGCCACCGCCGGCAGCCACGCTCGCGTCTATTGTTGGGCGGGGTTACGCAGTTTGCTCGCCGTGGTCATGCTAAACTTCGCCCTCGGCCTATGGCGCGACGGACAGCGGACGCCGCGCGATGATCCGCCCGCGCCCCCGCCGTTCAACTAGGTACCCCTGCTCGTTGAGGTTCGGTGTCTGCCCTTCTGGAGCATGTCGTGCATGTTCTCAGCCTGGGTGCCGAGAAAAAGATGGTTCGGATTGCAACAGGTCGGGTTGTCACAGTGATGGCACACGCACAGGTCAGCAGGAAGATGCCCAAACGCCAAGGCAAAGGCGAGGCGATGAGCGGTCATTATTCCATTTCCAGTATTAAACTTCCCATACCCATGACGCGCTCTCGCTCCCTGCCACGGCCAGCAAGCATCGGGTCCACCACTGCAGTCAACTTTCGCCAAGAACCGTTCTTGCCACGGTACGACTTCTTGACGGTAATGGAAGCGAGAAGAGCAGGAAAGAGAGCAACACGGTGGCGCCGCACGATGCTTCACCTGCGAGGCGTGGACGGTGAAGTGGTTGCCACACTGGGGACAAATGAAGGGAATAAGGTTACGCTTTCGGGGCATTTTCAGTGCTCCAATCACTGGATGCGGAGTCCCTGGTCGGCACAAACGACCAGGGACTCATTATACCCAATCAACTTCTCCCTAGCCCTCTACCGCGATGGCCGGCAATCGCGCCGGCGGGAGTGACGCGCCATGCGCACGTTCGCCGATATTTCCATCACCGACGACACCCTGTTCACCGTCGCCCTGATCGTCTTTATCGTCTGTGGGGCGCTCTACATCCTGGCCTGGGTGCTGGGCCGCTGGCGACCCTAATCGCGCGCTGACGGCCCGGTTCCGCGCGTCTGGGCGGCATCGTGGCTCAGGCCTCATCCACCGGCGTGCCGCTCACCTCGGGCGGAACCCGCCGCCACCGCCCCAGCTCATCGCCGAGGAGCCGCGCCTGCCGTCGCGAGAGGTGGGCGAGACGACTGCCGAACCGTTGTAGGCAGTAATCGTCCAGCGCCTGCGGCGAGAGCCCCAGGCGGTTGCGTTGGCGGGCGAGCTGGCCCCGTTGCCAGGTGGTCATGCGGGGGCTCAGGTCGTCATCGCTCACGGCCACAGCCGGTCAATCAGCCAGGCGCAAATCACAGCGACCACGAAGAGCAGCACAAACGGCATCAGCGTCCTCCCACGGCGATGGATACGGCGATGATGAGACAGGTGAGCACGGTGAGCCCGGCGGCGAGCAGCAGGAGCAGCGAGACGAGCAGCTCCTTCCCGCTCGGGGGCTGGGCGCGGCCGGTCATCACCGCACGTCCCTCAGCGGTCCAGCCGCCACGTCTCATACTCCTCGCGGGTGTGGTGTTTTTTGGGCTTGCGTAAATTGCACTGTCGGCATTGCACCACGCAGTTCGTCATGTCATCGGAGCCGCCAAAAATGCGATCAACCATGTGACCGCAGTGATAGTCGGGGCCGAACTCGACATACACTCCACAGACATGACAGATACCCTGATCGCGTTCCCAGACACGGCGGCGGGTTCGAGTCCAGCCAACTCGGCGGGAGGTGCTTGGCCGCGTCTCCGCGAAATAGGATCGCTTCCATGCGTAGTGGCATTCATTGGAGCAGAAACTGCGCTCACCCCGATCGGCGCAGTGCTTCGTGGTCTCGTACGACTTGCCGCAGCCTTCACACATGCGCGTGACCATCGTGGGGCCGGAGGCAGTCTGATGACGCAGCGCCCACCGACAAGCACGAGAACAGCATTTGCCACTTCCCCGTGCCACAACAGACGGTCGTACTTCAAATGCCGCTCCACAGATGAGACACGTCCGTGGTACGCGGTCTTGCTTGCTCGCAAACTTGCACTTGTTGCTGCAATAGCGACCGCCGCCGCGCTTCACGGTCTTTGGCACCACGGTAAATGCCGCCCCGCATTCCTCGCAGATTCGGGGAATGGGACGCCTGCGACTTGAGAAGTCGCGACCTTTGTCACTGCAACGCTTACTACAAAATTTCCCGCCACCACGCGCAACGTGGTCATCTCTGGCCAAGAAGGTGGTGCCGCAGTTCTGGCAGGTTCGGGGGATGGTAGGATTCTTGGGCATCGTGATTCCTCCAGTGAATCGCGGTGACAGGCTGAGGGGTGCGATCAACACCGCCTCAGCCACCTTATGTTGTGACGGAATTATACCATTCACGGCTAATATCCGATGCGCCATGCGCAATCGAACATGTACGAATAATTGTATGCCAGCAGCTTGCCAGCGGCGTTGGCGCTGTCATACACGCTGAAGACCGAACCACCATAAATCCACGCCATCGTGGAGGGCCGTATCTGGAAAATGCCACTCGGCGGATCGTAGGCACCGCCGGCGTAATTCACCACATAAGGGTCGTAGCCACTCTCGCACGAGGAAATTCCCATAAGTGCCCAGTACGGCACCCCCCAGCGGATCGCGGCGTTGTAAATCGTCTCGGCAATCCAATAGGGGGCGCAGTACACAACCCCGAATGACGAGTCCCAGCACAGCGTGAGAGACGGTGTCCCCCCACCCGATCCCCCGCCGCCCGTCACCGGCTGCATGTAGGCGAGCCACATCCAACCGGTCGTCCCGGTCGAGAGATCGGTGCCATACAGCCACGAGCCGCGATGCCCCCGTGCCTTGACTAAGGTGCCATTTGGCATCGTATACAGCCGTCTGAAGTCGCCGCCGGGGCCCGTTCTGATATTCAGACCTAACGATCCGGCGGCGACACGATAGGTGCCACGATGCGCACTCGCCTTTTCCACCGGCACCGCCGCCGCCGCCACGGCGATGAGCACGCCCACGATGATGATGCGGATCATTCCCGTCCCTCCTTCGGTTTCGGCGCTAACCGCGCCACGATCCAATGCCAATCCTTGGGCCGCCACAGTTCGACCGTTTGCCCACAGGCCACCAGCGCATCACGCCAGGCGATCTGGTCCACCGATTGCTTGCCGTAGCGGCTTTTGAGCTCGACGAAGAGGAGCTCCGGCGGCGGCGGATGGGCTCTGACCAAGATGAGGTCGGGAAACCCACGGGGCGGCCACCACCGCCCGCGGCGGTGACCGTCATCCCGCCATTTCGCCATCGCCGTGCGGTACATCCAGTCCGGGATGTGATAGACGAGCCAGCCGGCGGCCTCGGCCTCGGCGATGACGTGCTCGGTAAAATCGGCTTCCCGGATGGTGGCCTGGAACTCGGCGGCGCTCATGCTCATGGGGTTGTCTGCTCGGCGAAGAGCGGCAATTCCACCCGCGCCGTGACCCGCTCCAGATTCGTAACCGCGCATTGGAAGTAGCTCGGTTTGAGCTCAATGCCGATCCCGCGCCGCCCGAGCTTGACCGCCATGTAGACCTCGGAGCCGATGCCGGCGAACGGACTCAAGACCGTCTCACCGGGATTGCTCCAGAGGCGAATGCAGCGCTCGATCGTGCCGAGTTGCAATGGCGCGATATGGCGCTCGTCCTGCTCGTCCCGCGCTTCCGCGACTTGCAACGTGTCGGTTTCGCGAATGCCGTACCAGATCGGGCGAGCCCATTCGATCCATTCATTGCGACTAATGTCAGGATGAATGTCGATGGCGTTCTCTCCCGGCGCCCGCATCAGGACGATGTAATCAGCAAGGGCAGGGCGTGACCAGGACGAATCCCGTTCCATCTGGACAAAGAGCAGGGCTTTGCTTTTCGTCCTGATCGCTTGGGCTTGAGGGTCCTTATCGATCGTTACTTCGCCGTGATAATGCATACCGGCTTGCTGAAAGTGCCGGATGGTGTCACCGCGGAAGTCAAAGAGGGCCGTCACGCCATGTGTGGCCTTGGTGCTCGGTACTTGTGCGACGTGAATCGCCACAATGCGTCCTGGCTTCATCACCCGGACGAGTTGTTCCGAGATAAAACTGAAATGCTGCCAGAACTCTGCCGGCGATCCGCTATTGCCAAGGTCACGTTCGCTCGCCGAATAGGTGAACAGGCTCATGAACGGCGGGCTGAACACGGAGAAGTCGACACTGTGATCGGGCAAGCCCGCGAGCACGTCGGCGCTGTCGCCGTTGTAGAGGGCGTATTTGTCGGTGATGACTTGATCGATCACGTTCACGCGGCGAATCCTTTCAGCCAGTTCGGCAGAGTCATGGGAACGGATGGGTCATAAGTGACGCGGTGTCGTGCCTGTCCGAGTTGCGCTTTCTCGTATTCAGCGACGTGCTTGACCAGTTCGCGGGCAGTCGTCGCCGCTTCCCGTTCCTTGCGTAAGACGTTCTCGTAGATCACTTCTTCCGGTTCAGTCAGGACAATGAAGCACTTGACTTCACGGGTTTGACCGTAGCGCCAGCAGCGGCGGATCGCTTGGAAATACTGCTCGTAGCTATCCGACAGCCCGACGAAGGCCATGCGGGCGCAGTGTTGCAGGTTGAGGCCAAAGGCCGCGATCGACGGTTTCGTGACGAGGACAGGGATGTGACCGTCGGCGAAGGCGAGGAGCGCATCTGCTTTCGCCTCGGGCGTCATGCTGCCCTGAACGTTGACCGCGCCCGGAATCGCTGCCGTCAGGCGGTCGGCCTCCTCGTTCAGCCCGGGCCAGAGCAACCAGGGCTCGTCTGGTTCCTGGGCCACGAGGGCGGCGGTGGCGGTGACTCGTTCGGCAATGGTCTGTTTGCGCACGGCGGCGCGATCGGTGATGCCGTGGAGACTGGTGGCAAAGAGCTGTCCCGGCGGGCGGTAGTCGGTGGCCAGAATCATGGGCACTATCGTCAACGGCGGCAGATCATAGCCGTCGTTGGGATAGCCGAGATCAGACGGTCTGGTCAGCGTCATACCCCACGACGCCAGCCAGCGATAGAAGGGCTCACGGGCGTGACCTTTGAGGCGCCAGCCAATCCGCTCCTTCGTCCCCTGATCGTTGACAAAGAACGTCGCCCGCATCTCGGCCAGCGTGAGGATGCCCAAGAATTCCGCGTGATTGCCGAGTTCGTCGAGATCGTTCGGCGCCGGCGTGGCGGTACAGCAGAGACGGTAGGGCGTGGCCGCAAACTGCCGGATCAGGGCCGTGCGCAGCTTGCCGTCCATGGCCTTGAGGATCGACGATTCATCGAGCACGACCGCGCCAAACTGCGCAGCGTCGAAGTGATGCACCATTTCGTAATTGGTGATCGTCAGGTCCGCCGCATCGGCCTGGGAGCGGGCATAGGTCAGTTCAATGCCGAGCGCTCCCGCCTCTCGCACCGTCTGCTGAGCTACGGCCAGCGGGGCCACGATTAACACCCGCTCGCCACTCAGCCGCGCCCATTCCAGCTGCATCCGCGTTTTGCCCGTGCCGGTCGTCGAGAAGATCGCGGCGCGCCCTTTGCGCAGCGCCCAGCGCACGAGATCACGTTGAAAGCCGTGCAGACTGGGATGGATCGCATCGGGCGCCACCTCGATCCCGACCGCATCGACGGATCGCCCCTTTGTCGCGCGAAAGGCGTCATAGCTCATGCCGTCACGTCCGCTAGTCATCGAACTGCACCACCGGCGGGGTGAGCGTCTCCAGCGCCGTCTCGAGCAACCGTTGGCCTTTGCGCAGCCGCACGGGATCGGCGCACCTCGCGAGACTGACAATCAACTGCCGCAGCTGCTCACTTTCCGGCGCCAGTCCGGCGGCCTGCAAGAGCTCGTCGGTTTCGGCTTGTGACAGGCCGAGGGCGCGGGCCAGGGCCAGCGTGCGGCCGCGGCTGGGCCGGCGTTCCCCCAGTTCGTAGCGGTGCAGCAACGAGTGATCGATCGCGGCGCGGCGGGCGAGGGCGTTCTGCGAATAGCCGGCGGTGGTGCGGTAATAGGCGAGGAGTTCGCCCAGGCGCATCGTTCGCGCCAAGGCGGTGTCGAGGGTAGGGCCGAGGGCCATTGGTGATCCTTTCAACTCGTGGCACGGCGACATACACCGCCACCACACGAGATTCCGGCGGTCTATGGAGAAAATGGCGTCACGACGGGCTTTTTTGTGTCTTCCTCGTGGCGGTCTATATGGCGGTCTATAGCGAAATCGTCGGGGGCGATTGGCGCTAGGCTCCAGACCCAGTGCCCGCCCCGGCCGAAGCCCACCCGACCCGTAAAAATGCCCGCCTGGGTCTTGGCCCGTTCGACTGTGCGCCAGGCAATGCCGTCCTCGGTCGCCTGCCGCCGCAGTTCCTTCGCCGACAGCGATCCGCCCCCCAGCACCTCGATCAGCCAGGCGCGGGCTTCATCGACGATGGAGCGCTCGCTCTCGTCGACAGGACCGGCGGTCAGGGCATGGGCGCGGAGGGCTGACTCGCCCTCCCAGACCACGCGAGCAACATCCGTCCCCGGCACAGGCGCCAGGCGATAGACCAGCGAGGGCGCATCGTCCTCACCGATGTTCGCCTTCTGGACGGCGAGAATGCGGCGCTTGCCCGTCTCGTCTTCGGGGTCGCGCGCGATCAGCAGACCGAAGCGGGCGGCGCCGATGATGCCGATGCTGCCGCCGCCGCGATACAGACTCGCCATCCCTGTCGCTTTATTGAGATGGCGCAGGGCGAGTCCGGCCGCGCGCGCGCGGGTGAGCATCGTGGCCAGCGGGGAAAGCATCCGCCGCACATCCTGATCGTTGATCGCCTTGAGCTCGCCCGAGAGATAGGCCACCAGCGGATCGATGATCACCAGCACGGCGTCGGTCGCCTCGATCTGCGATCCCAGCGCCTCCAGGTGATGGGGCAAGCTCGGGAGATAACTGTTCCCCTGCTCGTCCCGCATCTCGAAGAGAAAGACCCGGCGCAGATCGGCGCCGGCGGCTTCGAGCCGTGGGCGGATGGTGTCGGCTTTGCCATCTTCGGCCGAGAGGATGAGGACGCCGCGGGGGCGGTTGGCGGGTCCATAGGGCAGGTTCTCACCGCGGGTGAGTTTCGCCGCCCAGTCGAGCGTGACCGTCGACTTACCCAATCCCGGATCGCCGTCGAGGACCGTGATCTTGCCGACCGCGAGCCGGCTCATCGAGAGCCACTCGACGCGCTCGGGCGGGATATCCGCCACCCGCTCGGCGAACGGCAGGAGCAACGCCGTTCCCGGAAATGTGGTGACGCCGGCGTGCCGTTGTTCGCTCATGCTCCCCCTCCCAAGACCGCCATATAGACCGCCACATAGACCGCCTCGACCGCACATCGAAAAAATGGCGTCACGACGGGCTTTTTTGCATAGACCGCATAGACCGCATACGATGGCGGTCTTAGTCCCGCACCGCGGGGTCATAGCGCCCGATCGAACGCGCAATTCGCACGACCTCGCGCTCATCGAGCGCCGGCTTGCAGCGCTCCCGGTTCTCGATCTGGAGGGCCGCCGTAATCGCCGTTTCGCCGAAGCCCCGGCGACGCATGGAGCCGGCGGCAGACGCCAACCAGGTGTTGCGCATGCCCTCGGATAAGACCCGCGGCAGCGGACTGGCGATCCGGGCGCCGCCGGGGATCACTTTGCCCAGCAGCCACTCGGGCAGCGCGCCGAGCGCGACCTGATCGGGATGCCACGAGTCGTCCCAGCAATAGGCAGCGCCGCTGACGTGGCGCGATGGGGGCGCGACCACATAGCCGCCATTGCCGCGCACATCAATCCCCGGACCGATGGCTGACGCTGAATTGCGAATATCCGCTCCCGGCATCTGGTAGTAGAGATGGATGCCGCCGGAGCCGGTACCGGCCATCCAAGTCGGTTCGAGCTTGCCATGAAGCGCGATCAGATTGTCGAAGATGTCCTCGCCCCCGAGATCGATGTCAATCACGACCACGCCACTGGCGTCGCCGGTCGCCACGCCCACATTGGCGTCGGGATAGATCGCCCACCATTGGGCCAGGGCGGCCCGATCCGTCGTTGCCTCCAGCACGCCATGTGGCACCAAGGTGGCGATCGGATGCTTGCCGGCGGATGGACACGTGGCGCGGCCACAGGAGCACTGTCCCCGCTCGATCGTATAGAGCGGAAAAACGGCGAGTCCGCGCTCGGCATACCAATCAGCCCAGCGCCCGAACGGGAGCTCAGGAGGTGCCGTCATCAGTTGCCTCCTCGCCCGCGAGCGCTCCCTCCATCTCGGAGATTTGGCGGTGGCAGCAGCCACAGACCGAGACGAGATCGAAGAGCGGCTCATTGCCACAATGGCGATAGGTCAGGTGATGGACTTCGGTGGCATACCGTTGGCAGCCGTCGAGCCGCGCCTGGCATCGCCCCTGATCGAGGGCCAGACGGGCGGCGCGGCGCGCGCGCCAGGCCGCGGAGTCGAGGTACTCGTCATAGTCGGCGCGGCGCTGGCTGCGGGCCTCGGCCCAGACCTGTCGGCGTTCAGTGAACCGGCGCTGCCAATAGGCATCGGCGATGGTGTCATCCCATGGCAGCGCCTCCGCGCCGCCCGCCGCAACCGCGTCGACATGACGGACGGCGCGAACCTGGCGTCCACAGCTCAGGCACTGCATGACGAAATGGAGCGTGCCATTGCTGTGATGGCGCTGGCGCAATGCTTGGTCCTCATGCGGACAGTGATCCTCCATTGGCCCGCCCTCCCGATCACGGACGCCGCTCTCCTACGCCGCGTATTTGCTCGCCTCTTTCCGTTTCAATTGCTCATTCCGTTGGGCCCACGCTTCGGCGAAAGCCGGGTGCGAATCCTTGGTCACCTTGAACTCGGCGAAGCCGGCGCCGATGTCGGTCAGCATCTGGCGCGTGGCGTCGCGGATTTCGGCGAACCAGTCGGTGCTCCAGAAGAGCAGTTGTCCGGGGGTGGCGGTCTCGATCGTCGCGGTCAGCTCCGTCAATTGCGCGGGCTTGAGGTCTGAGAGGCTCATCCCGGCCATGCCCAGCGTGCACAGTTGGCGCACGGTCATACCGCGGCCTTCCGGCGTCGGCGGATAGTGGAAATAGGCGATGTTGTGCAGTGTCCGGTGCAGCGCTGCGGCATCGTCCGCGTCATCGAGCCCCTTCGTCCCGCCGACGAAGTGCAGGTACTTATTGGCCTCAATCCAGGCGGGCTCATGCCCGGAGGGTGATGCTTTTGGGTCTGGGGCGTCCTCCTCGGCGATGATCGTCACCGGGCGGCGCTCGGCCTGGTCGAGCTCTTCCTGCACGTAGATGCCGGAGAGTTGGGCGGGAAACGCTTTGCGCAAGGCCAGGGCTTCGGCGCACTTGGCCAGCATCGTGCGCGGCATCTTGCGCCACATGAAATCCTGCCCCTGCTCCGGGCAGTATTCGTCCCAGCTGGCCTCGCCAGTGAAGCCACAGCGCTGACCTTGAACGAGTTTCCAGACCGTGACTTCGGCCAGATCGGGGGTGACCAGGTTGTCGGGGTCGTAGTGGAAGCGTGGCTTATCGCTGCCGGCGTAGGCGCCGGTGCGATCGGCCAGGGCGCGGTAGCCATCGATCCCGGTCTGGGTGATCCAGTCCTTGCCGCGCTTGACGAGATAGATCTGCTTCTCCTCCGGCGCCAAGCCGCGGCGTTCACAGAGCGCGATGAAGGGCTCGGCGATATGGTCGGGCGCATCGGCGCAAAAGTGCTTGCGAATAAAGGCGCGGCGTTCGGCGCTAAAACTCGATTCCTCGACGACGACCAGGGCGTCGGTCATTGATTCCTCCGTTCTGTGCTAGAGTGAGGCCGGTCCCTGCAACGGACCGAGACCCCCAACCTTGCTCGTGCCGGGCCCGGATTACCGACGGGCCCGGCGCATGCCGCGCGGACAAAAACACTTCCAAGGGCGATGCCAGTGGCGGCGGCGGCGATGCATGTTCGGCACGACCCGCCCGAAATAGCGACAGTCGATCTCGCTCGTTACTCGGGCCATTTCGGCTCGCTCCGCATCTCACACAGGGCTTCACACTGCCAGAAGCCGCCGTCGCCGCTCATCGCGGAAAACGCCTGCATCCGGTGGACGTGCCAATCGGGGTGATTGAGCAACCAGCGGTTGAGGGCCAGGCCGATGTCGTGGGCGTCGATGCCGTGAAAGCCAACCCACTGGGTGTAGCGGCGATGGGTCATGGGTTCTTCGGCGATGAGGGTGTCAACTGCATTGGGTTTCATGGATGTCTTTCTGGTGGGGGCGAAAGGGCGACTGCGGGTCCATGGCGGTTCAGGTCGCGGCGATGGCCGGCGGCGCCCGCGTGCTCAGGGCGAGCAGTTGCTCGATCAGGCAGTCGAGGGCGAGGATGGCGAGGGCGGTGAGTTCGGCGTCACAGCGGGTGCAGTGATCCTCAACCGTGTCCGGCCTGCCACAGCAGCGGCACGGCATCATTACGCGGCCTCCCCGTTGTCTGGTTCCCGCGTCCGGCGTTCGTCGATGAACCGGGTGAGCTCGGCGACATCGACCCGGATCGACTTGCCGATGCGGATTGACTTGAGCTCGCCCGATTCGATAAGGCGGTAAGTCATGGCCCGCGAGAGCCCCAGCCGCATGCTGACTTCACGCGGACGGATCAATTGCGGAACGGTGGAACTGTGCGGCTCGGTTGCGGCTGCGCTCACGGCTCGCTCCTTTGATTGGCCAACGGTCAAGTGTCCTTGCACATTGTTAATGTTGTAATCATAATTGTCAATAGTGTAACATAGTGTTTATGCTATTGCAATATGGACCAGCTGACGTTTGGCCAATTGATTAAGCGGGCGCGGCACGAGCGCGGGCTGACGGGGCACGACCTGTCGGACCTCCTCGGGATCGATGCCGGCACGCTCTCGCGCATGGAGAGCGACAAACAGACGCACCCGCCGGCCCCGTATGTGCTCGACCAGCTCAGTCAGCATTTGCGCCTGCCGCAGGCGGACATGCTGCGTGCCCTCGGCTATCTCCAGGCGTCGACCGCCCCACCGCCGGAGGTGCCGCCCGCGGCCTTACGGATCGAGGCGGTCGCCCTGGTCTTGCAGTTGCCCGAGGAGCAGCTCGCCAATTCGATCAAGTCGCTTCAGCGCCTGCGGAATGCGGTGTCAGCTCGTCCGTCACCGCGGCCAGCGCCGCCACCAGCGCGGTCGTCAGTCGGTGCGGGTCAATTGGGCCGGTGAGGCGGACGACCGGCAGCGGAATGCCGTCGAAGGAGAGCAAGAGGCGGATCGAGGCGTCGGCGGTGAGGAGCCACTGCAACCGCGTCGTGAGGATGATCTCAGCCCCGCTGGGGGTGATGACGCTGGCGGTGCCGAAGAGGTCGAAGTCCCACGATTGCGTCCGCACATCAGTGTTCACCGGCGCACCAGCTTTCCGCGTCTCGATCGGTCATGTGGCCGGCGCTTCAGCGCTCGCAGGGTGAGGACTATCGTAGCGAACAGGTGTTCGCATGGCAAGAGGGATACCGCTGATCTGGCTGCCCTATCTGCGGCTATTCGTCGGGAAAGTTCAAGTGAGGAGCAGCCGCGTCTCCGTAGAGTTCGCGTGCTTTGGCGTCATAGCGGCGCGCGCCGGTGACGGGGTCGCGTGTTTCCCCCAACGCATAGCGCTTGCCCTGAAAGGTGATGTAGATCTGGTACGAGCCAGAATCGGACATATACGAAACGCCGCGGTACCCAGAATTGCTTCGTGGCATGCGCCGCTCGGTTCTTGGTCCGGGCGCATGTTGCCAAACTTCACCACGCACGATCATCCCCACCAAGCTGCGCGCGACCCCAAACTCTTTCGCCAGCTGTGTCTGCGTGATCATGCCGCCCGCGAATCGTTCACGCATCGAAACCACTTGATCCTCGAACAGCACCGACCGTCCATTGGCGGAACCACGGAGCGTGCGCTGTCTTCCCTTCCGATCGCGGTCGTGATTATTGTCGGCAACGGTGCCCAGAAAAAGATGATCTGGCCTCACGCAGAGCGGGTTGTCGCAGCGATGGCAGACGACCAGGTGATCAGGGGGCGATGTCTGGGCGATGGCAAACGCGATGCGATGGGCCGCCATGTCCTCGCCGCGGAAAGTAAAGACACCGTAGCGGCGATTTGGTTTGCCGCGTGTCGCTCCAAGCCACATCCAGCACTCACCGGACTGATCGACCTTGGACCAAAACCGATCGAGAAATTGCTGGCTAAACGGGCCCATGTTTGGCTCCTCTGGCAACGACCATGACTGACGGAAGTATAGCAAAAAGGCTCGTGGTGTTGCCATATTTGAGGCAGTCTGAATCAAAGGACGACGAAACCGCCGACGATAGCCTCAGTCTCGACGCCCAACTCTCCGCCATCCGCCGCCATGCCGCGGCCCACGGCCTGTCGCTCCTCCCCGCCATCCGCGACCACGACCTGCGCGGCGCCGATCCCGATCGCCCCGGCATCCAGACGTTGCGCGAGCGGATTGCCGCCGGCGGCGTCGACGCCGTCATCGTCTTCGATCTCAAACGCTTTGCCCGCGATTATGTCTGGCAAGAACTGACCTACCGCGAGCTCACCGCCCGCGGCGTCCGCGTCATCTCGCTGCACGATCCCCACATCGACCACACCCTGAACCGCGGCATCATCGGCGTCGTCAATCAATATCAAACCGAAGAGATCGCCCGCTATGTCGCCGCCGCCTGCGCCGAACGGGCCCGCCGTGGCATCCATCACGGCAAAGCCCCCTTCGGCTACCGCAAAGCCGACGACCGCCTCATCCTCGTGCCGGCGGAGGCCACCTGGGTGGAGTGGGTGTTCACCCAGTACCTGGCCGGCTGGTCCGGCCGCGCCATTGCCCGCGCGCTCACGGCCCAGCACGTCCCGACGCCGAACAGCCGCCGCGCCGAGTCTGCCCTCGGGAAATCGTGGAATAGCCAGATGGTGCACGACATCCTCGACCGCCTCACCTACACCGGCCAGGTCCAGACCGGCGAGATCGTGGCCGCCGGGCTCCACGACCCGATCATCTCCGCGGAGACCTTCGCCATCGCCCAGCGGCTGCGCCGGCAACAGAAGCGCGTCCGCCGCGAGCGGCCCACCTCCTGGCTCGAGCACCTTGTCTTTTGCGGGTGTGGCCAACGCTGCCGGGTGGCCCGAACCCAACGCGACGGTTTGCAGTTCCGCTGTACCGCCGATCTCCGCGCCGGCCAGGAGTGCGGCACCATCCCCCGCAATATCACCGTGGCCAAAGCCGAAGCCGCCACCGTCGCCGCCCTGATCGCCGATCTGGAGCGGGTCACGGATTGGGCAACGACCCTGCGGCAGGCCCAGGAGCGGCAGCGGCGGCAGCTGCCGGATGCCGAACGCGAGCGCCACCGCCTCGCCTGCCGCCTGGCCGAGCTGGAGCGCGAACGGGAACGCCTGCTCGATCTCTACGCCCAGGGCAAACTGACGATGGCGCGCTGGGATGCCGCCGATGTCCGCCTCGCCGGCGAAGCCGAGAGCCTGACGCAGCTCCTGGCCACCCACCCACCGCCACCCGATGCCGAGACCTACCGTTCCGCCGCCGCCGCCTTGTCGACGCTCCAATCGGCCGTCGAGCGGGTGGCGACCCATGAGCCGGCCGCCCTGCGCCGCATGCTGCAACGCCTGGACGTGCATGTCGTGATTGCGAAGGATTCCGGTCGTTATGCGACGATTCGCTTAGCATGGCCTGCGACACTGCAAGAGTTCATTTCGCGCGCTGACGGGCCATAAAAACGCGTCTACAGCGACGTTACCGGCCGTTGAGGCCACCCATACCCCGGTAACGTCACTCGTTCGCGTTTGCTAGAATCGTCCCGGCGACCGGATCGTTCAGTCATCGAGCAGCCATATGCCGCTTCGTTTCTTGAACGATTGTTGGGCACGCGGGGCCATCGTCGCCGCCGGCAGCCGTTGCCTCCAGCGACGGCTGCCATCTTGTCGGTGTTTGCTAGACTACGGGCACAACGTACGGGAATTCGTTCGCGCCGTCATCTTGACCATTTGGACACATGACCCCGACTGTCAGGACCCCGGAGCATGAGGAACGGATCGTCGCCAAGCTGGCCCGCGGCTGGAGCATTCACGCCGCCTGCAAAGTCGCCAAGATCAGCCGGCAGACCTACTACACCTGGCGCACCGAGGACGAGGACTTCGCCGCCCTCTGTGATGACGCGATCGAAATGGGCACCGATTACCTCGAAGATGTCGCCACCCGCCAGGCCACCGACGGCAACACCTCCCTGATGGTCCTCTTGCTCAAAGCCCGTCGCCCGGAGAAGTACCGCGAGCGATTGCAGACCGAGCATGTCGGCGATCTCGACCATCCATTGACCGTCATCCTCAAACGGGTCAACCAAGCCGAGCCCAGCCCGGACGGTGACGCCTAATGGTCGCCACACCCGAAACGGGTACCCGCGTCGAAATCGCCCTCTATGACGTGCAGGACGATTTCGTCCACGACGACCACAAGTACGTCGTTTTCCTCGGCGGCCGCTTCGCCGGCAAGAGTCACGCCGGCGCCGTCAAAGCCGCCCTGAAATGCACCCAGCCGGGCTTAGGGCTGGTCGCCGCCCCCAACTTCCCCATGCTCGAACACGCCGCCAAACGGACCTTTCTCGACCGCCTCGACGCCCTCGGCCTGCCCTACGAGCAACACAAGAGCCTCGGCTCCCTCACCATCCCCCGGACCGGCGCCGAAGTCGTCTTCGCCACGCTGGAAACCGAGAGCCGAATCCGCGGTCCCGGTTTCGCCTGGGCCTGGGTCGATGAACTTGAATACGTCAGCCGGCAGAGCACCTGGACCGCGCTCAAAGGCGCCGTGCGTGAAGGTCCGAACCCGCAGCTCTTCGCCACGACCACGCCGCGCGGCCGCCGCCTC
Source organism: Tepidisphaeraceae bacterium (assembly GCA_036558265.1). Classification (GTDB taxonomy): domain Bacteria; phylum Planctomycetota; class Phycisphaerae; order Tepidisphaerales; family Tepidisphaeraceae; genus RYN-433. The sequence goes on along the minus strand of DATBFY010000354.1, from coordinate 3,886 downwards.
GTCTGGAGCGAATGGGTGCAGCACCCCGATCCCCAGCATGCCCTCTACCGCGCCGGCACCCTCGGTAATCCCTTCGTCGACGCCGCCACCTTCGTCCGTGATCTTGGCTACACCGGGCAAACCTACGCTCAGGAGATCGACGCCCAGTTCGTGGCGTTCGAGGGACTCGTCTATCCCGGCTTCCACCGCGAGCAGCACATCCAGACGGTCGACTGCACCGGCTGGGCGACCGCCCTTGGGCTCGACACCGGGACGCGGAACCCGACCGCCTGTCTCACCGTCCGCTCCTCGGGTGAGCGGGTCCATCTCGAACGGGAGCTCTATCGCACCGGAATGAGCGCCAGCGAGATCGTCGCGGCCACCGTCCGTGAGTACGAGCGCTCGGGCGCCAGTCTGGTCGTGGTCGATCCCTCGTCGACCGGCCTCATCCTCGATCTGCAACGCGCTGGGCTCCAGGTGCGGAAAGCCAATAACGACATCATCACCGGCATCCAACGGGTGAGCGCCGTCCTGCCGCACTTCACGGTTGACGCGTCGTGCATCAATTTCATCGCCGAGATGGAGAGCTATCACTATCCCGAACGCCACGCCGAGCGCGATGTCCCGGTGAAGGAGTTCGATCATTGCATGGACAGTTTTCGCTATGTCTGTCTCGCCGTGATGGGACCACGCAAGCGGGTCCGCTTCGTCTGAAGGAGTTGCCCATGACCTTACGCACCCGGATCGCCGATGCCTTGCGCGCCCCGTACCCAGCCATGACCAGCAGTCAACTCAGCCCACCCCAGCGCCGCGCCCTGCCGACCGTGGCGCTCTACCGCTACGGCCGCCCCGTCTGGCCCGAGGCGAATGTGCACACCGCCCTGACCGCCTATGAGCAAGTGGTCGTCGTTTTCGCCTGCATCAACTGGTTGGCCGACGCCGCCGCCACCGCCCGCGTCGCCGTTGTCGACGAACGCCAGGACGGAATTGAGCTGCCCGATCACCCACTCCGGCAACTGATGCGCCAGCCGAATCCGAGCATGAGCGAGGCCGAGTGGATCAATGCCAACGTCAAGATCGCCGCCGTCGCCGGCTTCTGTGTCAACGAAATCACGCGGGATGGCACCCGCCGCCCCACCGGGCTCTACCCGCTCCGTTCCGACTGGCTGCAACCAATCGCCCGCCGCGACGGTCGCGTCGACTGGGAGTACCGCGTGCCGGGCGACAGCGTCACTTACCACCTCCTGGCCGAAGACGTCCTCGCCTGGACGTTTCAGAGTGGGCCGCTGCTCGGCGCCGCCGGCATCAGTCCGATTGCCGCCGCCCGCCGCGAGATCGCGATCGAGAACGACGCCACGGGCTTTGTGAAATCGTTCTTCGACTCCGGCGCCATCCCCCAGATCGGGCTCGTCCCGGCCGAGGGGGCGGAACTCGATCAGGCCGAGGCCGACGTCCTGCGCGAGAAGTTCATGCAGTTCAGTGGGCAGCAGTGGGTGCCAATCGTGATGCAGGCGATCATCGACGTGAAGCGCCTCGGCTTCGACCTGAACGAGATGGCGTACAAAGATCTGCGGGCGCTGAGCAGCACGCAGATCGCGACCGCCTTCCGCGTGCCGCCGGTCATGCTCGGCACCCTGGTCGGCTTGGAGAACTCGCCCTGGAGCAAGTACGAGGAAGCCCGGCGCAGTTTCTACGAGGACACGATTACGCCGCTCTGGGCCCGACTCGACGGCGCCCTGACGCGCAGTCTGCTGCCGGAGTTCGAGACGAATCCGGCGATTAGCCTGGAGTTCGACACGAGCCGTGTCCCCGCCCTGGCCGACGACGATTCCGTCGACTGGGCCCATGCCACCATGCCCGGCGTGGCCGAGTTCGCCACGATCAACGAGCGCCGGGCGTTGGTCGGCCTGCCACCATTGACCGGCGGTGACGTCAGGATCCTCAGTATTGCCCAGATCGAAGTTCCAGCCGGCGACGAGCTGCTGCCGACGCGGAGCCGCCTGGTTGCGGGCGAATGGCGCGAGGTGACGCCGGCCTTGACCACCGGGATGGCCGCTGCGCAGGAAATCAGGGCGACCCACGCCGCGACGAACCGGACAACGATGCTGCGGTTAGCCGAACGCTTTGCGCCCGTCCTGGGCCGCTTCTGGCGGTCACAAGGCCAACGGCTGATGGAGCAGACCGGATTCCGGCAGGACGGAACGACGTTCGAGACGCGGGCGCTGGAGGAGATTGACTGGGCCGAAGAGGACCGACTGCTCGCCGAGGAGTTGAAGAAACTTGCCATCCAGGCGGCCGAGGGCGCGTTCGCGGCGGCCAGTGCGCAGTTGGACATTGCGATCAGTTTCGATCTCGCCAATCCGCAGCTCGGGCGGACGATGGAGCAACTCCTCACCCGGGCGTCAGGAATTAACGAGACGACGCGGCAGGCGATGGCCACCCTGATCACCGATAGTTTGAGCGAAGGGGTGACGTTGGCCGAATTGTCGAACCGCATCAGCAGCCAGTTCGACGACTTCGGCGAAGCGAGAGCGATGGTGGTGGCGCGTTCTGAGAGCCAAGTGTCATTCAACACCGCCTCGACGCTGGCGTACCGCGAGAGCGGCGTGGTGGATCGCGCCCAGCTCCATGACAACGCCGAACACGGCGGCTATGGCGGCGACGGTGACGGGCTGACCTGCGCCCAACGGAACGGCATGATCGTGCCGCTGTCTCAGGTGGACACGCATGTGATGGGGACGCACCCCTCGTGCATATTGGCCGTCTCGCCCGTGCTGACGAGTGATTTCGGCGCGGAGTGAGATGAGCGTGCAACCGGGCCGCCGGCCACCGCAACCGTCGCGTCCACCGCCACTGGTCGTCCATCTCTGTCCCTACTGCGGGCGTCTGCTGATCCGGGCGCAATTGCCGCCGGGGACCGAAGTCGAGGCGTTCTGTAAACGCTGCCGGACCCGGATCACGTTCGTTGTCCCCGTCCCGAAATGAGGCTGTGCTAGAATCCACCTGAACGAACACAGGAGCAGCGTCCCGATGCGGGCCATGAGACAGACGGCGCAACGTCGCCGCGAGGTCGATCATGGCCGATTTTGCGGTCGACGCAGCGCCCGAACTCCCCGTCACCGAACCTCATCTGCTCCCGGCGTGGTTCGCCCGGCGGCCGCCCAGTGCTGCCCTCGAATACCGCACGGCCCTGACCGAGCCGACGGCCGACGGCTTCACCGGTTACGCCAGTACGTTCATGGCGGCCGACGCCTATCTCTCCTGCTTCGCCCGTGGGTGTTTCAAGAAGAGCCTGAAGGACCGTGGCGAACGCCTGCCCGTGCTGTGGAACCATGACCCGGCGATTCCGATCGGACGCCATACGGCGATCCGCGAGGACCGCACCGGGCTCGCCGTCGAGGTCGCCCTGGTCGACGATGGCGCCGACGGCTCGACCACGCTCAAACGGCTGCGCGCCGGTGTGCCGCTCGGTCTGAGTTTCGGCTTCACCACGCTCAAGGACCGCAGTGCCGCCGACGAGGACGAGATCGACCTCAGTCAACTCGACAAAGACACGACGAAGGCCGACATCCGGGTGATCACCGAGGTCCGCCTCTGGGAGAGCTCGGTCGTGACGTTTCCGGCGAACGAGCAGGCCGTGATCACGGCGGTGCGCTCCCAACTCGACGATGACGCCCTCGCCGCCCTCCTCGCTGCCCTCGAGACCGGTGACGTTGACGAACGTCAGCGGTCCCTTGCCGCGGAGATCGCCGCCGCCTACGCCCTCCTCGCCGCGCCGGCTGAACACGCCACGCACGAGCCGGTCCCGGCGGACGACGAAGCGCGCCGGCACATCCTGGGCCTGGTGGCCCTCGCTCGATCGCAAGTCATCACCGCAGGAGGCATCGTATGAACCCATCACCGGCAC
>DATBFY010000353.1:0-3254 GCA_036558265.1 Tepidisphaeraceae bacterium | reverse complement strand
ACGTACTGCTGGATCGCGAAGATTTACGACCAATCGCCCAAGCACAACGATCTGATCCAGGCGCCTCGCGGCGGGTTCAGCGGTCCGGCCATGGGTGGTTTCAATAACCTGCCGATCGCCGATATGGCGCCGGTTACGCTCATGGGGCACAAAGTCTACGGCGTTTTCATCGCGCCGGGCATGGGCCTCCGTCAGAACGATGTGAAGGGCACCGCGGTCGACGACCAGGCGCAAGGGCAGTACTGGGTCATCAACGGACATCACTATAACTCCGGCTGCTGCTTCGACTACGGTAACGCCGAGATTGACAGCCGCGACGACGACAACGGCACCATGGAAACTACGTACTACGGCAGCGCCGGCGCCTGGTTCCATGGGCCGCCGCCGGGTCCTTGGATCATGACCGACCAGGAGAACAACCTGGTGGGCTGCGTCACCACGGATGGAACCAAGGGCTGTCCGAACCTACCGAACATCATGTGGCGGTTTGTGACCGCGATGGCCAAGGGCGAACCGCACCACTGGACTTCGATGGGCGGCGACGCGCAGACCGGCGCCTTGAGGGTCATGTTCGATGGACCGCGCGTCGACGTCACTTATGACCCGATGCGGAAACAGGGAGCGATCCTGCTGGGCAACGGCGGCGACAACAGCGTCGGTTCGCAGGGCACCTTTTATGAAGGCGCGATGACGGCCGCGGGCACATTTCCTACTAACGCTACCGACCAACTGGTGCAGGCCAATATCGTGGCCGCCCGGTACGACGTGCCGCGGCTGAGCCTGGCGCCGTCGTCGGCAGTCGCGATGCCGCCGGGCCTGCAGACGTTCTCGCCGGCGACCTCGCAGGAGGTCACCTTGACGTTCACGAATAATACCGAGGAGCCCGCGGCGGGCCTCACTTTGAGCATTTCCGCTCCGAGGGGCTGGACGGCGGTGGTCTCGGGCAAAACCGACACGTCGGCGAAGTCCGCGAATGCGGTCCCGCCGGGGGGCATCGTGAGCGCGACGTTCAAAGTGACCTCGGGGCCGGCGGCCTTCAACGGCGACCTGGCGGGCAACGCCTCGTGGACGAACCAGAAGAGCGGCGCGAAGCACGCAGAGACTACGGTCGAGAAAGTGCGGAACGTCAGCCCGGTTAAAATTAACGAGTTCCGGATTAGCGGCGGTCCTTCCACCAACCCAACGGACTCCTTCATCGAGCTATATAACGCGGGCGCCGGGGCGGCCGACATCTCGAACTGGACCCTGACCCAACACGCCGCCCAGCAGCCCGTCTTCTCGGCGGTGAAGATCCCGGCCGGAACGAAACTCACGGCTGGAGGCTTCTACCTGCTCGGCCTCTCCAACTCCGGGCTGGCCGCGCCCGCGCGCAAGGGCGATGCCGCCATCCACGTCAAGAACACGACTGGCATGAACGCCGGGGATACGATCGATATCGACACGGGCTCCAGTGCGGAGACCCATAAGATCGCCAGCATCGGGACGGAGGCCGGCAGCCATACGACGCTGTGGCAACCTCTCCCCGACGGCCCGGTGATTACGATCCCCGCCGGCTCAACCAACGTGCCAGTCACGAGCGTGGCCGGCTTCGAGGTCGGGCAGAAGATCGGGATCGGCTACGGCGCCGCGTATCCCGCGGTCGCCAAAGGCGTGGAGAAGTACGAGGTAGTGACGGTCACCGCGGTCGGCAAGCCGGGCACACAAGCTTTTCTGGGGGCGGACGCGCACGCCGGAGCAACCAATATTAAGGTGACGAATGTCGCCAATCTTTCAGCCGGCGACAAGATCCGGTTGGACATCGACAGCGTCGGGCATGGGATCGAGACGGTCACGGTCACGAAAGTCGGTACGCAGTCGACGCGCGGGTCGCTCTCGGGCAATACGAGCGCGGGCGCGACGAACATCAAAGTCCAAGTCCGCGGCCCGAACGGTTTTACTGCGGGCGACAAGATGACGATTGGGACTCCGGCGACGCAGGAAACGGTTACCATCACCGACGTCGGCGCCGCGAGTCAGGCCGGGGTCGGCATCGACTTCACGCCGGCCCTCGCCAAGGCGCATCTCAACCGCGAGTTTGTGGTCGCTCACGGCACCGGGCTCGACCTGGCGGCTCCGCTGAAGTTCAATCATGCCGCCAACCTCCCCTTCAGCGTTCGGGGAACAGGAATCAGCTTCACGCCGGCGACGGCATTTCCGCACTCGAGCAACGAGCCCGTCCAGCCGCTGGGTTCGGGCATCACGCTCGACAAACCGCTGGCCAAGGACCACGCGATCGACGCGGTCGTGCGCGATGCGGCGGTTAAAACCGCGGGCTACCAAGGCATGCCGGCGCCGAACCAGTGGTTCGGGGGGCCGGCACTTTCGCCCGGCGCCGGCAACATGGTGCTGCGCGACGGCGCCGGGCTGGTCGTGGACAGCCTCAACTACGGCCTTCTCGTCGACCCGTGGGCCTCCGAGGGCTACCAGGCTACTTCCGGGTCGGGGCAGAGCGGCTGCCGCGTACTCACGCCCAGCGTGGGGGGCTTCGGGCCGTTTGCTGCGGCCGGCGCGACCGACCGGAGCGCAGGGCGCTTCCCGGACGGCGCGGATACCGACAGCAACTGCACCGACTTTCTGGTCCAGCCCGCCACCATCCTGCCGGCCGGTGCGGCGGCGGGCGCGACTAATATTAAGGTCGGCAGCGTGACGGGCTTTGACGCCGGCCAGAGGATTCTGATCGATACGGGCGCGAACCGCGAGACCGCCGTCATCGCGACGGTGGGGACGGCAGGCGCCACCACCCTGGGCGGCGCCACCGATGTGGGCGCTACCGTCATTTCTGCCGCCAGTGCAATAGGATTCAGCGCCGGCGAGACTATCGACGTTGACACTGGCTCGAGGCATGAGACTGCGGTTGTCGTCTCTGCCGCCGGCGGCCGAGGCGGCGCCAGAATTACCGTCGCCGCGCCGCTCGGCAGGCCGCACGCCGCGGGCGCTCCGATTTCAGGCAGCGGCATCACGCTTGATGCGCCTTTGACGCGGGCGCATGCCAACGGGGCGGCGGTCGCCAGCGACGTTCCCACGCCGGGGGCGCCCAACAAGTATCAGAAAAGAGGGAAGTGAGCGCCCGGTGTTACCCTCGGGCGGGCGACTCGACGGCCTTTAGGAACTCGGCGGCGGTGGTCACATCGCCGCGAAGGGGAAACAGGCGCTCGATGAGAGCACGGTGCAGTTCCGCATCGGTGCCCGTGCAGCAGTCGGCAATGACGACCGGC
>DATBFY010000352.1:0-2770 GCA_036558265.1 Tepidisphaeraceae bacterium | reverse complement strand
CTCCGTCAGATACTTCCCATCCTCGGTGAAGACCGATCGCGGCGACGCGGCGGTGAAGTTCGTCATGTCCCAATAGCTGCCCGCTCCGTCGAGCAGCGAGAAGTCGCGCTCGAACCCGCGGGCAGCCGGGATCAGGTTCGGCTCTTTGCCCAGATGCCATTTGCCGACCATGTAGGTGTGGTACCCGGCGCCCTTGAGGAGCTGCGGCAGCGTCGCCACCCGGGTGTTGAGGTAACCCTCGTAGCCGGCGAGGTCCCGTTGGTTGGGCGCGGTCCACTCGTCCATGTTGCCCAGGCCGTTCAGGTGCGTATCGACGCCGCTCAGGAGAAGGGCTCGCGTCGGGGAGCAGCTGGCGTGGGTGTAGAAGTTCGTGAAGCGCACGCCCTCGCGGGCCAGCGCGTCCACGTTCGGCGTCTTGATCTCGCTGCCGAACATGCCCGTGTCGGCGAATCCCAGGTCATCGCCGAGGATGACGACGATATTCGGCCGCCGTGCCGTGCCTTGGGCGAAGGCCATCGTGGGCGCTACGAGCGACGCCACGAGCAGGCGAATGATGCTCCGGACGGTTTGCATGACCCTGTTCCCTTTCCCGTCGCGCATAGCGCGCGGCTACGACACTGTGGCCGGCCCCTTGAAGGGCTTCTCCTCAACGACAGCGCTGATCATTTCGAGAACCCCCCGAGTTCTCGGGTCACTGCTCCCGCGACGGCGGGGCCCCCGGCGGAGGCACGACCTGGTAGTAGGGCCCCATGTTGGACTGCTGTTGCTTCAGCCAGCTGGGCCCGCATTGGTAGATCGGTTCGCCGTTCACCGAGATCTTCAGGCAGCCCGATGGCAGCACCCACATCGTGGAGTCCATGGGCAGGGGGCTGGTCACTGGCGGCGGCGGCGGCGCCGATGGCGGCGGAGGTGGAGTTGCCGGCGGCTTGGACACGACGGCCGCAACCACCGCGACCGTCGCGATGGTGGCGACGGGGTGGTAGACGGGGTGACGGACGACGATGATCGCCGAGGCGGTGCTGGGGACAGCCATGGCGGCCAGGAGACCGACGACGACGAGAGGTCGGGCACGCATGCGTGGCTCCTTTACCGGAACGAGTTAGCGGCGTCGCGGAAGGTGACTTCGGTGGCACCCTGTGGCTTGGCCAGGGTGAACAGGGAGTCCGACAGCTTCGGATCGACGTTCCACTCGGCGTACTCCACCAGGAAGTGGGGCCGCAGGGGATGATCGACGTAGATCACGAGAGAGCGTGCAGGCAGTGCCGTACCCGGATCGATCCAGTACTCCACATGGAGTGCCGGGCTCGACATCACCAGGTGCTCAACCTTCTTTCCCCGAACGATGGCCTGCCCGGCACGCACGACGTCGGTGACTCCCGCGGTGACGGCGGTGTAGGGGTCGGCGACCAGCAACTCGTCGAAGGGCATGTTCAGGCTCCCTTCTTCCCCCGCGGCGACGAGCATGGCGTCGAGCGTGGCGGGGGCGCTCGTGGTGCCCCACTTGCCCAGGCCCGGCACGTGGACAGTCATCGCCTTCCCGTCGTAGGCAAAGCGGAAGTCGGGCAGGTCGCCGGACCGATGCGCCGCCAGGCCGTTCGGCCGCCGCACGGTCGTGTCGTACTCATTGAAGAAGGTAGCCAACTCCCCCCCGGCCACAGGCAACTCCAGCGAGGCCTCGCCTCGGACGGTGAAGGTCTTGGCCGCTTGCAAGCGGTCGCACATGCGCTTCAGGAGAGCCATGGACGCAGGGTCCTTCGCCGTCGCCACGGTGGGGACTGGCGGGGAACCGGATGCGTGAGACTGCGCTGCGATGGCTCCCACGCCTACGGCGAGGAGCACTGCGGTGGTCGAGATGGCGAGCTTCATACGGTTTTCTCCCGGCCCGTGGGCCGCTGCGGTTGATCTCCCTTCGTCATCCAGCTTGTGCCCCGACTCCTTGGAAGGGCTTCTTCATCGACTCTAGAAGCGGACGCCACAACCGTCTATCGGATTACCGCAACATGCGAGAAGATTCCGGCGTGTGCTGCGGGGATGATCTGTAGAACGAAAGACCGGTCGCTAATGGAAATCCGGCGTTAACGGAAGTCCGGCAGCCTTGATCTTTTTCGAGCAACGTCCAAACGTTTCCGCGGTGAGGGCTTCACAGGGGACAGCAACGTCGGCGAAAGACAGAGGGCGGGGTAACGCACGTTGACGTTACCCCGCGATTGATGCGAACGCAGCGTCAGAAGCGGACGGTGATGCCGCCGTTGAGGTCGAACTGATTGGCGTACTGCGCACTGCCGGTGAGATAGCAGCCCCAGTACGGATCGCACCAATAACCGGTCGCGTCGGATTTGATGTAGGTCGGCGTCCAGCGCGCACCGAACCGGGCACCAACCTTTCCGCTCCCGTACACCTTCACGCCCGCGCCCAATGTCGTCGAGAAGCGCGAACCTCCGGGAATCGTGCGGGCTACTCCGGCCGCTGTCGTAAAGCCGACCTCGCTAGAACTGGTCGCGCCAAGACCGAACAGGACGTACGGACGGACTCTGGCATTACCCTCGCCCCAGTTGTAGGCGAAGTAGCCGTGGTACGTGTTGATGGTCTGGTCGCCGACCTCTTTCGTGTTCGTCCCGCTGACTGTCAGCTTCGTGGGCTGCTGGGCGAAGATGAAGCCGACTTCGGCGTTTGGGCTGGCAAAGAATCCGACGTCGAGTCCCCAGCCGAAGGCATCTTTGGGATCCACGCGGTTGTAGGTGTTCCCGTCCCCGGCCTTGAAGTTGTCGCC
>DATBFY010000351.1:0-4436 GCA_036558265.1 Tepidisphaeraceae bacterium | reverse complement strand
GCGATTTCGCGCGACAGGGCGGAGAGGTAGGTTTCGACCTCATCCGCATTTTTGTCGGTATAAACGCGAAAATAGCAGAACTTGCAGCGCTTTCGGCAGAAGGGGATGTGCAGGTACAGGCCCAGCCGGGAGTTATGCTTGGGCGGGGTGTTGAAGGCGTCCAGGGCGGCGGGGAGGTGCTGCGGCGACCAGATCGAGAAGGGGGGATAGTTGGAAATGAAATAACTGCCGACTTCGGTCTTTTTGGTTTCCTTTACCTGATCCAGCGCGACGGGCATCGGCTTTCCTCACACAACGGCTTACGAATTCCACACTTGCTCAATGGACAATACCCCATGATAGCACGCGGGTTGAATCGTGGGCTCGTCGGGGATTCCCTTGCCGAGGCGGGCTGGGCCATGATATCACTGTGGGCTACTCCATCCTGAAGAAGGGAGTGAGGGAAATGAGGGCATTTCGACGTCGAGCCGCCGTCAGTATTCTGGTTTGTTTAAGTGGGGGCGTGAGTCGGGCGGACATTTTTGCGATTCGTGGTCTCCCCAATTTTGGGGGGGTTGTCCTGGTGCGTTACTCAGCCTCCGGCGAGTACCTGGGGCAGTTCCCAACAACGAGCCAGTACGGCAGCGAAGAGTACAACAGCCTGACCCGCGGACCCGACGGCAACCTCTACGTGCTGGGCAACATCATCGGGCAAGGTTACGTCCAACGCGTTGAGATGACGAAGCGGGCGTGGGAAACGGTGTACATCAACCAGGGTCAGCCGGAGACGCGGCAACTGACCGCGCCCTCCGGGATCGCGTTCGACCCGTCAGGCCAGCTCTATGTGGGATCAAACGCCTTTGCGGGGTTCGGGCAGACGGCGGTGTATCGGGTCGATCCGCCCGGTCTTGCGCCAGTGCTGAGCTACGCACAGACTGACCACCTGGGTGACATCGAATTTGACGTGGCCGGCAACCTGTTCGTGGGCATCAGCGGCGAAGGCATTCGCAGATACGCGCTGGCGAACGGTGCGGCGTTCACCATCCCCACCTCGTCAACTTACGACTTCAACTTCGGGCCGGACGGGATGCTCTACGTCGCGACGCATTCCGCGGGCGTGCAGAAGTTTGATCCGTCGACCGGCGCATCGCTGGGCACGTTCGTCGCCGCCGGCTCGCAGGGCCTGGGGGATGTGAGCGATCTCGTGTTCGGCGACGACGGCATCCTCTACGTGGACGACCGGGGAACCGGTCGGATCCTGAAATATGACGCGATCACGGGCGCCCCGGCCGGAGTCTTTTCGGACTACAGCACATCCGGTCAGCCGGTCTACTCGATCGCCTACGCCGTGCCCGAGCCGACGGTGGCGGGGGTTCTGATGGCGGGATTGGGGTGGGGCGTTGCCGGGAACAGGCTGCGGCGCAAGCGATCTGTGGCGAGCGGGCACGTTAGTGCGCGCAGTTGAACAGCGGCGGGGGGACCGCACGTGCTGACGGCCGTCGTAGGGCTTGGTATAAAACGTAAGCCATGCGACTGACTTCAATCCTCCAGGGTGTTTTGATTCTTGTGATAACGGGGTTCTGCGCGCTGGCGCTGGGGCAGGCGCGTAACGCGAGAACGCCGGGGGCGGGCGGGACGGTCGAGCCCAAACCGGTACCGCCGCCGTATCTGGTGATCACAAAGCTGGACGGGTCCCAGGTCAAGGGGCACCTGGTGGCGAGCGACCCCGGGTCGGTGACGGTGCGTCCGCCTGCGCCTCCGGGTAAGCCCCAGAACGAGCCGGTGGCCGTCAAGTGGGCCGAGATCAAGACGGTGAGCAACGGCCTGACGCGGCAGAAGGTGCTCGGCCAGTGGCGGGTCGAGCACGCGGGCGAGCTGTGCGACACGTGCAAGGGGGAGGGGATGGTCGTCTGCGCGACCTGCAAGGGGACGCTGCACGATCCCGCGAAGCTGGACAAGAACTGCCCCACGTGCAAGGGGGAACTGCTCGTGGACTGCAAGGCGCCCCGCTGCGACAAGGGAAAGGTGCCGTGCCCCAAGCCGTGCCTGAAGCTCACCGATGCCGGGTGGTTCGACCGGGGCGGTGAGAAGTGGCGGCGGTTCCCGGAGAAAGGCGGGTTCTACGAGGTGAGCGAGCATCACGTGGGCCAACTGGTGGTGACGGACAAGGACGGTCGCAAGAGCACGGTCCCGTGTCCGACGTGCGGCGGGACGGCGCAGATCGACTGCCCGGTCTGTCACGGGACGGCGAAGATGCCCTGCCCCGTGTGCAAGAAGAACGACGCGGCCGGCGCCTGTCCGGACTGCGGCGGCAAAGGGCTCCAGGCATGCAAGACCTGCGCGGGGACGGGGATGAGGGCGCAGCCACAACAGTAACGCGCGCGACCGTGCGCTACATCGCCAGTTCGTAAAGCCGGCGGAGCTCGCTCGGGCCGACCTTCCGCGGGTTGAACGTCGCGGTCCACTGCTTCGACGCCATGTCCGCCATGTCGTCGAGCGAGGAATCCTTGACGCCATGCTGGCGCAGGGTGGCGGGGATATCGGCGGCGGCGAGCAGGTCGGTGAGCTGTCGCGCGAGCGCTTCGGGCGATTCAGAAAGATCGGCGTACGGCCGCTGGCCATTGGATGAGTTGAACCGCACGACATGGGGGAGCATCACCCCGACCGCGTGCCCGTGGACGACGTTGTAGCGTGCCGTGAGCGGGTTGGCGCAGGCGTGGGCGGCGCCGAGCATGGAGTTCTCGATGGCGCAACCGGCCAGGTGCGCCCCCAGGAGCATCTGCTCGCGCGCCTTCGCGTCGGCGGGATCTTCGAGCGATCGGGCGAACGAGGCGGAGAGCAAACGCCAGGCTTCTTTCGACAAGGCGCGCGACGCGTCGTTGCGCTTGGTGGTGCCGGCGGTCTCGACGGCGTGGCTGATCGCATCGATGCCGGTGGCGGCAGCGACGGTGCGCGGCTGGGTGGCGGTCAGGTCCGGGTCGAGGATGGCGACCCTGGCGGCGGCCTTCTCGTCCCAGCAGGCCTTCTTCATGTGCGTTTGCGGGTCAGTGATGAGTGCGGCGGACTGGGCCTCGCTGCCAGTGCCGGCGGTGGTGGGGATGGCGATCAGCGGAAGCATGGGCTGGATCGCCTTGTTGACGCCCCAGTAGTCGGCGATCTGCCCGCCGTTGGTCAGGAGGAAGTTGATGCCCTTGGCGCAGTCCATGGACGAGCCGCCGCCCAGCCCGATGATGAAATCAATGTCGAACTTTCGCGCGATCGCGAGGCCGCGATCGACGTGAACGGTGGTGGGGTTCTCGGCGACGCCGTCGAAGAGTCGGGTGATGACACCGGCCTGGTAGAGGGAGCGCATCGCGCGTTCGACGTGACCGGCCTGGACGATGCCGGGGTCGGAGACCAGCAGCGCGCGGGTGGCGCCTTCGGCCTTGGCGATGTCGCCGAGTTGCGCCAGGCCGCCTGGCTGGAAGAGGACGCGAATGCGCGAGCCGGGGAGGAATTGGGGGGCCGGGGACGGGTGGATCATGAGGAGACGGCTAATTGGTACTCGAATGCTCCAAATTGGGCAGACAAGAATGTCTGCCCCACCATGCGTGTAGGAAGCGGTTCCCAATCCATTAGGGCATTACCCCCGGGGCGACGGGTTGTTCCTCCTGTCCTTCCATCTGGAACGCGCGCTGGCGGTAAAGGTGCTCGAACAGGTTGCCCTCGTGCGGCTGATCCCACGAGAGCTTGAACGTCGGCACCGGGCCGATGTTCAGGCGATCGACGTCATCGCAGGCCATCATGCGGCGGCGGAATTTTGCGTCATTCGTGATCACCGTTGCGACCAGCGTTGAGCCGATCGTGTCGGGAATCTCTTGGACCGGGCATTCGATCACGCTGGCGAAGGGGAAGAGGAACTCCTTGTTCGCCAGGGCGTGCTCGCGGTCGCAGCGGACGATGGTGGGGAGCAGCCAGGCGCAGCGCCCCTGTTTGACCAGGCGCGGCGTGCCGCGGATCTCCGCCGTAAGGTCGCGGGCGTCGGGCGGAAGCAGGCCGTCGATCATCGCGTTGATCCGCTCGGGCATGACCGGGTTGGCGAAGGCGGCGAGTTTCGCGTCGGGATGATCCGCCGGGAGCGCCTGCCAGGTGGCGAGCTTCTCGGCGACGGCGCGGGCGATCTTGTCGGCGTTTTTCGGCGTCCAGACGGCGCTGGCGTTGATGCACGAGCGGCCGCCGTTGGCGCTGATCGACTGGGTGATCACGTCCACGTACTTTTCCCAGTCGTTAGCGGCGTCGTCACCGAGAATGACCTTGGAAAAGCCCGGTCCGTGAAGCTCGACGCGGGGATCGTGCCGGTACATCTTCGTGGTCGAGGCGTCGCCGAAGAGCATCGAGCGGTCGACGCTGCGGAGCAGCTCGCCCGCACCGCCGTGATCGATCAGGTAGAAGCCGAAGGCTTCGGCGGGAAGGCCGGC
>DATBFY010000350.1:0-3156 GCA_036558265.1 Tepidisphaeraceae bacterium | reverse complement strand
GCCCGCGCCCGTGGAGGACAGAGTGCTGGAAGCGTTGCGAGCTGAGGTCCTGGAGGCGAACCTGGAACTGGTGCGGCGCGGGCTGGTGATCTACACCTTCGGAAACGCGAGCGGCCTCGCCCGCGAGGAAGGCCTGGTGGTCATCAAGCCGAGCGGCGTGCCGTACGACACGATGACGCCCGCGGACATGGTCGTCGCCGATCTGGACGGGCGCATCGTGGAAGGAAAGCTGCGCCCTTCGACTGACCTCGATACGCACGTGGCGCTATACCGGGCATTTCCGTCGATCGGCGGCGTCGTGCACACACACTCGCGGCACGCAACGGCGTGGGCACAGGCGAGGCGCGAGATTCCCTGCTTCGGCACGACGCACGCGGACTACTTCCACGGGCCGGTCCCGGTCACCGATCCGCTCACGGCGGAGGAGATCGAGGGCGGCTACGAAGCGAACACCGGGGTCGCGATCGTCCGGCGGATCTCCGGCTGCGACCCGCTCGGGTGTCCGGCGGTGCTGGTGGCGGGGCACGCGCCGTTCTGCTGGGGCAGGACCGTGAGCGAGGCCACGCACACGGCCGTGATCGTCGAGGAGCTGGCGGCGATGGCGTGGCAGACGCTGACGATCAACCCCGAGGCGGCCCCGATCTCAGAGGCGCTGCGGGACAAGCATCACTTCCGGAAGCACGGGCCCACCGCGAGCTACGGGCAGAAGTAGCGCCCGAAAGCGCGCGGGGCTGCCGATCCGCGGCGTCGAATCCGCACTAACACCCGCATACCGTTCTTCCCTCAACGCGACTTAGCCTGATTCGTGAAGTTTACGCGCAGCGATGACGGCCGGATTGTTCTGTGCGAGGCCGCGTGTGCTAGCATACAGGGTCTTAAATTCTTAAATAAGGATTAGAGGCCACATGTCAACTCTTGTGCGGTTGTCAAAAGTGCTCGCGCTGGCGGCGGCTCTTGCCGGTGTAAGCAGCGCCCAAATTCCGGTCGGCGGCGGCGACGGCGGCAGCTTTGGCTCCGGCCCGCTGACCTGTCTGGCGAATGTTCCCAATCCGACGGCGGCTCGGGTGGAAGGCGTCGCCGAATTGCTCGGCGACATCGTGATCATGTGCACGGGCGGGGTCGCGCCCGCCGCCGGATCGCCGGTCCCAACCGTGAATATTACGGTGGCGCTCTCGAATACCACGGTTACCAGCCGGGTTTTCGGCAACGGACTCTCGGAGGCGCTACTTTTAATCGACGAACCGGGCCTTGTCGGGTACGGCCCGACGCTTCCGCAGACGCTCTGCACGGGAGCAGCTTTAGGCGCGGGAACCGGCGGCTGCGAGACCTACGCCAACCTGGCGCCCGGACAGTCGATCGCCTCGATCTGTACGGCGCTCTCCGGCGGCGCCTGCACGAGTTTCGGCGCCACGCCCAATGTGTTTCAAGGCGTCGTCAATGGCAATCAGGTCACATTCAACGGCATTCCGGTCCTCGCGCCGGTGACGGCGGGCTATGCCCGTTTCTTTCGGATCACGAACATCCGGGCCGATGCGTCGGTCGTCGGCACAGGCGAGTCGTCGGGGACCCAGCCGATCCTGGGTTCCCTCAGCATCAGCAGCCTCCTGACACTCACGAACCCGATCATGACGACGGCATTCGTCTTCAATGGTTTCGATTCGACGGAAGTCCGCAACGCCGCGAACAGCGCCGTCGGAACCGGAATCAACGTGACGTGCGGCTCCGCCGGGCTGACACCCGGCGCGGTGCTCCGCTTCACGGAGGGATTCGCGAACGCCTTCAGGTCGCGCGTCGGCGGCGGGCAAAGCTATAGCGCAGCCGGAACGGCCCCGGGATCGAAGCAGGTCCTCGCCTCCTTCCCCCAGAACGTTCCCGGCGGGATATACCCCGGCGCCGAGTCCGCGTTCATCTTCGACACTGGGTCCGGCCTGGCAGGTCTCGCCGACTTCGGCACGCGGCTGAAGGCGACGTTTTACAACGTTCCCGCCGGCGTGAATCTTTACGTCAGCACGACCAATATCAACCCGCTCGGCAACCTCGGCGTGAATCCGAGCACTGGGGCCAACCTGGGCGCGGGCGCGGCCGCTGTGGCGGCCGGGAACTTCGGCCCGGTCAGCGGCGTGATCAGCCTGCTGGCCGGGCTCGTCACCAGCCAGAACGCCACCGCCGCGCCCGGGTCGTTCCTCCCGCTGGTCGCCGGAACCCACAACAGCGGGGGCGTCAATCTCTTCGGCCCGCTGCCGGTCGATGCCAACGGCACGGCCACGGCCGTCTGGGAAATCCTGCTGAACAAGTGGCAAACGCCAGAACAGGAAAGCGCCGACTTTGCCGTCTTCTATACCCTCAACGGCGCCCCGCCGCGGTCGCCGGTGAGCACGGTCGCGCTGAGCCTGGCGCCGACTTCCGGCGCCGGCAGCCTCATCCCGAGATTCACACCGGCATCGACCGCGAGCACGATGATCAATGTAGGAGCGTGCCAGGCGACGCCTGCAGTGACGCTGACGGCCTCGCCCAACCCTTCCACCTATAAGCAGGCGGTGACCCTCCGCGCGACGGTCGCGGCGGTCGCTCTGGCGGTCGGGACGCCGGGCGGCAGCGTGACCTTCCGCGACGGCGCGACCACACTTTCGACGGTGACCCTGGCTTCCGGACAGGCGGCATACAGCACATCCGCACTGGTGGCGGGCACACATCTGATCACGGCGGCGTATGGCGGAGACGGCATTTTCCCGCCGGCGACCTCCGCGGCGCTCTCGCAGGTGGTCAACCGGGCGGCGACGGCCACATCGGTGAACATCGGCGCCGGATCCGCCAACGTAGGGGAAACGACGGTGTTCAGCGCGTCTGTGACGTCGTCGGCCGGCACGCCTACCGGCACGGTGACGTTCCGCGACGGCGGCGTCCCGATCGGGACCGCGCCGCTCGACACCGGGGGCGGGGCGCGGGTCCCGTTCGGCGCCCAGCGCATCGGCTACCACGAGATCAGCGCGGTGTACAACGGCGACGCGAACTTCCTCGATTCGGTTTCGGCCGGGCAGGGCTTCTCGGTCAACGCGCTGCCGACCAGCGTCAGCACCCCCGTGCTCCGCTCGGGAAATCCCGGGCCGGGGCAAGCTCTGACCTTCGCCGCGAGCGTGACATCGGGCGGGGCGCCGG
>DATBFY010000349.1:0-3869 GCA_036558265.1 Tepidisphaeraceae bacterium | reverse complement strand
GACGAAATCCCGCTCCTTCAGGGCGATCACGCTCGATCGCATCAGCCGGGCATAGATGGGAATGCTGACGATGCCCACCGCCACCATCGTGTTCTCGATCCCCGGCCCCCGCGCCGCCACGATGGCGATGGCGAGCAACGTCGACGGAAACGCGAGGACGATCTCCATCACCCGACTAATCAGCGAGTCCGCCCACCGGCCGCCGTAACCGGCCAACAGCCCAAGGAAAGCGCCGATGGCTACCCCAAGCACGACCGAAACCAGCCCGACGCGCATGGAGATACGCCCACCGTAGAGCACCCGCGAGAACACATCACGTCCGAGGTTGTCCGTGCCGAAGTAGTGCTGTGCCGAGGGCGGCTTCAAGCGCTGGACCAACTCCTGCGCAAGCGGGTCGTGCTTGGTCAGCGCCGGCGCAAAGATGGCCGCCAACCCCATGCCCAGCACAAGGGCCAGTCCGAACATCGCAACGCGATCGTGGAGCAGGCGCTGGAACGAGTCGGCCAGCGGCGTGCGGCCGCTTCGACGTACTCCGAGGGCCGCGGCCGGTGCGGTCGCTCCGCGAGTGGCGACTGGTGCCGCCGGAAGAGGCAGTGGCGAGGCCTGCAATCGCTCGTCGATAGCCATCGCTATCGCGCCCTAATTCGCGGATCGAGCGACGCGTACAGCAGGTCGACGACGAAGTTCACGCCGACGAAGATCAGCGCGACGATCAGGGTCACTCCCTGGACAACCGGATAGTCGCGGTTGAGGATCGACTCGAATGTCCAGCGGCCCACACCGGGCCAGGCGAAGATCGTCTCGGTGAGGATGGCCCCGCTGAGCAGAAAGCCAACCTGCAAGCCGATGATGGTCACGACTGGCAGAGACGCGTTCTTCAGCGCGTGCCGGAGAGTCACTGCCTGCTCCTTGAGACCCTTCGCGCGTGCCGTGCGGATGTAGTCGGCCCGCAGCACCTCCAGCATCGCGCTACGGGTCATCCGGGCAATAATGGCCATCGACACGGTCGAGAGCGCGATTGCCGGCAGGATCAGGTGGCGCAGTGAGTTGATCGCTAAGTCGCCCCGCCGCTGGATCACGGCATCAATCAGCACGAAGTTGGTGATCGGGGTGTACTTGATTTGGGCGTCGAGTCGGCCATCAGACGGCAGCCACGGCAGCCGCACGGCGAAGAGCCAGATCAAGACGAGACCGAGCCAGAAGATCGGGATCGAAATGCCGCCGAGAGAAAGGACACGCGAAACGTGATCGATCAGCGAGCCGCGCCACGTCGCCGAGATGATTCCCCCGGTCACGCCGATCAGCGTCGCCAGCAGGAGCGCCGCCATGCTCAGCTCGATCGTGGCGGCGAAGCGAGTACGCACCTCTTCCATCACCGGCCGGTTCGTACGGATCGAGCGCCCTAAGTCGGCGTGGAGGACGCCGCCAGCAAACTTGACGTACTGGACGTAGAGGGGCTGGTCAAGACCGTATTGCGCCCGCACCCGGGCCACGTTGTCGGCGTTCGCCCGCTCGCCGAGCAACGTGATGGCGGGATCGCCGGGGATCAGGTGTAAGAACAGAAACACAACCACCGAGACGCCGATCAGCACCGGCACCGCCTCGATCAGCCGCCGCAGGGTGAAAGACAGCATGCGATGCCTCCTCTCACCCCTGGCCCCTCTCCCTCAAGGGGAGAGGGGAACGGTGGAGGCGCGCATGCGAGCACGTCAGCGCTATTCGTGCTGTTCCCCGGTCCCACGGGTGAAGAGAGGGACGAGCGAGAATCGCAGCCGGCGAACTCTCCCTCTCCCCTTGAGGGAGAGGGAGAAGGAGGGTGAGGGGAGCCACCGAACGGAAGTCAGGAATGAGGATTACTTGTCCAACCAGACCGGCATGTACGGCTCGGTCGCCGTCGGATTCGTCACGTAGCCGCGCACGTAGGATCTGGCCAGGAGCGGTGGCGTGGTATGGGCGATTGGAATGCGCGGCACTTCGTCGTTGATAATCTGGTTGACTTGGCGATAGATCGCGTCACGCTCGCCAACGTCGGAGGAGTTCTGCGCCTGAAGCAGCAGCGTGCGGACCTGTGCGTTGTCCCAACTGTTGTCGACCGCCTTGCCAGGCGCGTTGAGCGCGCCGAAGAACGTGTACAGGAAATTGTCCGGGTCGCCGTTGTCGCCGGTCCAACCGAGCATCCAGATGGGGAACTTCAGCGCGTTCCGATCCTGGAGGTAGGTATCCCAGTCCTCGGTCTTGAGATTGGCGGTGATCCCGACCTTGGCCAGATCAGCGGCGAACGCCTGGGCGATCGACTTGGGGTCTGGGTAGTAGGGCCGCGAGAGCGGCATGTACCAGAAGTCCGTGGTGAAGCCGTTCGGGAGGCCGGCGTCGGCCAACAATTTCTTGGCGCGATCCGGGTCGTACGAAGGACCCTTCACGTCGGGGTTGAAACCCAGCATCGTCGGCGGGATAAGCTGCGCGGCGACCTTGCCGATTCCGGCGTAGAGCGCTTCGACAATGGCCGAGCGGTTGATCGCCGCCGCCACCGCTTGCCGCACCTGGAGCTTGTCAAAGGGTGCCTGCCGCAGGTTCATGTTGATGTAGGCGATGTTGAGTGACGGCCGGAGCAGCACCTGCAGGTTACGGTCGCGACCGGCAGTGGTCACGTCATCGGGATTGGCGCCTTCCATCATGTCGATCGAGCCGGAGCGGAGCGCGAGGAAGCGGGCCGCATTGTCGGGGATGGTTCGGACGATGGCGCTGTCCAGCAGCGGCGTATCACCCCAGTAGGCGGCGTTCTTCGCCAAGGTGATGTGGTCGCCAGGCACCCACTCCCCAAACTTGAAGGCGCCGGTCCCTACCGGGTTCTTGTACGCGTTTTGAATGTCGGCCATCATCGCCGTCGGGCTGGCGATGCCGAAGGCGGGAAGCGCCAGGTTGAGCAGGAACGGTCCCTGCGGTGCGTTGAGCGTGATCTGCAAGGTCAGCGGATCGACCACGTCGACGCTCTTGATCGCGTCGCTGAAGCCGGCCACGTCTTCGTAGTACTCGAACGTGTCCGAGGCGTTCCGATAGGGGTTTTCTTCGTCACCCCAACGGTCGAAATTCCACTTCACCGCCGCCGCATCAAACGGCGTGCCGTCATGGAACGTCACGCCGTCACGGAGATGGAAGGTGTACGTCAGGCCATCCGGGGAGATGTCCCAGTTCTTAGCCAGGGCCGGCTTGATATTCGTCGTCGAACCGTCGAAACCGATCAGGCGATCAAAGATCTGATCCGTCACCCGGAACGACTCCCCGTCGGTGACGACGGCCGGGTCTAGCTTGACGGAGTCGCCGCCGCGTCCAAAGACAAACGTACCGCCTTCACCACGGGCAAACGCCAGGGGTAGGCTGTTTGCGGCGTGGAGCGCAAGTAGGGCTGCCGGGCCAAGGCCAAGTGCGTTGCGTCTCTTCATTATCTTCTCCCTCCAAAGTGGGTTACGGTCGGGCACAAGTTCGTACCTTGAAGAAGTTGGCGCATTATAAGCCCAGTCAGCCGACGTGGCGAATCGTTGTGGCCGGACGCAGACGGCGAGAGATTTAACACGCCGTTTACCCGGCTCGTGAAACGCCCTACGCAACGGCGTCGTGTTGCTGGTGGGTTGACGCACCCGCATGCGACACCGACCGACCCGAAGGAGAGCGTGAACTGATGAACCGTCTGAGGAGCCGACTGACAAGGCCGAAGCTGGCCGCCGGTGCGCTGGGCGGCGCGGGAGCCGCTCTGGCCCTGGCGCTCACCCTAAGCCACGCAGCGGCGCAAACGACCCCTACGGCAATTCCAAGCGCAACGGCAACCGCGAGTCCAACGACTACTGCCACGGCACCGCGCCAGAGCCTGGTGG
>DATBFY010000348.1:0-10468 GCA_036558265.1 Tepidisphaeraceae bacterium | reverse complement strand
GGCGCCGCCGCGGGCCCACTGGCCGCCTGCGCGACCGCTGGCACGGGCGCCAGCAGCACGCACGCCAATCCGACAAGGAGAACCTTCGCACTTCGCATTTGGGCCCGGATTGTAAACCCCCAACCTATTTTGTCACGCCACGCCTTTTCCCCCTCTTCCGGTACCCGCACGAGAGCGTCGGGACCCGGGCCCTCTCGCTTCCCGCTTTTCGCTTCTCGCTTCCGCGGCTCCTACACCACATACCTCGCCACATGCAACCTCCTCCCCAGCGTATGCTGCATGTGCTCCGCAAACACCCGGTTCAGCGGATCCGTCTGATGCCGCGTCAGCCTCGGCAGCCGCTGCAACGCCCCGTTCTGCCGCGGCAACTTCATCACGTGCCCCACGATCGACAACAGCCGCGCATCCACCGCGATTCGATCCGGCGCCGCCGACTCGCAGTTCCGACACACCAGCCCGCTCCGAAACGGCGAGAACCACCACATCTCCCGCTCGCTGAACCCCGCCCGGCAATTCGAACAGCCCGACAAATTCGGCAAATATCCCGCCTCTCGGAACAGGTCCAGCTCAAACGCCAGGAAAACCTCCTCCCGCCGCGCCGTCGCCAGTTCGCCAAGCGTCTGCTCCAACCGGTCGAACAACTGCGGATGCGGATCGTGCTCCTCGATCAGCAGGCTGCACAACTCCGCCGCGTATTGCCCGAGATAAAGCGCCCGCAGGTCCGACCTCAACTCCAGGTGCCCGTCCCGCAGCGACCATTCCGTCAGCGTCGCCAGGTCCTTTTCCAGCCGCAGCGAGAACACCCCATCCCCCAGGTCCAACAGGTCCACCCCGCCGTCGAACTTGCTCGCCCCCGCCTTGGTCCGACGATGCGCCCCCTTGGCGATCAGCCGCATCAACCCGTGCTCGCGCCCCAGCAGCGTCACGATCTGCGACGTCTCGCTGTACTCCACCTTCCTCAGGCAAATGCACCGGTCACGCGTCAGCGCCATGAGCCCCAATCTTAGGCGCAGTCTCTTCCCGATTCGACGAATCGTTTCCTTCAACCAGTCGGTGGGGCGGACATTCTTGTCTGCCCGAAAACAAGCTTCCGAGCCGGAGGGACCGCAGTTATCTCCTCCGCCTCCGCCCCAACGCCACCATCGCCCCGCCCATCAGCATCAACCCACCCGGCTCCGGCACCCCTGCCGCCGCCGCGCCGAGCCCGATGTCGAACTGATAGTGCGGCAGGTCGATCACCCCGTCCGCCGCGTTCGGATCGTTGTAGTGCTGCGCCAGCATCACCAGGTCGTTGAAATCCACCACCCCATCCCCGTTGAAATCCCCGTTGGCCCAGAAGTCCGACTGCAATTCGCTGTTGTAGCTCTGCGCCAGCTTCACCAGGTCATTGAAGTCCACGATGCCGTCGCGATTCGAATCGCCGCTCAACCGCGGCCTCAGCTTCAGCTCCCCGTTGGGCTCGTCGAACACCACCCAGTCGAACGCCCCCGGCGTCAGATCCGAGAAATCCGGGATGATCCCGCCGTTTTCCGACACGAAGATCGACGCCACCAGGTTGTTCATCCCGAAGATCCCGTCCAGCGTCAGCGTCCGCTGCGTGTCCGGGTTCTGCACCGTGATATCGCTGACCAGCACCGGCGCCTGCACGAAGTTGAAGTGGTTCGGATCGTTGTCGTTGGTCACGCTCCCCTGCATCGTCTTGACCAGCATCGACGACAGGAAGAACCCCGCCACCTTCGTCGTCCCGCCGATCCCCCCGATCGAAAGCTGGAACTGGTTGTCGATCGCCGTCCCGGGCGCGCTGGGGTTCTTCGGGTCGAACGACTCGAGCTGCGGGTTGTCCGTCCCCTGCGTCCCCGCCACGTACCGCACGTTCAGCTTCGACGCCAGTGATGTCGAGATCATCGACGCCGCCGAACCCGTATCCAGCAGGAACGACCCCGTCGCCGACTGCCCGTTGAACGACACCTTCACCGGCGGCGTCGTGTCCCCCGCAGGGTTGATCGGGTTGGGTCCGATGAACGGGTTGTGCTCCAGCGTCGGCTGGTACGTCGCCACCTGGTCCGCCGGCAGGGGGGCCACGCTCCCGTCGCCCTCCAGCGTCCCCGTCCGGGTGAACTCGTTAAACGAGCCGTACGACAGCTTGATCGTCCGCGTGGTCTTGGGGATCCCCGGGTCGTCGTCCGCCGTCGCAGGGTTGAACGCCGTCCCCGGGTTGTACACGTGCGTCTTCATCTGGAAGCCGTTGTCGATGTTCCCGCTGATGATGTTCTCCACAGGCTTGGGGTCCATCACCACCACCTTCCCCTTCATCACCGGCATCCCGAAGACGTCCAGGTCCTCCAGCAGCGGGTTGTCCCCCGGATCGTTCGGGTCGGCCGTGTTCAGCGGCCCCACCTGCGCCCGGATCGTCCCGGTCGTGTGCTTGTAATAGCTCAGGTCGATCCCCTGGAACGACGCCGGGTTGCTGTCGCTGAGCTGCTGCTCGGCGTTGGCGACGTTGTCCACGTTCGCCGTGTTGAACGCCCCGATCGACACCTGGACCGGCACCGACACGCGGAAGTTATCCGAGCCCGCGACGCCCACGTCCTGGTAAACCACCGGCTTGTTGTTGTACGACGCCGTCTCCACGCCGGGGTTGTACAAGTCGCCCAGGAAGCTCGCCGTCTCGTTCGACAGGAGGACCCCCGACGCCCCCGTGTCCAGGAAGGCCGTCACGTTGAACGCCCGCGTCCCCCCGCCGAAATCTGCGAAGAGCGGATCGTTCAGCGTCCCGGTCGTGGACGGATACCGGATCGCCGCATTGATCTGCGGCTGATCCAGCGCCGCCGGCTGAATCCCGATGATGTCGGTTGCCCAGGCCGCCTGCGCAGCCCAGAACGACGACCCCAGGGCAAAAAGTGGCACGATCAGGGATGGGCGTCGCCCTCCAAAGGCGCGTGACATCCAAACTCCGGGTACGGCGTGATGTTCGACCCCAATTCCTGCACCGGCATTCTACCCGAAGTCCACCCGCCCCGCATCGCCTCTCATCCCCTTCTCACGGACTTTAAGTGGCACCGCCCCCGTTGAGAAACCCGCGAAACTCCCTATAGTCTCGCCGCTTGCGACTTCGCGCCGCCGCGAGTGCGTAGCTCAGTTGGTAGAGCAACGGACTTTTAATCCGTAGGTCCTGGGTTCGAGTCCCAGCGCACTCAATCCCCATCCCCCGAACCCTGACAACAACCCGCAATTCTGTTGCGCTCGCGTAGCGCTCGAAGCGCAACCCCCTCCCCCCGAAAAACAGAAAAGTTTTCCCTCAAAAACCCCAGCAAAACCCCACCCCTCGCAACTTTGGTGCGCACTCGCACGTCACCGGCGCGCAACTCCGCCCCTATAGGTGGAGGACGCGCACTCATGACCCGCCAAGCCGCTCCACGTAGGGCTCGCTTTAGCGAGCGGAATTCTCCGACCGCGTCGCGCAGCGACTCCTTCGTCCGATTCCCCAAATCTCCCCAAAACTCCCCATCCCAGAAAAAAACTCGCGCGCAAACCACCCAGCTTCACACCTCCCCTCATCCCTTATCCCCCCGCGCACACCGGCGCAAAACGAACCCAGATTCCTGCCTTCACCCCACCCCATTGCGTTTTCGCCCTGTTTTCGGGTATCCTACCCCCGCCGTTAACCGCCACACAAACAAGGGCCTCGGGGCCGGAGGAGAGCAGAATATGCGTCGTCGTCTCATGAACAGGGGAGGATCCCCGCGCAAAGCGATTTCGTCCGCAACCGTCGCCGTCATCCAGGCGCTGGAAACCCGCCGGCTGCTCACCGCGTTTGTGGTGGATACCCTCAGCGACAATACCGATCCCAGCGACAACCTGACCACCCTCCGCGAGGCCATCACTGCCGCCAACGATAGCCAGGGCACCGCCGACTCGATCTCCTTCGCCCCCGCGCTGACCGGCTCCATCGACCTGGCCAGCGGCGAGCTCGACATCACCGACAGTCTGGCCATTACTGGCCCGGGCGCCCGCGTCGTGACCATCAACGGCAACAACGGTGGCCGCATCTTCACCACCAGCTCCGACCTCGACATCTCCATCAGCGGCCTGACCCTTACCGGCGGCGTCGGCATCGCGTCGGACGGGGGCGGGGCGATCCTCAACCACGGCAATCTCACCCTTGCCAACTGCACCCTCTCCAATAACCGCACCCTCGACGGCGACACCTCCTTCGACCTGATCGGCAACCCCGGCGGCGACGGCGGCGCGATCTACAATCGCGGTACACTCACCATCCACGGCTGCACCTTCGTCAACAACACGGCCGGCAACGGCAGCAACGGTATCGACCAGTTCGACTTCGGCGGCGACGGCGGCGACGGTGGCAACGGCGGCGCCATCTTCAATAACGAGAATGCCACCCTCTCCATCGACAACTCCACCTTCGTCGGCAACACCGCCGGCAAGGGCGGCAACGGCGGCAACTCCCTCTTCGGCAGCTTCGGCGACGGCGGCTTTGGTGGGAACGGCGGCTCCGGTGGCGCCATTGCCAACCTCGGCACCGCGACCCTGGTCAACGTCACCCTCACCGGCAACGACACCGGCAATGGCGGCCTGGGCGGCGACCCGGGTGGACGCTTCGGCTTCCAGGGGGACGGCGGCGGACTCTTCACCGACGACCAGACCTCCTTCAAGATCGCCAACACCCTCTCGGCCAACAACGACGCCGGCGGCGAATCCCCCGACGCCTTCGGTGTCTTCACCTCGCTGGGCCACAACCTGATCGCCATCGCCGACTTCAGCTCCGGCTGGGTCGCCTCCGACATCATCGGCACCTCGTTCACCCCCATCGACGCCAAGCTCGACACCCTGGGCAACAACGGCGGCCAGACCGACACGATCAAGCTGCTGGACGGAAGCCCGGCCATCGACATGGGCGACGCCGCGCAGGCCGCCATCTCCTCCACCGACCAGCGCGGCCAGCCCCGGGTCTCGGGCGCCGCCCCCGACATCGGCGCGTTCGAGGTGCAGGTCACCACGCGTCTCCCCGGCGACGCCAACCACGACAACAAGGTCGATTTCAATGACCTGGTCGCATTGGCCCAGAACTACAACATGACCGGCGGCAAGACCTGGGAACAGGGCGACTTCACCGGCGACGGCAACGTGGATTTCAACGACCTGGTCCTCCTCGCCCAGAACTACAACACCGGCACGGCCGCCAGCGCCCCGATGCCCTCGCTCGCCAGTGTCCTGCCCGCGAGCAAGAAGAAGGTCGTCAAACCCGCCGCGGGCAAGCAACTCCTTACGACGCCACCCTTTAGCGTCAAGAAGATCGAAAAGCCCGCCTCGCCCCCGACCCGTGCACCCAAATAGCCTGTTTTGGCAAGATTCCGACGTGAGCGCCTCCCGTTTTGCGCATTATCCCTGCTGAATGGCCCCATGTGCCGCCCGCCCCGCGGGCAGACATGGCCGGCAAGTCATGGGAGAACGTGCAATGGCAGGACCGGGAAGACACAAGGGGAACTCATCGGGCGATCGACTTGGCCTTAACATCGGATCGGGCAGCCGCCTCGACCCGACCGACCACCAGCGCCTCCTGCTGCGCCTGGCAGAGCAAGTCACCGGCCTGCGCGAATCTGGCCATCGTCTGGGCGAGCGCATCGACCGCCTCGCCCGCCTGATCGACGGCTCGAAGGCCGGCTAACCACGACCCACCCTTCACCTGGCGAGCTGCGCCCGCGCGACGCGAGATCCGTTCAGCCCTTTTCGCGTCCGACATCAGCCGATGGGGACGCCGCCGGCGGGCCAAAGGTCATGCGCTGGCCGAACTGTAGTGCCGGGGCGATTGAGGCATCGGGTGTGGCTCGGAAGCGGGCGATCTCGGCCTCGTGCTCGGCCTGGTCTGGGTGCAGGAGAACCTCATAATCGCGCAGCGTGCCGCCGGTGTCGAACCGCAGGAAGAGGTAATGCGTGCCCTGCGTCGTGCCCCAGAGCGGACCATGCGCCACAACGGGCGGGACGATCAGGTAGAAAGACGCGTCGGGGTGTTCGACGTATTCCCAGATGGTTTCGCCGTCGTATCGAAAGACGGGGTTGCCGAATTGTTGGAGCACCTGCGCTCGCGTGGTCACTCCTGGCTGCAGTGCGCCAGCCGAACCGCCACCGCCGGCGAGTGCGGGATACGAGGAGCGGTTGGCGAGCGGCACCTCCAGCATGTAGCAGCCAGGCTGAAGGAGGAGAATGAGCAGCAACGGCAGGGAACGGATTGCCACGTTGTGATCAATCATGGCATTGGACGTGAAAACCGACGAACGAGCCAGAAGGCGAGCAGGCCGCCGAGGATGATGACCGCCGCTGCGATTGCCGTTACGAGCCAGAGCCGCTCGGGCGCGATGCGGGTGTCGGATTCCATTGCAATGACGCTCATATTCACCCCGTCGTGATGCGGCGGTAGATCTCGCCCTCGTTCACGGTGGCGCGTTCGGGGCGGCCCTTGTGGAAGTAGGTCAGCTTCTGGTGATCCAGGCCCAGGAGGTGCAGGACGGTGGCGTGGATGTCGTGGACGTGGAGGCGGTCCTCGACGGCCCTTAAGCCCAGCTCGTCGGTGCTGCCGATGGCGCGGCCGCCCTTGACGCCGCCGCCGGCCATCCACATGGTGAAGCCGGTGGGGTTGTGGTCGCGGCCGTCGCCTTTTTCGCTCATGGGGGTGCGGCCGAACTCGCCGCCCCAGATGACGAGGGTTTCATCCAGGAGGCCGCGGGACTTCAAGTCCTTGATCAGGCCGACGACGGGTTTGTCCATCTGGGCGCACAGCTCGGTGTGGTTCTTTTCGATGTGGGAGTGGGCGTCCCACTTGCTGCCGGCGCCGTGGTAGAGCTGGACGAAGCGGACGCCCCGCTCGACCATCCGGCGGGCGAGCAGGCACATGCGGCCCATGGTGGCAGTGGTGCGGTCGTTCAGGCCGTAGAGCGCGCGGGTGGCGTCGGATTCCTTCGAGAGGTCCACCGCGTCGGGCGCCTGGGCCTGCATGTGGAAGGCCAATTCGTACGAGCGGATGCGGGCGTCGAGGTCGGAAAGGTCAGGGTGAAACCGCTCGTGCTCGCGGTTGAGATCCTGGAGCAGGGCGAGCTTGGCGCGCTGGCGATCCGGGCCGACGCTGGCGGGGGTCATCAGGTTGGCGATGGGGCTGGGCGAGTCGCCGTTGAGCTTGGTGCCCTGGTAGACGGCGGGCATGAAGCCGGCGCCCCAGTTGCGCGGGCCGTTGATCACCTGCTGGTTGGAATCGGTCAGCACGCAGAAGGCGGGCATGTTCTGGTTCTCGGTGCCCAGGCCGTAGGTGACCCACGCGCCCAGGGATGGGCGGCCGGCGAGGACCGAGCCGGTGTTCATCTGGCAGACACCGCCCGAGTGATTGATGCCGTCGGCGACGCAGGAGCGGAGGACGGCAATCTCGTCGGCGATCTCGCGGTGGTGGGGGATCCAGTCGCTCATCCACAGTCCCGACTGCCCGCACTGTGACCACTGGCGCTTGCTGGCCAGGATGGGCGAGCGGCTCTCGCCCATGGCGGTGATCAGGTTGGAGACGAAGGAGTCGGGCGCGGGCTTGCCGGCCAGTTGGTTGAGCAGCGGCTTGGGGTCGAAGGTGTCGAGGTGGCTTGGGCCGCCCTCCAGAAAGATGAAGATGACGCTCTTGGCGGTGGCGGGGTAGTGACCGGGCCGGCCGGCCAGGGGATTGAGCGGGTTGGCGTGGACGGCCTGGAGCTTGGCGAGATCGGCGGCGCGGGTGGTCTGGGATTGGGACAGGAGGTACGTGGCGGCCAGCCCGCCGAAGCCGCCGCCCGAGCGCGCGAGGAACTCGCGGCGGGAGCGGGGAGCGGCGTGGTGGGGAAGGCCGGGGATCGAGGTTTCGTTTTGCATTTCGTAGCACGGGCGCCTCGCCCGTGTTTCTTTTTGTTTTGTTCACGGGCTGGAAGCCCGTGATACGGATCAATCGACGTAAAGGAAGCGGTTCGAGTTCAACAGCACGTGACAGAAGTCGATCAGCGCCGTGTCGCTGGAGTTGGGCGAAGCGAGGGTGGCGGGGGCGGGCTTGACCAGGTCCGACTGCACGCCGGCGGAGTCTTTGAAGAGGCCGGGCTGGTCTTCGAAGGTCCAGTGGGCGCACAGGGCGGTTTTGAGGACCAGGCCGTCGTTGTAGAGAAGCTCGTCCCTGGGCAGGGCCTGTTTGGAGATGCGGACCTCGTCGATCAGGCCGTCCCAACCCTGGGCCGTGGGGCCGTCGCGGCCACCGATGACCAGGGCGGCGTCGCCCGCGTACGAGCCCGTCAGGCGGTGCTTGACCGACACGCTCTTGAGCGGGGCGTCCATGTCGGTGACGTCCTTGAGGTAGAAGGTGACGCCGGCGTCGGTGGTGTCGTGGAGCTTAACGCTCACCGCAACGTAGTAGGTCTTGTGCAGCTCGATCTTGAAGTCGGAGGGGATGACCTCGTAACCGCCGCCGTCCTGGCGCGGGTCGCAGGCGAGTTGGAGGACGAGGTTCTGCGGCTCGTATTTCGACTTGGCGCTGGTGACGCCCAGGGCCCACCCGGGGTGGTCGGGCCGCCCATCCCATTGCGAGGCGATGACGCGGACCTTGGCGTCGTCGTAGAGCGAGTCCAGGAGGACGTAGGCCTCGACGGTGAAATCGCCGGTGGGCATGTGGGCGGGCGTTGCCAGGCGCAGCGTGTCGTCGAGTCGGGCGTTGCGGATGTAAATGGCCTGGCTGCCCAATTGCGGCATTCCCTTAACCAGCGGCTTTTCGTCGATCGAGCGGGAAGTCAGGGAGTTCGCAGTTGCCGGTTCCGAATTCTGAGTGAGGAAGGCGAGGGCGAGTTGGCGCTCTTCAGGCGAGGGATCGTGCGAATAGGCGAGTCGCCAGGCGGTGTCGATAAGTTCATCCGGCGAGCGGAGGTTCAGGGTGCGCAGGTGCCTGGCGAACATCTCGGCGCGCTTGAGCGTGCTGTCGCCGTTGATCAGGAGGAGAGCCTGGGTGGGGGTGGTGGTGCGGTTGCGGTCGGCGGCGCTGGCGAAGGTATCGGGGACGTCGAAGACCTCGAGCAGGGGGTCGCGGTTGTTGCGGAGAACCTTGGTGTACACCGTGCGGCGGGCGTTCGAAGCATCGACGCCGGGGCCATACATGTCCAATTTCAGTTCGCCGCTGGAGGCGAGCATCGCGTCGCGGATCTGCTCGGCGTCAAGGCGTTTGGGGGGGAAGCGCCAGAGGAGCCGGTCGTCCGGGTCGGTCATGCGGGCTGCCTCGGGCATCGCCCGCGTGGAGGACTGGCGGTAGGCGGCCGAGGTCATGATGAGCTTGTGAATGGCTTTTAGTTGCCAGTTGTTAGTGGTTAGTTGAACTGCGAGGTAATCCAGAAGCCTGGGGTGGCTGGGCGGGTCGCCGATCTTGCCGAAATCGCTGGCGGTTCCGACGATGCCGCGGCCGAAGTGCCACTGCCAGAGGCGGTTGACGATCACGCGGGTGGTCAGCGGATGATTGGGCTGGGTGAGCCAGTTCGCCAGGGCGGTGCGGCGGCCGGTGGTGGCGGCGGTGGGCGTGATCGGGGGGACGATCAGCGGCTGGCGGTCGAGGACGACGGGATAGCCGGGGGAAAGGACCTTTTTCGAAGCGTCGCCAGGCATATAGGTGGTGGGCGCGACCCGGCCGATGTCGGAAACCAGCAAGCACGTCTGGAGCGGCTTGGGTTTGATGTCGTCGAACTTCGCCAGCTCACGGACCAACTGCAGGTGCCGTCCTTTCTCCGGGCCGGTGACCTTAGCCTCGCCGGCTTCGGTCTTGTCGTACAACTGCCGCGTGGCGAGCTGGGCGATCTGCTCCTCGTAAGGGGTGCGCTTTTCGGCGGGGGTGTTGACGATGTCCTGGATTTCCTGCGGGAACTTGATGAGCGCGGCCTTGGCCGTGCGCTCGATGTAGGGCTTCTCGATCACGTCGAGTTCTTTGCGAATCGCGGCGGTCTTGTCCTCCCAGACCTTGCGCTGCGCGGCGTAGCGAGCCTTTTCCTGGGTCGTCGCCAGCACCTCATCCTGCTGCGGGGCGATCGGGGCGAGGAAGGCTTCGAGGCGGTAATAGTCGCTCTGGAGGATCGGATCGAACTTGTGGTCGTGGCACTTGGCACAGCCCATCGAAAGTCCGAGGAACGCATCGGCCGTCACGTCCGTGACCTCGTCCAGCATCGTCTGCCAGTGCTTCTTGACGTCGCGCTGGTTGTACTCGTAGATGCCGTGACGCAGGAACGCGACGCCGACGAGGGCGTCGGGATCGTCGGGGGCGATCTCGTCGCCGGCGAGCTGCTCCCTGACGAAGCGGTCGTAGGGCTTGTCGGCATTGAACGAGCGGATCACGTAATCGCGATAGGGCCAGACGTTGGGGCGATAGGCATCCTGTTTGTACCCATCGGACTCGGCGTAGCGGACGACGTCGAGCCAGTGG
>DATBFY010000347.1:0-3682 GCA_036558265.1 Tepidisphaeraceae bacterium | reverse complement strand
AGCGCAATACCGCGTGATCTCGGGCAGCTCCTTCGCGGCGCCGCATTTGACGGCGCTGGTGGCGCGGATCCGACAGGTTCGGCCCGGGTGGAACGCGTGCGAGGTAAAGGCGGCGCTCTACGCAATCGCGGCGAGCGGCGCGGATGTGGGCGTTAGTTGTTAGTTGTTGGTGCTGGGTGCCATGCCCTCACGAGCCGCTCGTGGTGCGCTTCGCCCGTTGGCGTTGATGCGGCTCGGGTGGGCATGCCAGGGGTGCGCGGACGCGCGGGCGACGGGAGCGCACACATCGCCCGCCTATTTCTCGTCGTTCTCTTCGGGTTTCTCCTCCGCGGCCAGGACGTCGGGGAGGATCACCGGCGGCGTGCGACGCTGCGGCCGGACGTTGAGCAACCGGTGCAGGGTCCGCTCGTCGATCGGGTCCGACTGGGCGCTCATGTGCGCGCGGAGGCGGTCGCGCAGGCGGGTCTCCAGGCCGGCGGGGGGAGGGGGGATCTGTGTCATGAGAGACTCGGCGGAGGCGACATCTTCGATGGCCTGGCGCGCCGCATCGTCGCTCGCGCCCTGCAACCCGGCGGTGGTCGTCAGGCCTTCGATGGCGGCGTCGAGGAGATCGTCCTCGTCGGATCGGGCGGACGTGCCCCTCACGAAATCCGATCCGCTGGCTTGCCAGGCAGCCGGAAGCGACGCCGGCGCCGCGCAGGCGCCAAGACCGGCGCTCAGGCGGGCTTCGATGCCCGCAGGCGGCTGGATCGGCTTGAGCGCCGCGTCGATCTGGTCGGCGACCCGCAGCGCCCGTTCGATCTGCTCGCGCTCCTCGCCCGACAGGTGCAGGCGGAGTCGCAGATCCTCGGCGTCGGCGCGCAGGCCTTTGCCCTCCAGGTACGCGTTGAGGATGTCTTCCCAGTCGTTCCCGTTCATCACGCGCCCGCTTCCTTCTTCATGACTTTCGCTCGCATCAGTTGTCCCAGCCGCTCCAGGGCCCGGTGCAGCCGCACGCGCACCGCGTTGTCGGTCATGCCCAGGCGCCTGGCGATCGCCGGCCCGTCCAGGCCCTCGTAGAAACGCAGGGTCACGACGATCGCCTGGTTGTCGGGGAGTTGGGCGATCAGGCCGCGCATGACGGCGCGCTCGTCCGCCTGCTCGGCCACGTTGGGGTCCGTGGCGCCGGGATCGAGCGCGGCCAACTCCTCGTCTTCGGTGGCACGCTCGCGTTTGCGGCGGCGCGCGTCGATCGCCGTGTGCCGCGTGATCTTGGCGACCCAGCCGACCAGCGCCTGCGGATCGTTCAGCTCCGCCAGGCTGCTCCAGGCTTTGCAGACGGCGGCCTGCACCGCGTCCTCGGCCTCGTGGGCGTCGCCCAGCACCTGGTAGGCGATCGCGTAGAAGAGGCGCTGGTTCTCGATGACCTTCTTCTCGAACCAGTCCTTGAGCTCGGCGACGCTTGGCATGGCGCAGGGCACCTCGACGACGGGTTCGACGCCGATGAACAATCGCCTGGGAAGGCGATCGGCCGGCCATTCCCACCCGGGAGATCCCCACGGGAATGCCGACCAGTCGAACGAGGGAAGTTGAACCGCTGCCACCATCATAAGTCAAGTTTCGCCCGTGCCCTGTGGTAAGACGGGCGGGTGGCGGCGGGCGTTACGGCTACGAAGCGGGAAATGCAGATTCTTTTCGGGATGACGTTCGGGTGATCCGGATTACCCGTGCTGAAAGTCATAAAGCGACGGCAGGTCGAGGATTTGGGTCAATTCGTCCAGGGCGGCGCGGGACTCGTCAAGCAGGGCGGCGTCGGCGAGGTCTTCGGGGCGAAGCTCGTCGCGATAGCGACGGTTGACCCAGGCGACCAGGCGATCGTAAAGCTCGGGCGTCAGAAACACCCCTCGGTGGGCGCGCTCGAGTTCGGCCTGTGTCAGGACGACGCGGAGGCGAAGGCATGCGGGGCCGCCCCCGTTCCTCATGCTCTGCCGGACGTCGAGGAAGTGGACCCCCTTGATCGGCGTATCGGCAGCAAGAATCCGCTGGTCGATCACCGCGCGGGCCCGCGGGTGATCCCGCGATTCCGACGGGGCGATCAACGCCATCGTGCCGTCCGGCATCGTAACAATCTGGCTGTTAAAGAGATACGTCTCGACCGCTTCCGCGAGCGTCAACTCGTCGCTGGGAACCTGGATCAGGTGCAGTGGCTGACGGGCGACGCGCTCGAACGCGTTGCGCAAATCCTCGATAACCTGTTCCTGGTGATGGAACGCGCGGTCGTGACAGAGCAGCACGTTCTGGTTGCCGACCGCGGCCACGTCGTTATGAAAGACGCCCGCATCGATGGCATCGGGG
Source organism: Tepidisphaeraceae bacterium (assembly GCA_036558265.1). GTDB lineage: Bacteria > Planctomycetota > Phycisphaerae > Tepidisphaerales > Tepidisphaeraceae > RYN-433. The sequence goes on along the minus strand of DATBFY010000347.1, from coordinate 1,348 downwards.
CATTGGCGGATGAAGAGCGAGCGATCGGGGGAGATCTGGTGCCGCCGCGCGACCGCCCGGCTCGCCTCCGCCGTCTGCCGCGCCGGGAAAACTTTGGGGGCGATCGGGCTGGGCGGGCTGACCTGCTTGCCGTAAACGAACACCTCCAGGCCCGGGGAACCGTAGTCAGCACACAACCGCGTGTGGTTGGCGGCGCCCTCGTCGGCAAAGCGGGCGTGGCAGGGCAGCGGGCGGTGGTGCTCGAACGCGCCCTCGTCCGCAAAGATCGCGCGCAGCGCCGCGGCCGTTGCCTCGGGTTCGAGGGAGCGATGGAGTTGGCAGAGGAGGTTCGCGGGCGAAAAATGCACCAAACCGTCCGCCGTATCCGCGCTCGGCGACACCGTCGCGGCGTTTGCGGCCCACATCGACGAAGCGCTGGATACCGCCGCGAGCAGGGTCGGGTCGTCCTTGCCCGCGGCCTGAAGAACCGCGGCGTCGGAACCCGTGTAGCCCAGGCAGCGCAGCGTGGCGATATCCGGCCGGAGCGGCGGCGGAAGCACGGCCTGCGGGATTCCCAGATCGGCGAGGAACTTCATCTTCGCCAGCCCTTCGAGGGCGGCCAGGCGCGGGTTGGCGATCGTATTCTTGCTCTTCTGCGATGCGACGTTGCCGTAGGAGAGCCCGGCGTAATTGTGGGTCGGGCCCACGATCGCATCGAAGTTGACTTCCACCGCTTGGCTCATGAAGGGGGGGTGCTGTATGAGGCTCGGCCACTTCAGTGACCGGGCCGTGCGCGCCTTTATGCGATTTGTGCGACTTCTTCTCGCTTCTCGCTCCTCGCTTCTGACTTCTTCGACTTCCCTTCGAGCAGACATGCGACGTTCACATCCCCCATGACATTTATCATCGTCCGGCAGCGGTCCAGAAACCAGTCCACGGGCAGCAGCAGGAAGATGTACTGCACCGGCAAATGAACGGCCGAGAAAACCAGCGTCATCGTGACTAATCCGGCCTCGGGGATGCCGGCGGCGCCGACCGACGCCACGATCGACATGACCACCACGATCAACTGCTGCCCGAGCGACAGGTCCTGTCCCATCATCTGCGCGATGAACAGGGCAGCCATCGCTTCATAGAGGGCCGTGCCGTCGTTGTTGAAATTCGAGCCGACCAGCGCGCCCATGGAGGCCGAATCCTCGCGAAGCCCGACCTTCTCGCGCAGGCAGGCGTAGGTGACGGGCATCGTGGCGGTCGAGCTGGCAGTGGAAAACGCCATTACCAAGGCGTCGCGCATGCCGCGGACCACATCCAGCGGGTGGACCCAGGAGAAGAACTTGATCCGCAGCAGGTAATAGGTGAGCTGCAGCGC
>DATBFY010000346.1:0-13364 GCA_036558265.1 Tepidisphaeraceae bacterium | reverse complement strand
GGCGACGTACTCGTTCTCGCCGACCTTGAGGTTCACGCCGTCCAGGGCGCGAATGGTCTCGTCCCCGACCTTGTAGACCTTGGTGATGTTGTCGAGGTGGATGACGGCGGACATGGGTGCGCGTGCGGTGGGGCGTTGGGGCGTTGGCTTATCACTTGCCCGCCCGGGCGGCGGCTTGGGTCGTCGCGGGCGAGGCGGACGGTTGACTGGACGGCGACGTAGTCGGGGCTGTCGAGGGCTTGCTGGTCGATGCTTCCTCGCGCTTGAGCTTCTGTCCGTCCTTGAGGGATTCGAGGACTTTATATGGGCCGGTGATGATCACGTCGCCGGCGGCCAGCCCGGACTTGATTACGGTGTGGGTCATGTCGCTGGCGCCGATGGAGACGGGCGTGGCAACGGCCTTGCCGTCGATGAAGCGGTAGATGACCGGCACGGTCGATTTCGTGGTATCGACCTCCGGGCGGTTGCGGAGCTCGGCGGGCAGCGAATCGGGCGTGCGCCCCAGCACTGCCTGGATCGGCACCTTGATGATGTCGTCGTAGCGCTTGGTCTCGATCTCGGCGTCGGCGGAGAGGCCGGAGAACTTGCGGGCGCCCTGCATGTCGATGCCGATGTCCACGCGGTAGGACTTGCCGGTGTCGCTGTTCATCGAGCGGGAGTTGCTCATGCTGCCGCGCGCGAACTGGGGGTCGAAATTCGCCAGGGCGACGCTCTTGACCGTGCCGTCGAAGACGCGGTCGCGGAAGGCCTCCATGCGGACCTTGGCGTGCTGGCCGACGCGGACATCGGCGACGGACGACTCGTCCACCTTGGCTTCGAGGACCATCTGGGAGAGGTCGGCGACCTCCATGATCATGGTGCCGGCGTTGTTCATGGTGCCGGTGACGACGACCTCGCCCACCTCCGCGTTGAGGCGGGTGACCACACCGTCGATCGGGGAGGTGATCGTCGCGTAGGTGAGGTTGTCGCGGGCCTTGGCGATCTCGGCCTCGGCGGCCTCGATGTTGTGGCGGGCGACGATCAGGCCCCCCTCCTCGCCGTGCAGGCTGGCGATCGCGCCGCTCAGCTCGGCATCCTGCTGATCGACCTTGGCCTGGAGCTGATCCACCTCGGACTGGCTGACGTCCTGGCTGCTGAGCAGGTCCTTCTTTCGCTTGAGCTCGCGTTGGGCGTCGGCGAGGGTGACCTTGAGGGATTCGATGTGGGCCTTCTGTGCGGCGACGCGGGTGTCGGAGACCTTGAGCTGGGCCTCCTCGGCAGCGCGGCGGGCCTGCACGGAGTTAAGCTGCGCCTCGAGGTCCTTGGAGTCGAGCTTGACCAGGGTCGAGGGCGGTACGGGCGGGTTGGCGGTCGGATCGCCCTTAGTGACACGGTCGCCCTCCTTGAAGGGGAGTTCGGCGATGCGGGCCGAGACGCGGGCGCTGATCGCAACGCGGGTCCTGGGCTCGACGTCGCCCGCGGCGCTGATCGATTCGATCAGGCTGCCGCGGACCGCCGGTTCGACGCGGACCAGGGTGGGCTGGTCGGCGACGGATTGGGCGCGGGACGTCCACCACTTGCCGGCGCCCCAGAGGCCCGCGCCCAGGAGGGCGATCACCACGACGATGCGAATGAAGATCCTCACGGGTGTCTGATTCCTCGTCCTTCGCGTTTGGTTCGTCGCCGAGGGGTTGCGTTAAAGATAATCGCCGGACGATCGCCGTCCAAATCACTAATCCGCCGGCAACCGGGCGCGTGCGTTGGGTCATAGCCGAACGCGCCCCGATCGCATGTGAGAAAACGTTTCGGGCTTTATAAGAGGGCCGCGGCAACCGGCGGGGCGCGCGGGTCGGCGCGCGCGGCACGCCTGCACTGTTGTAGACGGTCGGGGGGCAGATAATTTCACAAAATTCGACTTGCACGGCCGGCGTGGATACAGTATGTTCTGTTAAGACAGAAATTACAGAATCACCATGCCTCACCTTACCCCCACCATGACGCGGTTCATCCTCCACTGGGGGGAGATGGGCACCCGCTGGGGTATCAACCGTACCGTCGCCCAGGTGCATGCCCTGTTGTTCATCTCCCAGAAGCCGCTGCACGCCGAGGAGATCGCCGAAACGCTTTCGGTCGCGCGGTCGAACGTCAGCACGAGCCTGCGGGAACTGCAAAGCTGGGGAATCGTCCGGGTGGTTCACGTGATGGGCGACCGGCGGGACCACTTCGAATCCATCAAGGACGTCTGGGAACTGTATCGCCAGGTGATGGACGAGCGCAAGCGGCGGGAGATCGACCCGACGCTGAGCGTCCTGCGCGAATGCGTGATGGAGGCCGAGAAGTCCGGACCCGAAGACAAGTACGCGCGCGAGCGCATCGGCGAGTTGCTCGGCTTCTTCGAGACGATGACCGCGTGGTACGAGCAGCTCAAGCGCCTGCCGACCGCGAGCCTGCTGAAGATGGCGCGGCTGGGGGAGAAGATCCGGAAGCTGCTCGGGTGACAGGCGATATTTTTTTGACGCATTTTTTCTGTTTTGACTGAAATGACAGATTTGGGAGACGTGAGTAATCGAAAGGCGGTCTGCGATGACCACGACAACACTCATGGCCCTCCGTGACACCGGCCGGTTCGAGCGAAGCGACGACACGACAATTCGCCCCTGGTTCACCGCCGACTGGCGCGACGCGGTCTTCGTCCATTGCGCCATTGACCCGGCCATCCTCCAGCCTCAGGTCCCGTACGAACTGGACCTCTGGGACGGCCAGGCATGGGTCAGCCTGGTCGCGTTCACGCAGCATCGACTGCGCCCGGCGATCGGCGGGCGATTCGCGGCCGCGCTGATGTGGCCCGTCGCGACGCACGCCTTCCTCAACCTGCGAACGTACGTCCGCGCCGGCGGGCATCGGGGGATCTGCTTCCTGGCGGAATGGATCCCCAATCGCCTCGCCCGGCTGATCGGCCCGCGCCTGTATGGGCTGCCGTTCCACCTCGCGCGGCTGGATTATCGCGCGATGCGCCGCGACGTGGTGGACCATGCGGAGGCGCTGCGGTTCACGGCCATCGAACGCGCGGAGTTCCACTCGGCCGCCAGCGCCACGCTGGACCAATTCCTGCTCGAGCGTTACACGGCCTTTACCTGCCGCGAAGGCCGGGGACGCATGTTCCAGATCCGTCACAAACCGTGGACGTGGCGCCGCTGCGACGTCGCGGTGGAGGATGACGGCTTGATCCGCAGTTTCGCCCCGTGGTTCGCGCTGGCGCGGCCCGTGTGCGCCCACGCGTCGGCGGGCGTCTTCGACGTGGAAATCGGCGGGCCGAAGCGCGTGCCGACCACCTTCGACCCGGCACGAGCGCCCGCAAGCACCTGGACGAAGTGGACGCCCCTGATCGTGCTTCCCGTCGCCGCACTACTCCTGCGAAACCAGGTGCAGGCCTGGACCTTCATGTGGCTGCTCGCGCTGGCCGTGTATTTCGGGTGCAAGTGGGCGACCTGGCGCGATGCCAGGGTGCTTGCGCGGCGAGCGGGTTGGCAGCGGTCGCTGGGCTACCTCTTCGCGTGGCCCGGCATGGACGCGCGGGCGTTCCTGGATCCCAACCAGCGCCCCAACTTCGCTTGCGGTTTCGCCGCGTTCGCCGGCGCACTGGCGCGGACCTGCGCCGGGCTCCTTCTACTCTTTGCCATCCCGCGCTACGTTCCCGATGCGTTCCTCGGCGGGTGGGGCGGCATGCTCGGCCTGATCCTGCTGCTCCACTTCGGGTTTTTCGACCTGCTTGCCCTCGCGTGGCAAGCGTTCGGGGTCCGAGCCGAGCCCATCATGCGTTCGCCGACGCGTGCGAGGAACCTGGCGGAGTTCTGGGGCGTTCGCTGGAACCGCGCCTTCCATGACCTGGCGCGCGAGTGGATCTTCCGTCCGCTTCATCGCCGGACGGGCCCGGTCGTCGCCAGTTTCGTCGTCTTCCTCACCTCAGGGCTCGTGCACGACGCGATCATCTCGCTCCCCGCCGGCGCCGGATTCGGCTTGCCCACGTTCTACTTCCTCGTCCAGTTCCTCGGCATTCGCGTGGAACGGACGCGCTGGGGGCGGAGGCACCTGCGCGGGGTCGCTGGCCGGCTGTTCGCCGTCGCCATGACCACCCTTCCGCTGCCGCTCTTGTTCCATCCGCCGTTCGTCGGGCGTGTGATCGTCCCGTTCCTGCGCGCGATCGCTTCACTTTGAAAGGAGACGTCATGATCCTCGAGAACTTCATCCGTTTCGGCGGCGTGTGCCAACTGAGCCTGTTGATCGCTGGCGGTCTGGCGGCCCGGGTGCTCGACTGGCGGCATGAGTTGCTGCGCGTATGCCGGCTCTCGCGCCACATGATCTGGACGCACGCCGCGTTCGTCGTGATGACGCTGATCGCGTTCGGTCTGATTTCGCTATTCAACGCCGGCGACCTGGCTTCGGGTCAGGTGACGGGGCGATGGTTGTGCGGGTTCATCGCGGTCTTCTGGGGCGCGCGGTTGTTCGTGCAGTTCTTCGTGTTCGACGCAACGCCGCACCTGACCAACCGCGTGCTCGCGGTCGGGTATCACACGCTGACGGCCGTGTTCTGCTACCTGACCATCGTCTACGCGATCGCCGCGGCGAGGCACAGATGAGCGGCAACCGACGAATCATCCTCGCGGGCGGATCGGGCTTCATCGGGCGGGCGCTGGCGGACGACCTCGTGCCGGCCGGATATGAACTGGTCGTCCTCACGCGCCGGGCGGATCGACCGGGCCCCATCCGATACGTTCACTGGGATGGGCGCACCATCGGCGAATGGGCGCGCGAACTGGACGGTGCGCTGGCGGTCGTCAACCTCGCGGGCAGGAACGTTAACTGCCGCTACACCGCCGAGCACCGTCGCGAAATCCAATCCTCGCGCGTGGACGCGGTCCGCGCGGTCGGCGAGGCGATCGCCCGCTGCGCCACGCCGCCGAAGGTCTTGATCCAGTCCTCCACCACCGCGATCTACGGCGATGCGGGCGACCGGTGGTGTGACGAATTCACGCCGTCCGGCCAGGGGTTTTCACCTGAGACGGCCACGCTCTGGGAGCGCACGTTTCACGAGACCCCCACGCCGCACGCGAGGCGGGTGCTGCTCCGCATCGCGTTCGTCCTTGGGCGGGGCGGCGGTGCGCTGGGGACGCTGGAGCGGCTGACGCGATGGTTCCTGGGCGGGCGCGCCGGGACGGGGCGGCAGTGGATCAGTTGGCTGCACGTCCACGACCTGTGCCGGGCCGTCCGGTTCGCGATCGAGCGCGAGGACGTGTCGGGCCTCTACAACGTCTGCACGCCGCAGCCGGTCACCAATGCGGAGTTCATGCGGGAGCTGCGCCGCGTCTTGCACTGGCCTTGGAGCCCGCCCGCGCCGGTGTGGGCGGTGCGACTGGGGGCGTGGGTGATGCGCAGCGAAGCGGAGTTGGCGCTGTGGGGCCGGCGATGCAGTTCGCAGCGGTTGCTTGAGACAGGGTTCGAGTTGCGATTTCCTGATCTTCGGGGCGCGCTGGATGACCTTTACGTGGATTCGGTGGTGCGGAAGGATGCTCTTTTGTAGGGTGGCTTCGCTCGCTTCGCCCACCATTTCGCGCGCGACCGCATTTCTTCGCGAGGATGGTGGGCGGAGCCCCACCTACGATTGCAAGCGAGATCTATGCGCGGCGCCTGCGCGCCAGCATCGCGGCGCCCGCGATCACGAGCATCCCGGCGGCGCCCGGCTCGGGCGTGTCGTAGCCGATCAGCTCCATCGCCCGCAGGTCGGCGGCGGTGATCTCCTCCGTGCGCCCATAATCCAGTGTCGGATCCATGATCCCGATCGTCGGGCCGATCGTGATCGTGCCGTTCTCGAAGAGGAAATCGTCCTGCCAGTGGCTGGCCTGGTGGTGATCGCCGTTGCTGGCGCCGGTGGACATCGGGTATTCGACGACGGTGTCGCTGGTGACCGAGGGCTGTCCCGGCCGTAGCTCGCGGGCAAAGTCGCGGAATTCGTCGAAGGTTTTCGGCTTGGCTCCGGAGTTGAACCGGAAGAGGTCCAGCGTCGTCGCGTTATCGGTCAGGGTCGGATCGAAGTCGAAATCGTCCACGTCCGAGACGAACCCCAGCACGTGGCCGATCTCGTGCGTGGCCGCGGTCTGAAAATCGATCTTGCCGATGTCGATGCCGTCGCTGCGGTCGTAGTCGAACGTGTACGCCCGGTTGAAGGCGATGTTGCCGTCGGATGCCGTGTCGTTGAGCGCGTCGGGGATCAGCCCCAGGGCCTTCTGATTGGCGCGGAGGATGCCGATGGTCGCGCGGTCAAAGGTGCCCTGCGGGGGGACGTTGGCGCTCACCTGCGTCGTCGTCGGCAGGTAAGCGAGGATCTGGTCTCCCGGGCGCAGAGAGCGGGCCGCCATCAGGTCGCGGACGGTCGTGTAGTCGAGGTTGAAGTTGCCCATGCCATAGCCGGTCTGGCCGATGATGTTCGGATCGCCGAAGGTTGCCAGGTCCGCGTCGATATTGATGCGGATCGGGTTGGAGATGCGCGACTGCCAGTCGTCGGCTGCGCGGCGGAACGCCGCCGCCGCATCCGGGTTGGCGGCCAGGCCCGGTCCCAGGTTCAGTTGGATCTGAAACTGCCCGACCCCCCGAGCCGGTGCAGCCGCCGGGCCCGCGCCCAGCAACACCGCCAGCGCGCACGCCATCCCCCTCGTCCTGGACAGGGTTTCCGCCATGCTGGTCCGATCCTCGGTAGGAGAAACGCCAACCGCTCCGCGCGCGACGCCCTCGCTGCGGCCTGACCCGATCATACCGCGCCCGCCCGCGCCGGGACAGAAAGAACGACGCCCATCGATGTGTTCGACGGGCGTCGCTTGGATCGTTCGATTGTCGGCCGATCTTATCGGCTCCCCTCCTGGATGAAGACGAACGCCCCCTTCTTGTTCCCCACCAGCACGTCGGGCTTGCCATCGCCGTTCACGTCGGTGGCCATCACCTGCACGCCCACGCCGCTGTCGTCATCGATCTTGTGACCGATCCAGTCCACGCTGCGGTCTGCCGGGTTGCGCTTGAGCTCGAACCAATAGAGGACGGCGGGGTCGAGCGGGAAGGCGTCGCCGTGCGATCCGTGGGCGAAGTAGCGCTTGCCCGTCACGATGTCTTTCAGGCCGTCGCCGTTCATGTCCACGAAGTCGATCGCGTGCAGTTGGCTGAACTTGATCCCCTGCTTGTTGGGCACGTATTTGTCGGGGAGGATCTCGTGCTTGATCCAGGTGATCTCGCCCTGGTCGTTCTTCGCGCCCTGCTGATACCATGACAGGCCGTACCCGTGCGCCGCCAGCGAGGTGATGATGTCGTTCTTGCCGTCGCCGTCCACGTCGTAGACGTAGATCTGCGCGCCGCCCGAGCCCATGTCGAGCTTGTGTTCCTTCCAGACCTTTACGCTCGGATCGCCGGGGTTTTCGTACCAGCCGCGGTTGGTGATGATGTCGTTCTTGCCGTCGCCGTTCACGTCGCCAAAGCCGTAGCCGTGCGTGAAGCGCTGCCAGCCGCCCGGCGCGGTGACGGGGTGGAACGTCCACTTCTTGTAAGGGTCGGTCCAGTCGATGGTCGCGTAACCCAGCGCGCCCATGTTGAACTTCCTGAGCGACTTCTTGCCGGTCTTGGGGTCGGTGACCTCTTCTTCCCGCGGCGGAATGATGTGTGGGTCCGATGTCTGGAAGATGCCTTCGGGCTTGCCGTCGCCATCAAAGTCGGCGAATTGCGGCGACTCGTTGTCCACGACGTCGAACACCGTCGTCGATTTCCACGGTTCGTCCTTCGCCAGGCCCTCCTTGCCCGGATTGGTGTAAATCTTGGCGAACTCGCCGGGGAAGCCGTACACCAGGTAATCCGGGTACCCGTCCTTATTGAAGTCGTAGACGAACGCGAAGAACGCGTCCTTCGAATAATCGTTATCAGGCTTCCACGACCCTTCCGCCTGGTTGCCCGTCGGCTTGAAGATCTCGTGCCGCACCTTGAAGTCCGGGCCCTCCCACCAGAACGGGCCGTAGACCACGTCCATGTGCCCGTCCTTGTTGAAGTCCCCCGCCGCCATCCCCTCGGCGTAGAACTTGTCGGTGAGCTGAATCTTCTTCCACCCCGGCTCGACGGCACGGGCACTGAAGGCAACGGCGGCGGACGCGCCGGCGGCCAGCGCGAGCGCGATCAGAGAACGTTTCATGCTGGAGCTCCTCAGAGGAGGACATGGGCTTTGCGAAACGGCCCGATAGAATACCCGTCCCATTCTACCCCGCAACGCGCCCTGCGTGGCCCGGTACGAATGGGCGAACCAGGTCCCTTCCCATTGAGGATCCCGACGATGCGGAAAATCGCGCTTCTCCTCGCCCTGTCGCTCGCCGCCGCGGCGGCCAACGCCGGCCCCTACGACCCGGCGCCGACGCCCCAGCTCTCGCCGGAGGACGCCGTGAAGCACTTCCGGGTCCCGGACGGCTTCGAAGTCCGCTGCTTCGCCTCCGAGCCGGATGTGGTCAATCCCGTCGCCATGACCTGGGACGACCGCGGCCGCCTCTGGGTCGTCGAATTGATCGACTACCCCTACACCACCCGCGAAGGCGCCAAGAACAAGGACCGCGTCAAGGTTCTGGAGGATACCGACGGCGACGGTCACGCCGACAAGGTCACCGTCTTCGCCGACGGCCTTAACCTCGCGACCGCCATCCAGGTCGGCAACGGCGGCGTCTACGTGGGCGCCGCCCCGAATCTCTGGTTCATGCGCGACACCAACGGCGACGACGTCGCCGACCAGAAAAAGATCCTCCTCACCGGATTCGGCCTGGAAGACCGCCACGAGCTGCTCAACTCCTTCAACTGGGGCCCCGATGGCTGGATGTATTTCACGCAGGGCGTCTTCACCCAGTCCCACGTCAAGGACCCCGAGCACCCCGAGCGGCCGGAGGTCAAGTTCAACGCCGGCGTCATGCGCTATCGCCCGGCCGACAAGCGTCTCGAGCAGTTCGCCGACGGCATCTCCAACCAGTGGGGCGTGGACTGGGACCGCTATGGCAACGCCTTCGTCTCCGCCTGCGTGGTCGAGCACCTCTGGCACGTCGTGCCCGGCGGCATCTACGTCCGTCAGGGCGGCCTGCCCGGCTGGCCCTACGCCTACGACCTGCTGAAGAACATCAACGATCATAAGCACTACCGCGCCGCCTACGCCGGCATCCAGGTTTACCAGGGCGGCACGTACCCAAGCGAGTACGACAACACGATCTTCATGGGCAATATTCACGGCAATTGTATTAATCAAGACCAATTGATCGCCAACGGCTCGTCCTGGATTGGCAAAGACCTGCACAAAGGCAAGGACCACGTCGATGACGCGTTCCTGAACAGCACGGACGGCTGGTTCCGCCCGGTCAGCACCCAGATCGGCCCGGACGGGAACCTGTGGATCATGGACTGGTACGACAAGTACCCCTGCTACCAGAACAGCCGCGCCCCGGATCTCGACCGCAGCACCGGCCGCATCTGGCGCGTCGTCTACACCGGCAAGGACAAGGGCAAGCCCGTTGCCAGCCACCCCGCCAACCTCGATCTCCAGAAGCTCACCGACGCCCAGCTCGTCGAAACCCTCAAGGACAAGAACGTCTGGATGCGCCGCCACGCCCAGCGGGTGCTGACCGAGCGCAAGGCGGACGTACACGACGCGCTCGTCGCTCTGATCAAGGGCGACCAGCCACTCGAAACCCGCCTGGCCGCGCTTTGGACGTTGCACTCGACCGACCATCTCGATTCGTCCACCACCGAGGCGCTGGCGACCGACAAGGAGCAAGCCGTCCGCGCCTGGGTCGCGCGTTTGATCGCCGAGCGCCCGCAGGTGAGCACCGGCGACATCGCGGTGCTGGCGAGCCTGGCCAAGGACCCCTCGCCAGTCGTCCGCGCCGCAGTCGCCCAAGCCGCCAAGCGCCTCTCCAATCTCGACACGACGCCGATCGTCGCCGCTCTGATCACCCAGCCCGGAACCGCCGCGGATCCGATGCTCCCCACTCTGATCTGGTACGCCGCCGAACCGCTGGTCGAGCGCGACCCGGCGCCGCTCCTGAACTTCCTCGCACAGAATCCGACCGCCCTCGATGCGACGGGCGCACTCGTCCCACGCTCGATCGCCCGCCGGCTTTACAGCGGCAATGACCCCAAGCTCCGCGAGCCTCTCTTCGCCTTCCTTCGCGACCACAAGAACCTCCCCGTCGTCGCCGCCATGCTCGACGGCCTCATTGCCGGTCACAAGCCGTTCATGACCGCCCCCGAGGGCTCCGAGACCCTCACCGCCACCCTGGCGACAAGCACCGACAAATCGGTCGTCAACCGCGCCAGGCAACTGGCGACCCGGTGGGGCGCCAAGGCCGATGTCGCCGCCGCCCTCAAGACCCTCACGGGCCGCGGCAACCCCGAAGACGACCGCGCCGCCTCCATCAAGCTCCTCCGCGGCAACAAGTCCGAAGACGTCCACAAAGCGCTCCTGGCAGTCTTCAACGACTGGGGCGTCGAGCCGGTCAAGGCCGAGGCCTTGCGCGCCCTGGCCGACTTCGGCACGGACGCCGATGCCGCCGCGATCCTCAAGTGCTGGGAGCACCCGACGTCTCCCGACGTTCGCCGCGCCGCCGCCCAGACCCTGGCCGCCCGTCCGGCGTGGGCGACCGCACTTCTCTCCGCCATCAAGGCCAAGAAGGTCGATCCGGCGGACATCCCCCTGCCCGCACTGCGCACCCTCGGCGACCTCGCCGAGAAGAACGTCGACCTCAAGAAGCTCATGGTCGCCACGATCGGCGTCTATCGCCCCACGCCCGGCGACAAGCAGAAGCTCATCGAGGCCAAGAAGGCCGTCGTCATGAACGGCCCGGTCAACAAACAGCGCGGTCACGAACTGTTCACCAAGAACTGCGCCGTCTGCCACCAGCTCAACGGCGAGGGCGCCAACCCGCCCGTCGGACCGGACCTGACCGGGGTCGGCCGCGGCACGCTCGACCTCCTCTTGAATAACGTCATCGACCCCGACCAGATCATCGGCGCGGGGTACGAGAACGTCATCATCGACACCGACGACGGCGACACCAAGTCCGGGCGCCTGGTCGAGGAGACCGACCAGTACGTCAAGCTCCTGGCCGCCGGCCCGCGCGAGGACGTCATCCCCAAGAAGGACATCAAGGAGCGCCGGGTCAGCAACAAGTCCGTCATGCCCGAAGGCTTCGAACAGATCCTCAAGGACGACGAGTTCCGCGACCTGATCCGCTACGTCCTCGAAGCCCCCGTCGGCAAGCAGTGATTCTCCAGTGGGGCGGCGACAAACTACTCCTCCGGATTTACCACGTTGACACAATCTTCACACGCCCTCCAGAATCGAGCGCTCATCTCGGTCCGGAGGCCGCGTGCCGTTGCGACTGTTCCCGCCTATCCTTCAACCACTCGAACCGCGCACGTTTCTCTCCTCCGTCACCTTCGCCGTCATCGGCGACTTCGGGCAGGCCGGACAGGGCGAGCTTGACGTTGCCAACCGCGTCAAGTCCTGGAACCCCGCCTTCATCGCCACGGTCGGCGACAACAATTATCCGAGCGGCGCCCCCGGCACCATCGACACGAACGTCGGTCAGTATTACAGCAGCTTCATCTATCCCTATCTCGGCGCCCATGGCGCCGGCTCGCCGGACGGCGTCAACCACTTCTTCCCCGCCCTGGGCAACCACGAGTGGTCCGCGACCGGCGCCCAACCTCACCTCGATTACTTCACCCTGCCCGGCAACGAACGCTACTACACGGTCACGCAAGGACCCGTCCAGCTCTTCATCCTCGACAGTGATTCGCACGAGCCGGACCTGAAGTATGTCAACAATTCCACCAATACGCAGAACTCGCCAGAAGGACAGTGGCTTAAAGCGAACCTGGCCGCGTCGAGTGCGCCGTGGAAGCTCGTCCTCTTCCACCATTCCCCCTTTACCTCCGGCGAGCACGGCAACAGCGCCTGGATGCAGTGGCCGTTCCAGCAGTGGGGCGCCAGCGCCGTCATCAGCGGGCATGACCACGATTACGAGCGGATCATGAAGAACGGCCTGCCGTACCTCGTCGATGGCCTGGGCGGGGCGGAGATCCGCAAGTTCGCGACCTCGGTGGTCTCCGGGAGCGCCGCGCGATTCACCGGCGACTACGGCGCCCTTAAGGCCAGCGCGACCGACACCACCCTCACCTTTCAGTTCATCACGCGCGAAGGCAGCGTAATCGACACCTACACGCTCGACAAAAACGCGCCCCCGCCACCTCCGCCGCCATCGACGGGCGTCCCCGCCGCGCCGATCGCTCTGGTCGCATCCTCCGCCAGTTCGTCCAGCATCACGCTGACCTGGACCGACAACGCGACGAACGAATCCGCCTACAAGATCGAGCGATCTACGGATGGCAAGACCTTTTATCCCCTGGCCGCGGGCGGCGTGAACGCCACCCACTACCTCAACACCGCCCTATCCGCCGGCAAGCGCTACTATTACCGCGTCTACGCGATCAACTCTGCCGGCCGCTCGACCTTCAGCAACGTCGCGAGCGCCGTCCCCGGCTCGACAACGACCAATCCACCGCCGCCCCCGCCTCAACCTCCGGGTGGAACAAGCACACCGGCCGCCCCCAGCGGGCTGGCGGCTTTGGCGGCCGGCTCTTCCAGCATCACCCTGACCTGGCAGGACAACGCCACCAACGAGACCGGTTACCAGATCGAGCGCTCCACCGACGGCAAGACGTTCTACCGGCTCGCCGGCGGCGGGGCGAACGCAACGCATTACCTCAACACCAACCTTTCGCCCGGCAAGCGCTACTACTACCGCGCTTACGCCGTCAACGCCGCCGGGCGATCCCCCTACGGCAACGTCGCCAGCGCCGTGACGCCGGCCGCGGCGGCGGCGCCCCAGCCGGCGCCGCTCTTTTCCACCCGCGCCCTGCGACACGATGAGGCGGTCTGGTCCTGACCGCCCAGAACCGTTCGCGCATACAATCGCATCATGCCCGGCCGATTCATCTGCGACCGTTGCGGGATGAGCATTCCCCCGCACGCGCATTACGTCGTGAAGATGGAGGTTTACGCTGATCCGACGCTGCCCGCGGTCAGCTCGGACGACATCGAGGAGGCGGACTACGACGGCAGGATGGCCGAACTGCTCGAGCAGATGCGGCACGCGTCGGCGGAGGATCTTGAGAACTCGGTTCACTGGCGGCGCGAGTTCCGGATCTGCCGGCCTTGCCAGCTTCAACTGTTGGCCAACCCGCTCGGGGCTGGCGAGGTTTGATGGTTCACCGCGGTTGCTCATCCGGCGTTCATGACGGGGGCGCGGGGGATTGAACCACAAAAG
>DATBFY010000345.1:0-5172 GCA_036558265.1 Tepidisphaeraceae bacterium | reverse complement strand
GACGAGGGCTGGGGCGACGAGTACGTGGGCCTGGCGGTTCACTGCGCGACGAGCGACATGAAGTGGTCCGAGGGCAAGCGGATCCACAAGGTGATCTACGTCGTGGGCAACGAGACCGCCCACCAGGGACCGGCGGAGTTCGATTACACGAGGACGGCGCCCGCCGCGATCGCCAAGGGGATCATGGTCAACGCGATTTATTGCGGGGACGTGGATGTCCAGACCGCGCCGCCGACCTGGCGCGAGATGGCCAAGCTCGCGGATGGCGCGTACATGGAGATCGCCGGGCAGGGGGGCGCGGTCACGATCGCCACGCCGTTCGACCAGCAGTTGACCGACCTGTCCGCGAAGCTCAACACGACCTACGTCGGCTACGGACTGCAGCGCGAGGCCAAGCTCCAGCAGCAGGCGGCGAACGACACGACATCGCTCCACCTGAGCGCCGCCAGCGCCGCCGACCGCGCCGGCGCCAAGGCATCGCGACAGTACGACAACTCCACATGGGACCTTGTGGACGCGGCGAAGAACAACAAGGATTTCGACATCACGAAAGTCAAGGATGAAGACCTACCGGATGATGTCCGAAAGTTGAAGCCCGAGGAGCGCAAGGCCTATGTTGAGGCCAAGTCCAAGGAACGCGATCAGATCGCAAAGCAGATCAAGGATCTATCCGCCAAGCGCGACACATATGTCAAGGAAGAGGTGGCGAAGAAAGGCCTGGACACGAACAAGGCGTTCGACCAGGCGGTGACGAAGTCGATTACGGAGCAGGCGTCGAAACGCGGGTTTGAGTTCGAGGAGAAGTAGAAGTCGGAAGCGAGAAGCGAGAAGAACACGGTCGCCCCAGGTCGGCTCCTTCTCGCTTCTCAATTCCCGCTTCTGCCTTCTATGCCGCAATTTCCCCGTCCGCTACGATGGCTTCCACTCTATGTGGAATCCGATCAGCGACCAGGCCGCGATGGCCGACTTCTGGCCGCCCAGGCCCAATGGGGTGTGGCGAAAAGTTCTGTCACCGCTTCGCAAGTTTTACCTGAAGAAGTTCTACGCCGTCGCCGACGTCGCGCTGGAGGGCAGCGAGCAACTCGCCGCCATCCCCGAAGCCGACGGGGTTCTCCTCACGCCCAACCATTCACACGACAGCGATCCGCACGTGATGATGGCGGTGGCCAGGCACCTCGACAAGCAGTTCTACTTCATGGCGGCGTGGCAGATCTTCAAGGGGCACAAGGGTGTGGACGGGTTCGTGCTCCAGCGCATGGGCGCGTTCTCCGTGGATCGCGAGGGGTGCGATCGTCGCGCGATGCGGCAGGCGGTCGAACTGCTGACCACGGGGCAGTGGCTGGTCATCTTCCCCGAAGGGGAGATCTACCGCACCAACGAGCGACTCACGCCGCTGCGCGAGGGGGTGGCGTTCATGGCCGGCACGGCGCAGAAGGATCTGGAAAAGGAGGCAAGGGGCCGAAAGGTCTGGATCGTCCCGACCGCCATCCGTTACCGCTATCTCGAAGACGTCACGGCGAGGCTCGAAGAGGCCATGACCGCGCTCGAAGAGCGGATGAAGCTTCAGGACGGCCGCGGCACGCCGCTGGCGCAGCGCATCCTCCGCTTCGGCGACGCGATGCTGACGATCAGGGAGAAGGAGCAGCTCGGCAAGGCCGGCGAGGGCGAGCTCGCCGGCCGCCTAAAGAGCCTCGTCACCGCCATGCTCGACCGGCTTGAAACGCATTGGCTTAAGAAGACGCTGTCCGACTGCTCGGTCGCCGTCCGGGTCAAAACCCTTCGGCAGCAATTGCTGGAATTCTGGATCGACGAGGACTGTGAAGAGGGCCAGCGTTCGGCCGCCCGCCGGGGACTCGACGACGTGCAGCTCGTCACGCAGCTCTACAGCTACCCGGGGGATTACGTATCGGAGAAGCCCACGGTCGAGCGCATGGCGGAGACGATCGAAAAATTCGAGGAAGACGTGTATGGCGGGATCGTCCGTCCCAAGGGCAAACGCGAAGCGCGGGTGATCCTGGGCAAGCCGATCGACGTCGGCGCCGAAACCACCGGCCTGCGCCCGCGCACGGCGGCGACGGAGCTCACGACGAAACTTGAAAAGACGATCAAATCCCTGATGACTGATACGCGTTCCATTTGATCCGCGCGCCGCTGGGCGAACGAAGACCACGGGCAAACAAGTTGCCCATGCCACCCAATTCCTTTGAGACTGTTCATTCACGCCGCCCGCGACCGCACGTCCGGGACCATCCCCGCGACCGCGACGCCCACCGCCGATCGGATCGCCAGGTCCGGCTCCCGCGCCAGGTCGACCCGCGGCCCGGCGAGCGTCCAGCCGTCGGTCGCGAAGCGCTGCACCGTGGGGCGATAGGGCTGGGCGCGATTCAAATCCAGCACCACCGCGTTTGATCCGTCGCTCAGCTCGACCGTCATTCCCGGTGGAAAGGGCGGGATCACTTTCGGCAGCACCGAGAGCAGGTCGGGATCGATCACCGCCGCGTGATGCAATCGAATCAGGTGCAGGACTTCGAAGGCGTAGCGCCGCCGGCCGTCCTCGCGGAAGCTCAGGCGGTCATACAGGTCCGCCGCGAACAGGATCCGGGCGTAGACGTGGATCCGATCGCCGGCGAAGAAGTTCCCGTCGTCGCCGTCATGCCGCCGGTGGGGGAAGCCGCTGCCGTCGTAGTGCTGGTGGTGCTGCCGCACCGCCGCCGCGGCGCTGGCTTCCACCTCGCTGCGGATCAGGTTGTAGCCGAGCTCGGCGTGGGTCTCCCAGACCGCCCGGTCCACGTCCGTGGTCGGCAGGTGAAGCGTGTGGCACGCCTGGAGGCGCGGCGGCATCGTGGATTTCCCCAGGTCGTGCAGCATCCCGGCCACGCCCAGGTTCAAGAGGTCTGACGGCCGGCCGTGCTCCGGTCGCTTCCGCTGCCGCGCGATGTGCGCCTCGAGCTCGATCCCCAGCATCAGGCACAGGTGCGCCACGGTGGTCGCGTGGACGATCGCGGCGTTGCCCATCCGCGTGGACAGTTCGTCGAGGTAGATCGGCTGCTTGCCCTGCTGCATCACGCTGGTGACGAACTGCCGCGTCAGCGCGTAGTACTGGTTGTACGAAACCTGGGGCCGCGCGTGGGCCTGCACTGACTCGATGCTCCGCTTGATCTGCCCGTACACCTGCTTGCGCGCGGGCGAGAGGTGCGGCAGCAGCGCCCGGTCCAGGTCCGCCAGGGGCGGGTAATCGACGTAAAGGAAGGTGATCCCCAACTGCCGCATCCGCTCGATGACCGGCCCGGCGAGCGTGTACCCGGCGCGCAGCAGGTCGTGCTCCGGATGCACCGGGTGCGGGACGGTGACCGCCAGTTTCATCCCCGGGCGAGCTTGTTCGATCGGTAAGGTAAGCACGAGAAAACGCCTCTAGTCCATATGTCGGCATACACACCGGGGCACATGCAGACCAATCGCGATTCCCACTCAATCGTCGCCAATGGGCCATCGTTGTCGGCACAAACGATTTTTCCGGAGTGCAATCCCCATTTTCCACAACACTGACCCGCGCGTTTCGGTATAATTTGCCGTCCTTTCGTCATCTCCTCTAACCGGAAAGGTGCACTCCACCATGTCACGAATCACCCGCAGACGATTCCTCTCAACCACTGCGGCGACCGGCGCCGCGATGATCCTCGCGTCCACCTCGCGCCGCGCGTTGGGCGCCAACGACGACCTCCGCGTCGCCGTCGTCGGCTGCGGCGGTCGCGGCAGCTCGCACATCGGCGCTTTCTCGAAGATCGAGGGCGCGCGGCTGGTCGCCGTCTGCGATGCCGACGAAAGTCACCTCAACAAGGCCGTCCAGCAGGGCGAAAAGGCCCAGAAGGGCCAGAAGGTCAAGCCGTACAAGGACGTCCGCAAGCTCCTCGAGGACAAGGAGATCGACGCGATTGCCACCGCCACCCCCAACCATTGGCACTCGCTGGTGACGGTCTGGGCGTGCCAGGCGGGCAAGGACGTGTACGTTGAGAAACCGATCAGCCACGAGATCTGGGAAGGCCGCAAGTGCATCGAGGCGATGAAGAAGTACAACCGTGTGGTCCAGCACGGTACCCAGCGCCGCAGCGACCACCTCTGGTACGAGGCGTTCGACTTCATCCGCCAGGGCAACCTGGGTCCCGTGCAGTGGGTCAAGGGCTTCTGCTATAAGCCCCGACCCAGCATCGGGAAGGTCCCCGCTCCCACGCCGATCCCCGCCGGCGTGGATTACGACCTGTGGTGCGGCCCCGCCCCGATGGATCCGCTCATGCGGAAGAACCTTCACTACGATTGGCATTGGGTCTGGCCGACCGGGAACGGCGACATCGGCAACCAGGGTGTTCACGAGATGGACCTCTCCCGCTGGGCGGTCGGCAACAACTCGCTGCCCGAGCGCGTGCTGGGGATCGGCGGGCGGTTCATCGTGGACGACGACGCCACCACGCCCAACACGCTGATCGTCTACTACGACTACAAGCCCGTCCCCTTCATCTTCGAGGTTCGCGGCCTGCCCAGTCACGGCGGCGATCCCAACAAGGCTCCGATGGACGCCTACGGCAAGATCATCCGCATCGGCAACTGGGTGCAGTGCGAGGGCGGGTATTTCGCCGCCGGCGAAGGCGGCGGCTGGGCGTACGACAAGGACGGCAAGAAGATCCGCCAGTTCAAGCAGCAACTGGGCGGCCAGGGACACCAGCAGACGTTCGTCAAGGCGTGCAAGAGCCGGGATCCCAAGGACAACCCCTGCAACGCCGAGGTCGCCCACTTCTCGGCCGCCTGCTGCCACCTGGGTAACATTTCCTACCGCACCGGCGCCGAGAAGTCCGCCGCCGAGATCACCGAATCGATCAAGTCCAACAGCCAGATGGCCGAGGCGTTCGACCGCATGAAGGATCACCTGGGCAAGAACGGCTTCAACCTCGACAAGGACAAGATCACGCTGGGCGCCAACCTGACGATCGACCCCGGCGCCGAGCGCTTCACCGGCGACCACGCCGAAGCGGCCAACAAGCTCCTCAAGCGCGACTACCGCAAGCCATACGAGATCCCGGAAAGTGTGTAATTGGGGCAGAAGCGGGAAGCGACAAGTCAGAAGCGAGAAGCGAGAACTTTGCGGCCGGCGCTCACGAGGCGCCGGCCGCATTTCGTTTG
>DATBFY010000344.1:0-9069 GCA_036558265.1 Tepidisphaeraceae bacterium | reverse complement strand
GGGCGGTTCACCCCCGCCGACACGTCACCGCCGAAGCCCTGGTTGGCGAAGAGCGAGACGTCCACCGTCTGCACCATGTAAACCCGGCTGACCACGCGAAGGTAGAACTGCTCGCCCTTGCGATCCTTCGTCGTTGCGACCTGCCTGAATTGCCGGATGAACTCCGGGTGCGCCGCGGCCCAGCGGGTGGCCTCCTGCTGCAGCTCGAACTCGTCCACGCCGAACGTGTACGCGTCCTTGAGCGCGATCACGCCGCTGGCGCTGGCGCTGTCGAGCAGGTTCAGGCCGACGGGCACGGCGTGGACCGGCACGGCGACGTTAAGCCCTTCGCTGCGGCTGACCGAGAAGCCGTAACTCGGAAACGCCGCCCGCGGCGCCTTGGCATAGCTGACCGTCCCGCCTCCGGTGGTGGGGAACTGCCAGATGCCCGGCGGCATCGCCTGCGAATCGTCAATCCCGTACCGCCCGCGGTAATACTCAAAATAAGACGCCGGATAGAGCCGGCAGACCTGGTTATCCAGCGGCAGGTAGCCCTTGTCGCGATACACCTTCACCTGGTCCTCGACCGGCGTCTGCACCAGGAAGACGTCGCCCGGCTGCACGTCCTCGGTCAGCGGGTAGACCGGAAGAACCTGGCTGGCGCGGATCGACAGACACCAGTCCTTGGCCACGCGCTCGAGTTGCGTGGCGCCCTGGGTGCGAAAGGCGTCACAACCGGCGAACAAGGGGACCAGACAGACGACGACGGCCCGGAAAACCCGCATGGACATCCTCCCGACGGGCGGGCGCGTCCGTGATTTGCTCCCCGCGCGTGACACGCGCGCCCGCGCCGCACATCTTCCGAGTCTAGCGGGCGCAACCGTATTGGTCAAAAGCATTATCGCCCGCCCGACCGCGCGCGTGATTGACTCCCCGACCGGCGGGGCGCTAACCTACCTCAGGGCCACGGAGCGGCACACGTCAACGACACCAAACCGGGAGAACGACGATGACGACACATCCGACCGGCACTCGCGACCAATGGCTGGCCGCGCGGCTTGAACTGCTCCAGGCGGAAAAAGAGCTGACGCGGCGCGGCGACGAGCTGGCGCGGCAACGCCAGGAACTGCCGTGGGTCCGGATCGACAAGCCGTACCAATTCGACACCGACCACGGCAGCGCCTCGCTGGCCGACCTCTTCCGCGGGCGCTCGCAGCTCCTGGTTTACCACTTCATGTTCGGGCCCGACTACAAGGCCGGATGCCCGCACTGCTCGGCGATCGCCGACGGCTTCAACGGCATCGCCGTTCACCTGGCCAACCACGACGTCATGCTCTGGGCGGTGTCGCGCGCGCCGCTCGCGAAGCTGCAGGCATACCAGCGGCGGATGGGCTGGACCTTCCCCTGGGCCTCCTCGCAGGGCGGCGACTTCAACGCCGACTTCAACGTCTTCTTCACCCAGGAGCAGCAGCGCGACGGAACCATCAATTACAACTATCGGCGCGAGGCCGCGGCACGCGACGCGACCCGCGAGCCGTCAGCGCGCAAGCCCGGCGACCCGGGCCCGGCCGCGCAGATCGCCGCCAGCACCGGGACCGACGTGGCCACCTTCACCCGCGAGCGCCCGGGCATGAGCGCCTTCGCGCTCGAGGACGGCGTCGTCTACCACACCTACTCCGCCTACGCGCGCGGGCTCGACGGCCTCTGGGGCGTCTACCAGTGGCTCGACCGCGCGCCCAGGGGACGCAACGAGACCGGCGTCTGGATGCGCCGCCACGACGAGTACGACCGGCGGTGAGCGACGCCGCGAGTCACTTCGCCGGCAGCGCCGTCACCCGTCCGCTCAGTGAGCCGATATACACACGCCCCTCATCCGCCGCCGGGCTCGCAAACACGTGACCCGGACCCAGGCGATATTGCCAGACGACCTTGCCCGTCTCGGCGTCCAGCGCGTTGAACGCGCCGTCGACGCTGCCGATGAAGACCTTGCCGCTCGAGTACGCGAAGCTCGAATCGTAGATGACGAACCAGACGCTCGATTCCCACTTCTTCTGTCCGGTTTTCGCCTCCCAGCAGAAGACGTGACCCTGGTCGCCGATCGCGCAATATACCCGCCCGTCGTGATAGAGCGGGCTCGAGTAGCCGAGTTTCTTGCCGTCGAACTCCCACGCGATGTCGCCGGTGGCGGCATCGAACGCGTGGAGCACGCCGTCGTTGCTGGTGACGAAGACCTTGCCCTCCCCCACCGCGGGCGAGCTGATCGCCGGCGAGTAATAGAACAGGATCTTCCCGCTCTTGGCATCGCGGCCGACCTTCTTCTGCCACACGACCTTTCCGCTGGCGGCATCGATCGCGCGAAACGTGTTGTCCCACCCCCCGACGAAGAACCGCCGCCCGTCGGTCGCCGTGTTGGACTGGTACATGTTCTCGCCCTTGACCCGCCACTTCTCGCGGCCCGTGGCCGCATCCAGGCCATAGATGACCTGATCGACGCTGCCGACGCAGACGACACCCTGCGCGACGGCCGGGCCGGCGAGGACCGCGCCGCCGGTCTTGAACGTCCACTTGGGCTGGTGGGTTTTGGTGTCGATGGCGTAGACGTTGTGGTCCGCCGATCCGAAGTAGACCGCGCCGTTGTCGATGACCGGCGTGGAGAAGATCGCATCCTCGGCCGTGAAGCGCCATTGCTCCTTGCCCGTCGCCGGGTCGAGGACGACCAGGTCATTGCCCATGGTGCTGACATAAAGCGAATCGCCGGCGCGAACGAGGTGGGATTGAATTGCCCCGCCGGCGTTGGTGGACCAGGCAGGGGTGACCGCCCCATTGATGAAGAAGGGAGCGGACTTCACGTACTGTCGACCATCCCCGAGCGTTACGCGAACACGCGCGTACTGTTCGCCTGGCATCAACTCGGGGTTCGGAATCGCTGCATACTTCGCGTCGTCGTCGAACATGTCGCTCGCACTCATGGGTGCGTAGGTACTTCCGTTCAGTTGGTACTCGACTGCTTCCCTCCCTTGGGGAATCCCGACAATCTGCGTGGCCCCTTGCTCGTTGCGAAATCCAATGCGCAGCCGGTACGGTGCCGGCTTCGCCAGCGGGACCGTCATCAGCTCGCGCCATTGCACGTTCGTCGCCCCCGGCACCGACTTGTCCCGCACGATCTCGTCGCCGCCGGGCTTGCCCAGCGTCCGCCGCTTGACCTTGATCGAGTCCTTCGTCACCTCGATCAGGTGATACGACCCCTGGTAAAGCCCCTTGGCCATGACGGCCGGCGCGCCGTTGACGTTCCACTGCAGGTCCGCATGCCCGTGCCCCTGGAGCCACAGCCGCACGTTGTACGGCGCCACCAACTCCAGCAACTCCTCCTCATTATCCACCTGCACCGTGTCCCGCCCGACCCAGTGATGAAACCCGATCACGATCGGCCGATCCGTCCCCACCTTCGCCAGGTCCCGTTTCAGCCAGTCGAGCTGCGCCCGGCTGAAGTGCCCCCAGTGCTGCAGCAGCACCGTCGGGTCCAACAGAACGAAATGGATGTTCTGGTAATCCCAAGAGTGATACAGCGGCTGCCCCGTCCCCAGGCGATACCCCTCCTTGCCCAGCGGGTTCCACCGCACGTCGTGATTCCCCGGCGCGATGTGGATCGGGATGTCCGCGAGGCTCTTGAGCGTCTCCCGCCACACCGCGTACTCGCGCGGGGTGGCGGTCTCGCAGACATCGCCGGTGTGCACGACGAACGCGGGCCGCGGGTTGAGGGACGCGATCTCGCGAAACGCCACAGCGTCGCGATCGGCGTTGCTCCCCTCTCCCTGCGTCGCGCCCACGTGGCTGTCGGTGACGTGGACGAACGTGAAGTCGGCGCGCGCCGGGATGGCGAAAAGCGCCGTCGCCGATAAGAACAGGATCAATTTGCGGGTGTTCAGCGGAAGGGTCATTGCGGTGTACTATTGGCAGCCCCATGCCGCACGTCAACGAACGCGACCATCCTTCCCTCTCGCGCCGCTTCGACGCCGTCATCTTCGACCTCGACGGCACCCTCGCCGACACCATCCCCCTCATCGTCGCCTCCTGGAACGCCGCCGTCGCCCCCATCGCCGGCCGCCAGTTCGCCCTCGCCGAGGTCATCTCGCGCTTCGGCGTGCCGGACACCGCCATGCTCCAGCGCGAGTTGGCACGAGAACACTGGCCGACCGCCATCGAAGCCTACCACGCGCATTACGAATCGAATCACGCAACCGTCGTCGTGTTCGACGGCGTGCCGCAGATGCTGTCGGCCCTGCGCGCCTCCGGCCTGCCCATGGGCGTCATGACCGGCAAGGGCCGCCGAACCGCCGACATCACCCTGCGCAGCCTCGGCTGGGAATCGCTCTTCAAGGCCGTGATCACCGGCGACGAGGCCGTGAAGCAAAAGCCCGCGCCCGACGGCCCACTGGAGGTGGCGCGGCTGCTCGGCGCCGCGCCGGGTCGATGCGCCTACGTCGGCGACTCCCCCGCCGACATGAAGGCCGGCCGCGCCGCCGGCATGACCACCATCGCCGCCGCCTGGCACCCCGTCTACCTCGATCGCATCCGCGCGCTTTCACCAGACCACTGGGCCGAGCATCCCGCCGACGTCGTGCGATTCGTGACGTGACGGCTGGCATCGGGTGGCATGGGCAATGGTACTCCATTGCCCGTGGTCTTCTGCTTCGAACAAAGGACACGGGCAAGCGAGTACGCTTGCCCATGACACCCGGAGTTGTATTTATGGCAAATGGAGAAAACATGATCAAAATCGTTATTGGTTTTCTAGCGCTCGCCGCGTTGACCGCCTCCGCCGAATCCCCCTACGCGCAATGGTCGAATGGCCCCGACAAGTCCGACGACTACTTCCCCATCGCCGTCTGGCTCCAGCAGCCGCGCCATGCACAGGAATACAAGGCCCTGGGCATCAACCTCTACGTCGGCCTCTGGTCCGGCCCCAACGAATCGCAACTCGCCGAGCTCGAGAAGGCCCAGATGCCCGTCATCTGCAATCAGCGGCTGCAGTTCAAGGACCGCAAGATCATCGTCGGCTGGATGCACGGCGACGAGCCCGACAACGCCCAGCCGCTCCCGCGCGGCCAGAAGGGCTACGGTCCCCCCATCACCCCCGAAAAGATCATCGCCGATTACCAGCGGATCAAGGCCAACGACCCCTCCCGCCCGGTCATGCTCAACCTCGGCCAGGGCGTCGCCTACGACAACTACATCGGGCGCGGCGTCCGCCGCGGCAAGCTCGAGGACTACCCCGAATACCTCAAGGGTTGCGACGTCGTCTCGTTCGACATCTATCCCGCCAACCACGACCGCCCCGAGATCACCGGCCATCTCGAGTACGTGCCCCGCGGCGTCGTGCGCCTGCGCGAGTGGTCGACGAACCAGAAGGTCGTCTGGAACTGCATCGAGTGCACCCACATCCACGGCGAGGGACACAAACCCACCCCCGGCGAGGTGCGCAGCGAGGTCTGGATGTCGATCATCCACGGCTCGCGCGGGCTCATCTACTTCGTCCATCAGTTCAAGCCGCGCTCGACCGACGCCGCCCTGCTCGCCGACCCCGAGATGAGCAAGGCCGTCGCCCAGGTTAACGCGCAGGTGAAATCGCTCGCCGCGGTCATCAACTCCCCGGCCGATCCGTCGCTCGCAACTGTCGCTGGCGACAACAGTTCCGTCCCGATCCACCTGACCGCCCGCCACCACGGTGGCGACGCCTACGTGTTTGCCGCCGCGATGAGCAACGCCCCGGCGGGGGCAACCTTCACCCTCAACGGCCTCAACGCCGGAACTGTCGAGGTGATCGGCGAAAATCGCAAGATCCCGCTAGCGGGCGGAAAGTTCCAGGACCACTTCGACGGCTACGCCGTGCACCTCTATAAGGTCGCTCCCCGATAGGTCGTTCGACGAATCTCACGTCGCGGGCGAAAAAGCTCATAGCCAGAATGCGATTCACATTACACAATATGGTCTTAAAGACATTTCGATATCACCGCAGACGATGACCCGGATAGGGGCACTCTCCGCAGGAGATCGTCGCATGGCCAGCTTATCTGACGTCGCAAAGGAAGCGGGCGTCAGCCTGACGACGGCGAGCCTGGTCCTCAACCGTCCCAGGCAACCCAACCGCGTCAGCGAAGCCTGCGCCCAGCGCGTGCGCAACGTCGCCGACAAGCTCGGCTATATCCCCAACTACCACGCCCGCTCGATGAAGCTCGGCAAGGCCGAGACCATCGCCGTCGCCATCGACGTCAGTGGCGGCAACGGTAACGGCGACGCGACCGTCAGCGAGCTCGCCGACGGCTACTTCAGTCACCTCATCGGCGGCATTGAGCTCCACCTGCGCAACGTCGGTTACGAGCTGCTCCTCATCGGACCGGACCACAACGCCCGCGCCCCGGAGCGCGGCCTGCAGGGCTTGCGCCAGCGCCGCTTCGACGGAATGATCGTCCTGGGCGTGGTGATCGATCCCTCCCATCCGAACCTGCTCGCCGATTCGCCGGCGGACGCGCCGATCGTCGCGATCGAATACACCGGCGAGACCGACCTCCCCGTGGTGGACTACGACGAGCGATACGGCGTGGAGCTCGCGGTGCGTCACTTGGCAGAGCTTAAGCACAAACGATTGCTCTGGGTCGGCCACAACGCCCAGCGCGGCTCGCTCGGCGGTGGCGACCGACAGGCGATCTTCGAACAGACCGCCCGCCGATTGGCTCTGCGCTTCTCCGCCTGCGGCTACGACTTCCACCCCGAACCGGGTCGAACCGCGCGCGCCCTGCACGTCGAACAGGCCCACGCGTGCATGCGCGACTACCTCGCGGACAAGGGATCTGATTTCACCGGCATCGTCGCCTACAACGACCCCGTCGCCGTCGGCGTCTGCGCCGCGCTGGCGCAGGCCGACCTCCACGTCCCGCGCGACGTCTCCGTCGTCGGCTTCGACGACGTCGAAGCCAGCTTCTGCGTCCCGCGCCTCACCAGCGTCAGCCACAAACTCACCGAGATGGGCAAACGCGCCGCCGAAATGGTCATGGAAATGGTCAACGACGAGGCCGCGCGCGAGCGCCTCAGAGGCCGCCGCGAGGTCCTCCGGCCCGAACTGGTCGTCCGCGAGAGCACGGCGGAGGCGCGGGCAGTTTGATCACTGACGTGCCTGGCGCGCAAACATTCCGACGTTTTGTTGCGCTTCCGTGCCGCGCGCCGGCGCAACCCCCTCCCACCGAAAACTAAAAAAGATTTCACCCGAAAACCCCAGCAAATCCCCACCTGCCGCAATCTTGATGGCGCCGCGCGCGTCACCGGCGCGCAGCGCCGCGCCTTCTTGTAGGGTGGGATCCGCCCGCCACGCTTCGCTCCTTGACAACCGAATACCCGACAGCCGCGGAGCGGCGACAGAATATAGCCCGGGCGCAAGCCCGTGGACCTCATCGTCGCAACTCAAATCAGCCCCGCCAGGGGCGGCAGAAGTGCCACCCAGGGTCACCGCGGGAACATCCCGGGGCCACAAAACGTCGCCCAGGGGGTCGCTTGGGGGCCGGTTTTTCCACCCCTGTTCGTCGCAACCTCCTTGCCCAACTCCACTTCCGATTTCCACCCCGCGCGCAACCATTTAATTCTCGAAGTTCGCCAGTTCATGCTTGAGCGTGTCTTCAATTAACACACGCTAAACCGTGAACTCCAAACTCAACTCCCCAAATCTCCCCAAAACTCCCCATCCCAAAAAAAATTGCGCGCCAAACCACCCCGCTTAACATCTCACCCCGCCCCCGCCAGGTCAGATCCCGCCCGCCGACGTTTCCGCCTCCGCCCCCTCTTCCGGCGGCGCGAACCCGCGCCGCATCGTGTTCTCGGTGATCGTGCGCGGCCAGCAGAACTGCAGCAGGTAGTCCGGCCCGCCAGCCTTGGTGCCCACGCCCGAGAGCTTATAGCCTCCGAACGGCTGCCGCTCGACCAGCGCCCCGGTGATCTTCCGGTTGACGTAAAGGTTTCCCACGCGGAACTCCCGGCGAACCCGGTCGATCGTCGAAGGCGACCGCGAGTAGACGCCGCCCGTCAGCGCGTACTTCGTCCCGTTCGCGATCGCCAGCGCCTCATCGATATCCTTGGCGCGGATCACCGCCAGCACCGGGCCGAAGATCTCCTCCTGCGCCAGGGGCGAATCGGGCGCCACGTCGGCAAACACGTGCGGCGCGACGTAGAACCCCTCGTCCGCCAGCGTCCCCACGTCGCCCCCGTACGCCAACCGCGCCCGCTGCTTCCCCCGCTCGAGCGCCGCCAGGATCCGCTCGCGGGCCTCGCCGTCGATCACCGGGCCGACGAGGTTCCCCGGCTCCTCCGCCGGGCCGACCTTCAGGCTCCTGGTCGCCTCCACCAGTCGATTGACGAACGCGTCGTAGATGCTTGATAGCACGATCACCCGCGAGCAGGCCGAGCACTTCTGCCCGGCGTAGCCAAAGGCGCTGGCGACCGTGCCGTGCACGGCCTCGTCCAGGTCCGCATCCTCGTCCACGATGATCGCGTTCTTGCCCCCCATCTCGGTGATCACGCGCTTCACCTGGTGCTGATTCTCCGGCGTGTTGCTCGCCTGGCGCTGGATCATCAGCCCGACTTGCCGCGACCCGGTGAAGGCGATCAGCGCCACGTCCGGGTGGTTCACCAGCGTCGGGCCGACCTCCTCCCCCACGCCGTTGAGCAGGTTCACCACGCCCGGCGGGAATCCCGCCTCCTCCAGCACCTCCATGAACTTCGCCCCCACCACCGGCGACTGCTCCGCCGGCTTCATCACCACCGTGTTGCCCGTCACCAGAGACGCCGTCGTCATCCCCAGCAGGATCGCCAGCGGGAAGTTCCAGGGCGCGATCACGATCGCCACGCCGCGCGGCTCCAGCAGGTTCGCGTTCTCCTCGCCCGGCACGTCCCTGTGCCAGGGCCTGGCGAGCCGCAGCATCTCGCGGGCGTAGTACTCGCAGTAATCGATCGCCTCGGCCACGTCGCCATCGGCCTCGCGCCACTGCTTGGCCGTCTCGTAGACCTCCCACGCCGCCAGCTCGAACCGCCGCCGCCGGAGCACCT
>DATBFY010000343.1:0-7260 GCA_036558265.1 Tepidisphaeraceae bacterium | reverse complement strand
CCTCTTCGGACTTCTTCTGGTACGCCGCCTGCTTGATCTCGTACCGACGCAGGAACGACTTGTACTTGGGGTTTTCGTCGCCGTATTGTTCCTTGGCCGCCTCGACCTCCGCCTGCATGTCGCCCAGGCTCCACTCCTCGCTCATCAGGTAGGGGAACATGTGCTGGACGGCCATATCCACGCCGCCGGGATCCTGGCCCTGCTGAATGGCGCTGGACGTCGCGTCGTACTCGGCCCGGGCCTTGTTGGCCTTCATCTGGGCATCGATCTGCTCGGAGATGAGCTTGGAGAGCTCCATTTCCTTGACGCCCGCGCGCCCGATGCCACCGCCGTCGGTGTTCAGCTTGATCTGCTTCTCGTGCATTTCGTTGCGCAGGTCTTTCAAGCGCGCTTCGGTCTTGATGCGGACGTTATTCAGCATCGACGTGCGATCCAACAGCGAGTCGATCGTAAACTTCTTCTGGTCTTCGAGATACGTCGAAACCAGCTCGTAGACGATCGTCTTGCAATCAACGGGCTCGGCGTAGGTGAACTCGACCTTGACCAGCTTGGTGTCCTGGACGGGGGTGACGGACAAATTGTCCTCGAAGTCCGCCTTGGCCTTGCGGATGTCGCCTCCGAACTGCGCGAACCAGCGCGTCTTGCGCACCTCGCTGTTGACGTTCTGGAGCACCTTGGTGAGCAAGGACTCGGTGCGGAGGAGTTGGGCGTGCGTGCGGATTTCCAACGCGGTATTGGCAGGGTCGGACGTGGGCGTGTTCGCGCTGATCACGTCCTTGGCCATCACCTGCGGCTGCACCTGGATGAACCCCGCAGCCGTGTACCGAGGGTAATTCCTTGCCAGGAAATAATTAACGCCCACCCCCGCGATCGGCGCGATCACGCAGGTGACGATTAGGATCATCCAGAGGTGGCTGCGGATGACCCGCCAGACCTCGTTGGCTCCCTGCTGGCTCCCCGTACCTCCCCCTCCTGAGGCGGCGAGTCCTCCCTGGGCGGCCAATTGCATGCCCCCTGCCATCGGGCGGGGCAACCGAACGTGGGTCGTCTGCGGTAACGTCGTCATAAACTGCACTCCTGCCGGCCCATACACTCACTCTCTCACGCCGTGTGACACCTGCAATTGTCCGAACGTGGGTCCGATAACTCTACGACCGCCACCCTGGCAGGTTCCGGTTGCTCATCCGGAATTCCCATCAGTGTTCACCACACCGGCCTCGCGGGCAAGTTTACCCGAAGGGGGGTGGGTCAGGGGGTACCGGCCCGGGGTTCCAACAATGCCTTCTCAACCTCCGCAAGCGCCTGATCCACCTTCTGCTTCAACGCCGTATCATAACTTTGCTTCTTATACATTTTCTCCTGGATGAGCTCGTTGGCGCGGGTGAAGTTGCGCTTGGCCGAATCGGGGATGTTCTTGAGCATCAGGGCCTTACCCAAGTGGTAGTAGGCCTCGGGAATCTCACCGGCCTTGAGCGAGCTGTTGAGGAGCTCGATGCCGCGGTCCACCTTGTTGCCGCCGGCCAGCACGTTGACCCAGCCCACGGTGTCGAGCACGCTGGCTTCGGGGTCCCGGCGCTTGTTCATCGCGTCGTAGGCCCGATCGCAATACTCCAGCGCCTTTTGAATGTTCGGCGGGTTGACGTGCTCGGCCATGATGCAGGCCAAATTGTTCAGCGCGCCCAGGTCATCCGAGCGCTTCTGGAGCAGTTCCTCGTAAAGCTTGCGGCCCTTCTCGTACTGCTGCGACATCATGTAGATGCTGCCGGCAATGCTCATCGCGGTCAGACGGTTGCGCTCCTCCAGCTTGCCGGCGTCGCGCAGGACGTCGTCGATCTGGCTCTCGGCCTGCTTGAGGTCGTTGTCCTGGAGGTAGAGGTAGGCGAGGACGATCTTCCAGCGGGTGGCCTCGTTGCCGGTGCTCTTCATCGCGAGCTGAAGCACGCGATCCTTGGCCGCTTCGGTACCCAGCGCCTCGCGCAGCTTGTCGACGATCGCGATCTGGACGTCCTGGACGCCGGTCTTGTCGGCGATGCTCAGGGCGGTCTGGAAGTCGGCCATGGCTTCGGCCTTGTGGTCGGTGTTCGCCCGGGCGGTGCCGCGTTTCATGTACGCCCACCACGCGGTGTTGCGCTTCGCGGGGTCCTGGAGCAGGCGATCGGACTCCTCCGCGAGGCGCGTGTACATCTTGGCCTTCTCGAGGATGTCGAGGTAGTCACCGATCAACTCCCCGTTGGGTTGATACCCCTTGACCTCCTGGGCGTTCTTGGAGTCCTGCGCGAAGGCCTCGAGGATCTCGTTGACCGCCTTGTCCTTGAGCTCGCGCTCGGAGTACATCTTGGCGAGCATTCGGCGCCAGAGGATCTCGCGGGGTTCGAGCTGCTTGGCCTGGGTGAGCAGTCGCTCGGCGTCCTGCCACTGCGGAGGCTTGATGCTGTTGGCGTAAAGGGCGATGAGCGTCGTGCGGATGTCGCGGCGCATGGGCTGGCGGCGCAGCGCCTCCTCGAGCTCGCGTGCGGCGGCGTCGAACTGCTGCTTCTGGCGGAACGCCTCGGCGAGCGAGACGCGGGCCTCGACGTGGTTGGGGTTGGCATCCCGCAGGGCGATGAAGTCCTTGATCGCCTCGTCCAGTTGCGGCGTCTTGGCGCCCAGGCGGATCGCGCCGCGCGAATAGAGTGCCGCCTGGTTCTTCGGGTCGATCGTCAGCGCGGTCGTCAGCGAGTCCACGGCGCGCTCGGTCTGGCCCTGGTTGAGCAGCACCACGCCCAGGAGGGCATGGAGCTGGGCGTCCTTCTCGTTGGACGCGATGAGCCCGCGGAGCATCCGCTCGGCGTCGGCGAACTTCTTCGAGAGCATGTAGATTTCGACGATCTGCTGTCGGACGAGCTTGTCCGGCGAGGCGGGATCCAGCAGCTTCATGGCGTCGTCGTAGCGGTTGTTCTGCGTGTAATAGGCGGCCAGTCGGCGCCGCACCTCGTTGTTGTCCTTGAAGCGCTCGACCGCCTGCTTCATGGTCGCCTCGGCGTTGGCGGCGTCGTTGGCCCGCAGGTAGTGGTCCGCCAGCGCCATGGTCGGCTCGGGGCTGTCCTTGAACTCCGGACGGGCGACCATCTCCTTGAGCACCGCCTCGGCGCCCGCCGGGTCGTTGCGGAATTCGGCCAGTTCGACCTGGTAGGCCCAGAAGGCCTTCTCGCCCGGCCACTGCTTGAGCGCCTCGGTGAAGGTCGCCCTGGCGTCGGCCAGGAACTTGTCGGAATCCTTGTCCTTCTTTCGCGCCGCGGCGTACTGCGCCCTGCCCAAGGCCAGCCAGCGGTTGGGGTCCTTGGGGTTGGCGTCACGATCGGCGAGCGCCGGCTTGATCACCTCCGCCGGGTTGCCCCACTGCATCTGATAGTTCTTCCACTGCTCCTTGAAAAAGGCGTTGTTCGGGTGGGCCTTGAGGCCGCGGTCGATGTAGCGGATCGCCTCGGTGGGTTTGTTGAGCTGCATGTAACAGGCGATGATCCCGGCGATCGCCTCGGGGTTCTCGCTCTGCTTTTCGAGTGCGACGGTGTAGTTGGGGATGGCGTCCTCGTAGCGTCCCGCCGCCTGCAGCGCCTGGCCGTAGAAGACCCAGCTTCGTGCGAACTCCTTGAGCTGGGTGGTCATCTCGCGTGCGTGATCGGTCGCCCCGGCGACGTCGCCGCGTGCCATCGCCAGTTTGAACCGGTAGATGAGGCCGTTGGCCTGGTCGGCGTTCTGCTCGGCGAGGCGGTCGACGTACCACGCCGCCTTATCCCAGTCGTGGGCCGACAGGTGGTACTGGAACATCATGTCCCGCACCCGCGAGTCGTCGGGCTTGAGCTTCTCGGCGGCCTGCAGGTGCTTGAAGCCCTCGGGGCGGTTTCCCGCGACGACGAAGAACTCGTAGAGCTTGATCTCGAGGGTGAAGGGGTCGTCAGCGAACTGTTTGCGGAGCAGTTCCTCGGCCTTCTCCTTGATCACCGCCGTCGAGGCGCCCTGGAGCTGGTCGATGACGAGGGCGATCTTCTCGGCGGTCTTGACGTCGGCCTTGGCCTTGCCCGCTTGCAAGAGCGCCATCGCCTCGTCCTTCTTACCGTGGTTGACCAGGACTTCCTTGGCCCCCTGGAGGGCCTGGAAGTCGGCCGGGTTCTCGGCCAGCACCAGCTTGTAAAGCCGCAGCGCCTCATCGGGGTTGGAAACGGGGGCGAGATTGGCGATGCCGGCCTTGTTGATGCGCTCGGCGTAGGTCGCCTCGGGGAGCTTGGCGAAGAGGGTCCTGGCGGTGGCGGTGTCGTCGGACTTGAGCACGGCCAACTTCAGGCGCACGACGTCGGGGTCGTCGGGCATCATCTTCTCGAGGTACTCGACATGCTCGCGCGCCCCGTCGGTGTCGCCCTCGGCGATCAGGACCTGCGCCAGCATCATGCGCGCCGGGCCGTAGTCCGGCATCCGCTGGATGAACTTCTGCAACTGGCTCTTGGCCTGACCGGTCTGGTGACTGGCGAAGTAAGACTTGGCGAGGAGGAAGGTGAGGTCGAGGTCCTCGCGGCCGTTGGTCTCGACGCCGTACTGCGTCTGGGCCTTCTCGAAGGTCTGGATGGCCTTGACGGGGGCGTCGGGCCCGCCGCGGAGCAGCTCGATCTTCCCGCGGATCTTCAGGACGTCCGATCGCTCGTGGGCCTTGGCGAAGAGCTTGTCGTAGGTGGCCTCGATGGTCTTGAGCGCCTCCGGGCGCTCGCCCGGCGCGAGGTTCGCGTACCGCTCGATGTACATGGTTGCCAGCTCGGCGAGGGTCTTGACCTCGAGGTCGAGCTTCTGGCGTGCCTGGACGCCGGTGAAGCCGGTGTCGATCATGGGGCGTTCGAGCAGGGCGATCGCTTCCGCCTGCTTGGCGGGGTCGTAGCGCCAGAGGCGCGCCAGGGCCAGGCGGACGCGCTGGTCGTCGGGGAACTCGTTGTAGAGGTCCAGGAGGAAGGTCTGGGCGCGCTTGGGATCGCGCTGCTGGAGCGCGACCTGGTTGGCGGCGATGTAGACCTTGATGAAGAGGTTGCGGTCGTCGCGGGTGACGCGCGTGCGCGCGTTCTCCAGGGCGACCTTCATGCGCTCGGTGTAGCGCGCCGTGCTGTCCTTCTCCGGATCCTGCTGCCGCAGGTAGCTGAGCAGCTCGAAATACCGGTAGTAGAGGTTCGCGCTGCGGTCGTTGTGCTTGATCACGTCGTCGAACGTCTGCGCGGCGGCCTTGAGCAGGTCGTCCCCCTGGCGGTCCTGCCCGCCGCGTTTGGCCTCCACGCCCTGCTTGGCCTTGGCGCCGGCGACGAAGAAGACCATGTCGGGCAGTTCGGGGGCGTCGGGGTTCTTCTCGATCAGCGTGGTCAGCTCGTCGATGGCCGTGCGAACCTTGTCCTGCGGGGTCTCGATGTTGGCCAGCCACTGGTTGAGCGGCGCGATGTACATGAGCGAATGCGCGCGGAGGTCGTTGGGGTCAAGCTTGTGGATCGCGGTCGCGCGGTCTTCGAGCCGGGTGAAGTAGGTCGTCTGCGGGTTGCCGATCTGCGCCTCGTCGTAATAGCTGTCCTGCAGGCGGCGCAATGCGGGCAGGTAGGTCGGATTGAGCTCGAGCGCCTTGTCCCACGCCTGGCGCGACTGGTTGATGTAGGTGTAGACGTCGAACTGCGCCAGCTTGCTCAGGAGGTCGCCGACCTTGACGTACAGGTCGATGTTCTTGGTGTCGGTTGCCAGCGCCTGCTGGTAATCGCGATTGGCGGTCTCGAGCTTGTCCTTCTTGACCGCCGGGTCCTGTGCCGCGTCGGCCTCCTTGACCAGCGCATCGCCCTGCTCGATCAGCTTTTTGCTTCGGTCGCCGCGGATCAGCGTTTTGAACGGGCCCATGACCAGGAAACCCGCCAGGACCCCCCCGACCACGATCACGCTGAAGATCACCAGAAACTTCGTGTTAACTCGCCTCGCCATAGTTCGCTCGCACGCTTCGGGTTCGTAACCCCCGTCTCAATCCGCGCCACGCTGTCGCGCTGACAGCTAATCCGATCAGTTGACGTCTTATTAAGTTTTGTCGTTCCGTGCCCGCCGTCACTTTACGCGTGGGCGGACATAATCCACCGGCGGCGCGTTCATTTGGGCCGCGCGTTCCAGTCCGGCAACAGCTTCTCGATCTCGGGCAACGCGGCGGTCAGGAACCGCTGCATCGCAGCCGCCGCCTTGGTGCGATCGCCCGCCTTCTGCGGGTCCTGGTCGGTGGCGCCGGGCCGGTTGGGCAGCAGCGTCATGACCTCTATTTTCGCGAAGTACCCGTACCGCTGGCGAAGGTCCTGCAATTTCGATCGCACCATTAGCGGGTCGTCCTCATAGGCGCCGTTGGCGTGGAAGAAATAGGTCACGCAGCGGTTCTGCGCCCCGCGCGACGTCTGGTCCTCGAAATCGATGAACCGGATGGGGACGACCCTCGGGACCCCTGGCGTGTAATCGCCCAGGGTCCACTTCTTCACGTCGTAGAGTGACGGCTGATAACCATCGGCCACGTAGCATCGATCGGGCACGTGCGGGACGGTGTCCACCTTGCCGGTGTAATAGGTGACGGCAAAGCTCATGACGGCGTTAGGGTTCTTGTTGCGGATATCGTTGAGCTTGGCCCAGCGCTCGCTGTCGCCGAGCTTTTCCAGAGCCAGTACGTCGGACCTGGTCGCGACCAGGGGGCTCCCCGCGGTGCCGCCGGTGGTGGCGGCGGTATCGACGTAGGTGCGGAAGACGTATTCGTCGGTTCCGAGGTCGTGGGCCAGGTCCGGGTTGACGGTGTGCGGCTCGCGCACGCAGACCCAGGTTCCCAGTTGCTCGGGGACGGCGGTGAGGCCCTCCTTGGCGCGCAACTGCATCGCTTCCTTGCGGAAGTGCAGGCGCATGGCGCTGGTCGCGGCGTTGATGCCCACCGCGCCGGCGAAGAGCACCGCCAGCACGATCAGGAAGTTGGGCCGTTTCAGCGAAGCCTTGATTGCCTCAGACCATTGCGAGCTCATCGCGCGTGCCTCTCCTGTTCAGGTCATTGCGACCGGCCGCCCGATTGCGGGCGCGGCAGCTTGTTGGACCCCTGGGGTGGAAGATCCGGTTTGGGTGTCGGGGGCGGTTGTTGCTCATGCGGTTGCTGCCTCGGACGGACGCCCGCGCCGGCGCTGGGCGGGGCTTTGAGCAGCGAACCGGGCTGCTGCGGTTGTCCACTGGCCGCAGGCTTTGCGGTCCCCGCCGCGGGTG
>DATBFY010000342.1:0-2669 GCA_036558265.1 Tepidisphaeraceae bacterium | reverse complement strand
GTTCGCCACGACGCTGGCGACGACGACGGGGGTGAAGGTGCGGACGGAGAAATCGAGCAGGATCACTTCCAGCGTGAACAGCACCCCGCCGATCGGCGAGTTGAAGATCGCGCTGATCCCCGCCGCGCTCCCGCACCCGATCAGCACCGGCATCGAGATCCGCGTCAGCCGGAAGAGCTGCCCGAGCCCGGACGCGATGCTGGCGCCGATCTGTACGATCGGCCCCTCGGCCCCCGCAGACCCGCCCGACCCGATCGTGATCCCCGACGTGACGATCTTCTCCACCGCCACCGCCGCCCGGATGTTCCCCTTGGAGCGCAAGACCATCTCCAGCACGTCCACGATCCCGTGCCCCTCCCGCGCCCGCACGACGTATCGGAGGATCAACCCGACTGCCAAGCCCCCCAGCGCCGGCAGGATCACCAGGAAGACGATCCCCTTGCCGTACAGGTCCACCCGCGGCCCCAGCCGCTCGTACAGGATCCCGCGGATCCACAGGATCAGCTCGTGAAACGCCACCGCCGCCGCCGACGTGATGATGCCGATCAGCACCGCCACCACCAGCAGGAACGAGCCCTCCCCCATCCCCATCCGCGAAAATAATCGGTTGGCCAACACGCGCACCCGCGCGCCCCATTGGCCTGGTTCAACCCGGGACATGGACCGAAATCTATCGGATCAGACGTGTAACACAAACATCGGTGAATCCCCCGTCTTCACTCACTCTCGCGGCACTCGGGTGGGCGAGGCTCCGTCCGAGCCTCTTCTCCATCTCCCGGTACTCGCACGAGAGGGTTGAGGTGAGGGTCTTTCGAATCTTTGAAACCCTTCTACTGCCGACGTCCACGATCCGTGTCAAACATATCCAGCAGCGTCCCCGTCATCTGATCCGCCACCCGTACCACCACCGCGTTCGCCCGGTACAACACAGCCCCTTCGCGCAGGTGAACCATTTCGCTCGCCAGGTCCACGTTCGACAATTCCTCTCCCTGGTCATCGAGCACCCCCGGCGACGGATCGCGCGTGACCGAGCTTACTTCCACGCCCCCGCGCGGCGCTTCTGCCAGGTTCGCCCGCGCCGCCTTGTACCCGCGCGAATCCAGGTTCGCGACGTTCGACGCCGTCGTATCAAGCACGACGCCCGCCGCGTTCAACCCCGACAGCGCCGTCGAAAATATCGCGTTCAGCCCGCTCATGGCCTCTCCATGAGCAACGTCGGCGACTCCCACGCTCGACTGAACGTCCCCCCCGCGCCATCACTCCCTCATCATCCACGCACCCGATAAACTGGGCATTTTGTACTTCCGACACCGCGGCTTGCCCGCTTCGCGCTCTGTCATTGAACCCGTCGCACCGCGTATACGTTGTAACTGCGGACACTTGCCTTACCCCCCGATGGGTCCTGTAATGTCCGCGAATACGCGATGTCCAACATTCGCAAAAAGGTCGTCGTCGCCATGAGCGGCGGAGTCGATAGCTCCGTCGCCGCCGCACTCCTCCTGCGCGAGGGCTACGACGTCATCGGCGTCTTCATGCGCCTGGGCACCCCCAACGGCGTCGAACCGCACGACGCCGACGCAGGGCTCGCTTCAGCGAGCGGAACGGACGCGCAAACCTGCGACTCCTCCGGCAAAAACAAACAAGGCTGCTGCTCCGTCCTCGACGCCGCCGACGCCCGCCGTGTCGCCGGCATGCTCGGCGTCCCGTTTTACGTCCTCAACTTCCAGGACGACTTCGGCCGCGTCATCGATTACTTCGTCGCCGAGTACAACGCCGGCCGCACCCCCAACCCCTGCGTCCGCTGCAACGACTGGCTCAAGTTCGGCAAGCTGGCGAAATACGCCCAGGCGATCGGCGCCGACTACGTCGCCTCCGGCCACTACGCCCGCATCGGCGCCGATCCCGCCACCGGCCACAAGTGCCTCATGCGCGGCCTCGACCACCGCAAGGACCAGTCCTACGTCCTCTTCGGCATGCCCCGCGCCACCATCGAGCACACGCTCCTGCCCATCGGCCACTTCGAAAAGCACGAGGTCCGCCGGATCGCCGAGGAGCTTGCGCTCCCCGTCTTCAACAAGCCCGACAGCCAGGAGATCTGCTTCGTCCCCAACCAGGACTACGCCGGCCTGGTCCAGCGCCGCAGCCCCGACACCGTCCGTCCCGGCCAGCTCGTCACCACCGACGGCCAGGTCGTCGGCAAGCACGAAGGCCACCAGCACTTCACCATCGGCCAGCGCAAAGGCGTCGGCGTCGCCTTCGGCTACCCCATCTACGTCGTCGATATCGACCCGAGTGAAAACCGCGTCGTCTTAGGTGACAAGGACGCCCTGATGAAGCGCACCCTTACCGCGCACCAGATCAATGTCCTCTCTCCCTCTCTGGGAGGGCGAGGCTCCGTCCGAGCCGCTTCCCCCTCTCCCGGTACTCCGGGAGAGGGCAGGGGTGAGGGTCCGTCTGAGGGTCTGCCATCTCCCATCCCCTGCACCGCCAAGATCCGCTACAACCACCAACCCCAACCCGCCACCCTCCAGATCACCGGCCCCGACGAGCTCAAGGTCACCTTCGACCACCCCCAAAGCGCCATCACCCCCGGCCAGGCCGTCGTCTGCTACTCCGGCGACACTGTCCTCGCCGGCGGCTGGATCGACTCCGCGGAGTAGTGTCAGCAA
>DATBFY010000341.1:0-19058 GCA_036558265.1 Tepidisphaeraceae bacterium | reverse complement strand
GCCCACTGGCGCTGTTTCAGGTCGTTGCTCGTGAACGCGCCGTCGATCGTGCGGGGATCTTCCCAGAGGCGCGGGGCCGTGACCTCGGTCACCAGGCCTTCGCCGTCCAGCGATTTTTTCATCTCGCCGGCCTCGCGCTGGATCTGCGGCCAGGGCTTTTCCTCGATCTGGGGGACGATGTCGTCATCGTGGAACATGACGGCGTCGAAGCCGAGGCGCTTGAAGACCGGGAGCTTGTCCGACCAGGCGACGGTCGGCCGGACCGGGGGGCCGAACGGATCCGCGCCTTCGGAGATGTTCCAGGGGCCGAAGGAGAACTTGTAGTCGGTTGGCATGAGGGCGAAGTTTCGATCCGGGCGGGGAAGTTTTCAAGCTTCGTGGATCGCTGACGAAGCGCCTCATCGTTCGATCCTCGGCCCCACGTATTCCCTGGCGATCACCACGTCGTCAAACCAGACCGCCTGGTGCTCCTTATGCGTGCCCCGCGTCGGGTCGGACGAATCGTAGCCGTAATGCTGGAGCCAGAAGCAGTTGACCTTCAGCCCCGCATCATCGCGCCAGCGGATGCCCGAAAAATCGCCGATGAGTTGGCCGTCGAGCCACATGGCCTGTCGGCCGTCGGCCTTGCCGGGCGTGTTGGCCTGCACCATGAACTCCCAGCACTGCCACTGGTTGAGCTTGGGGATGACGCGGGTTTTCTCATTGCCCGCGCGGCCCTTGGCGGGGCCGGGCGGGAAGAAACCGTTGCCCCAGTACTTGTTCATCTTGGGGTCGATCTCCATGTCCATGTAATAGCTGTAGAAATTGATCTCCCCAGGCGATGGATTCTTGCCCCAGGCGAACCACGGCTCCATGCCGGCGCAGAACCAGGTCTTGCCGTCGGGCTTCAGGCCGGCCTTGCCGAAGGCGGACCAGCGGTTCCGCCGATCTGTCGCGAGCAGCGTCAAAAAATGATGGCAGTATTGATAGTCGTCCGAGAACTTGACGTACACGCGCGCGAAGACGCGGTCCGCGCCGGCCCCGAACCATTTCTTCGCTTCGCCGCCGGTGCTCTTGCCCTTTTCCATCGGCGCGGTGACGCACTTTGAGCCGGCGTGCGGGGCGTCTCCGACGACCGCGATCGTGCCGCTCTTGTCGTCCCACTTCTTGAGGTCGCCGGACTCGAAATCGTCGGCGAGGAAGACGGCGGCATCCTTGGCGATGCCGGCATCGGCCGGGTATCTGGCGGCCAGGCCCGGACCAGAGGGGAGCTTGTCGGGTTCATCTAGCGCGCGGGCGGTAAAGTTCACCGCAGAGACACAGAGGACGCAGAGGAGTAGAGTAGTGTGTTTCATTGTCCCTGATAGTTGCGATGCCGGACCACGGTCATCCTGATTATGAGGAGGTTCTACCGACGAAGGATCTGGCCTCGAGGGTCGCAAGCGTCCACTTTGAGCAGGATCCTTCGGTCGTTTGAAACTCTCTCATAAATCAGGATGACGCGCTTGCGCCGATCGCACCAGACCAATCTGGAACCATTTTCCTCGGGTCGCCCATCAACGAGCGGTCCATCGTACAATATCAAATGACGACTCCATTTACCCGGCAAGGAGCCCACGTCGAATGTCCTGCCCGCGCCTTTGTCTGCTCTGCGTCCTCTGCGTCTCTGCGGTGAGCTTCCTTGCGTCCGCCGAGCAGGGGAAGAATCCGGTCCCCGACAAGATCGATTTCAACCGCGACGTCCGCCCGATCCTTTCGGAGAATTGCTTCTTCTGCCATGGGCCGGATAAGGGCAAGCGGAAGGCGGACTTGCGCCTCGACACCAAGGACGGCTTGTTCACCGCCATCGAGGGCAAGCGCACGCCGGCCATGCCCGGCCATCCCGAGCGGTCGGAGATCTACAAGCGGATCACGACCGACGACGACGACGACCGCATGCCCGACCCCAAGTCCGGCAAGCACCTGACCGACCGCGAGATCGCGGTCTTGAAGCGTTGGATCGAACAAGGGGCGCAGTACAAGGGCCACTGGGCTTACATCGCGCCGGTACGCGCGACAGTGCCCGAGGTGAAGGACGCGCCCAACCCCGTCAACCCGGTCGATGCATTTTTGCTCGCCAAGCTCCGCGAGCGCGGCCTGTCCTTCTCGAAGGAAGCCGATCGCCCGACGCTCGTTCGGCGTTTGTATCTGGATCTGCTCGGCCTGCCGCCAACGCCCGCAGAGGTCGATGCGTTCGTGAATGACCCATCCCCCGATGCGTACGAGAAACTCGTCGATCGCCTGCTCGCCAACCCGCATTTCGGCGAGCGCATGGCCGTCTACTGGCTCGACCTGGTCCGCTTCGCCGACACGATCGGCTATCACTCGGACAACCCGCGCGACATCACGCCCTATCGCGACTGGGTCATCAACGCGTTCAACCGCAACGAACCGTTCGACCGCTTCACGATCGAGCAACTGGCTGGCGACCTGCTGCCCAACCCCACGGTCGAACAGAAGGTCGCATCAGGCTACAACCGCCTGCTTCAGACGACCGAGGAAGGCGGCGCCCAGCCGAAGGAGTACGCGGCCAAGTACCTGGCCGACCGCGTGCGCAACATCGCCAGTGTCTGGATGGCCGCGACGATGGGCTGCTGCGAGTGCCACGATCACAAGTTCGACCCGTTCACGACGAAGGACTTTTACTCGATGGAGGCGTTCTTCGCCGACGTGCGCGAGGCGCCCGTCGGCCGGCGCGAGCCCGGCATGCCCGTGCCGGATGAGAAGCAGGCCGTCGAACTGGCGAAGCTCGAAGCGCGCGTGGCGGAAAGCCGGACGAAGCTCGACACGGACACGCCACAGATCGTCGCGGCGCGGCAGAAGTGGGAGGAATCGCTGGCCACCAAACCGCCGGCCCAGTGGAAGGCGCTGACGCCCGTCGAGGCTGCGGCAACCTCGGGCACGCCCCTGAAGATCAACAGGGACGGCTCGATTCTCGCCGCCGGCAAACCCGCCGACACCGACACCTATTTCGTCACCGCACGGACCGATCTCAAGGGCATCACGGCGATCCGCCTGGACGTCCTCGCCGACAAGTCGCTGCCCAAAAACGGCCCCGGCCGCGCCGATAACGGCAATTTCGTCCTCACCGAATTGCTCGTTCAATCCCGCGGTAAGGCCGCCGTGGACGCCGCGCCCGTCAAGCTGCAGAACGCCTCGGCCACGATCGAGCAGACAACGTTCGCCGAAGCGAATCCCTACAAGGCCTTTACCGCCGCCGCCGCGATTGATGGCGACGCCAAGGGCGCCAACTGGGGCTGGGCGGTGCTCGACAAGAGCAACACCGCCGGCCGCGACGAACATGCCGTCTTCGAAACCGTGGCGGACCTCGGCGACGGCAACGACACGACGCTGACCTTCATCCTCCGACAGAACCACGGTACGAAACACCTCTTGGGCAAATTCCGGTTGTCGGTCACGTCCGCACCCCGCCCCGTAAAGGCGGAGAAGGACATCCCCAAAGACGTATCGATCGCCTTGGGAGTCAAGCCCGCCAGGCGGACGGACGCGCAGAAGGCCACGATCGCCAACTACTACCGCACAATCGCCCCCCTGCTCGACCCCGTCCGCGGTGAGCTTGCACAGCGCGAGCGCGAGCGCGACGCGTTCGTCGCCACGCTACCGCGATCGCTGGTCACCGTCGCCGAGCCGCCTCGCGTCGTCCGCATCCTCCCGCGCGGCAACTGGAACACCGATTCGGGCGAGATCGTCCAGCCGGCCACCCCCGCCTTCTTGCCGCATGACTCCAAGTCCGATCCGAAGCAGCGGCTGACCCGCCTGGACCTCGCACACTGGATCGTCTCGCGCGACAACCCCCTGACCGCGCGCGTCGTGGTCAATCGCCTCTGGAAGCTCTTCTTCGGCACCGGCATCTCCAAGAGCCTGGAAGACCTCGGCTCCCAGGGCGAGTGGCCAACCCATCCCGAGCTGCTCGACTGGCTCGCCTGCGAATTCCAGGACGGCGGCTGGGACGTCAAGCACATGGTCCGCCTGCTGGTCACCAGTCGCGCCTATCGACAGACGTCGTACGCCTCGCCGCAGCTCGTGGAGGTCGATCCGTTCAATCGCCTGATCGGGCGCCAGGCGCGCTTCCGACTCGACGCCGAATTCGTCCGCGACAACGCGCTGGCGATCGCCGGCCTGCTCTCCAATCGCATCGGCGGTGAATCCGACAAGCCCTACCAGCCCG
This sequence comes from Tepidisphaeraceae bacterium, assembly GCA_036558265.1. Lineage (GTDB taxonomy): Bacteria > Planctomycetota > Phycisphaerae > Tepidisphaerales > Tepidisphaeraceae > RYN-433. The sequence continues at coordinate 14,851 of DATBFY010000341.1, read as the reverse complement.
CCGGTTACTGGGAATTCCTCAACTTCCCCACGCGCACCTGGGTCGCCGACAAGGGTGAGCAGCAATACCGCCGCGGCCTCTATACGCACTGGCAGCGCAGCTTCCTCCAGCCCTCGCTCTTGAACTTCGACGCGCCCAGCCGCGAGGAATGCACCTGCGAGCGCGCCCGCTCCAACACGCCGCAGCAGGCGCTCACGCTCCTTAACGATCCCACCTACGTCGAGGCCGCCCGCGTCTTTGCCCAGCGCATCCTCTCCCACGGCGGCGACGACCTCGCCCAGCGCATCCGCTACGCCTGGCGCCTCGCCCTGGGCCGCGACCCCAGGCCGCAGGAGTCGGCCGTCCTGGGCGAGCTCTACGCCAAGCACAAGGCCGATTACACCGCCGACCGCAAATCGGCCGAAGCGCTGCTCGCCGAAGGCATCGCCACGCATCCCAAGGAGATGGACCCGGTGGAACTGGCCGCATGGACCAGCGTGTCGCGGGCGATCCTCAACCTGCACGAGACGATCACGCGGAATTAAATTCATCGCAATATACGACTCATGAATCTTTTCGATCCACAATTCGTTCAACGCCTGACCCGCCGAAGCCTCCTCTCGCGCAGCGCCTACGGCGTCGGCGCGGCTGCCCTGGCGTCCCTGCTCAACCGGCAATCCTTCGGCGCCGCCGCCGCGCCATCGTCCGCGCTCTATCCCGGCGTCGTCTCCCCCCGCCACTTCGCCCCCAAGGCCAAGCGCGTCATCCACCTCTGCATGGCCGGCGGGCCCTCCCACCTCGAAACCTTCGACCACAAGCCCAAGCTCGCCGAGATGTCCGGCCAGCCCATGCCCGAGTCCTTCACCAAAGGCCAGCCCATCGCCCAGCTCCAGGGCAACGCTCAGCTCAAGTGTCTCGGCCCGCAATGGGGCTTCAAGAAGTTCGGCAAGTCCGGCCAGGAGATCGCCGAGGTCTTCCCGCACCTGGGCGAGGTCGCCGACGAGATCTGCATCGTCCGCTCCATGGTCACCGAGGCCATCAACCACGACCCCGCCCACACCTTCATGAACACCGGAACCACGATCTCCGGCCGCCCCTCGATGGGCTCCTGGGTCTGGTACGGCCTGGGCGCAGAGTGCGACAACCTCCCGGGCTTTGTCGTCCTCACCTCCACCGGCAAGGCCGGGCAGCAGCAGCCGATCGCCTCCCGCCAGTGGTCCAGCGGTTTCCTGCCCAGCAAGTTCGCCGGCATCCGCCTCAACTCCAAGGGCGACGCGGTTTACTACATCAGCTCCCCCAAAGGCGTCTCCACGGACAAGCAGCGCGACGTGATCGATGCCGTCGAGAAGATCAACCGCCTCGAAGAGGACGTCACCGCCGACCCGGAGATCGCCACCCGCATCGCCCAGTACGAGATGGCCTTCAAGATGCAGGCCAGCGTCCCCGGCCTGATGGACGTCGCCGATGAGCCCAAACACGTCCTCGACCTCTACGGCGCCAAGCCCGGCGACGGTTCCTACGCCTCCAACTGCCTCCTCGCCCGCCGCCTCGCCGAGCGCGGCGTCCGCTTCATCCAGCTCTACCACCGCGACTGGGACCACCACGGACAGGTCAAGGACCAGATCAAGCTCATCGCCCCCGAGGTCGACCAGGCCACCGCCGCCCTCATCACCGACTTGAAGGCCCGCGGCATGCTCGACGAAACCCTCATCGTCTGGGGCGGCGAGTTCGGCCGCACCCCCATGGCCCAGGGCAACGGACGCGACCACCACCAGAAGGCCTTCAGCATCTTCATGGCCGGCGGCGGCATCAAGGGCGGCATCACCCACGGCGCCACCGACGACCTGGGCTACAACGCCGTCGAGGACGTCGTCCACGTCCACGACATGCACGCCACCATGCTCTACCTCCTGGGCATCGACCACAAGCGCCTGACCTACAAGTTCCAGGGCCGCGACTTCCGCCTCACCGACGTCCACGGCAACCTCGTCAACGCGATCCTGGCCTGACGAATCGCCGACACCGTGCATTGCAAGCCACCCAATCGCTCGGCAACGCCGTATGAGGTTCGTGCGTCCCTTGGATGTGCGCGACAGTTCATTCCCCGCCGGAACGTGATTATGTCCACCGCACTCGATCAATTCCGCTCGACCATTCGGCGCCGCGCAATCTGCCTGGAGATCGGCGGCTTTCGCCCGCCTGAAAACGCCGCCGCCTCCTCCTGGTTCGGACGGGTAGGATTTGCCCTCCCGGGAGAGACGTGGCCATGCACCGACGGAAAGCCCATGCACGCGCTGTGTCAGGTCAACCTCACGGAGTTGCCGTTTCGCCCGCCTCGCCTCGACGACCTGGAGTTCATCACCATATTCATCGGCCCCGACGAACTGCCAACGGATGACCCGAATGGGACGAACTGGTGCCTAAGAGCGTATCGCAGCATCGATGCGCTGGTTCCACGCCCGCCCGTTCAGACGGGTTCACCGATCAAGCCATATCCCATGCGACCGAAGGTCGTCGAGGAAGACTATCCCGAATGGGAGGACGTTCCTTGTGCCGTTCCACCTGAGGCGGACGACAAGTATTACGATCTGTTCCCCAACGTCCCTGGTTTCAAACTCGGCGGCTGGCCGACGCTGGTCCAATCCGAGATCTATTGGGCGCCGGGGCAAAAGCACCCGATCTCTCCCGAGTACGTCTTTCAAATCGACACCACCGAGAAAGGCAACTGGATGTGGGGTGATAGCGGTGTCGGGTATTTCGGGCGAGGCACCGTCGCCGGGCGGCGCGACGAGTGGGCGATCGAGTGGCAATGTTGCTGATCGGGTTGGGTCCGGCTAAGGCTCGTCGGATGTTGATAGAGGCGACGAGGGAAACGTAACGCGGTCGTAGATGTCGGCCAGGCTAAGTTGCACGTTGATAGGGTGAATGGCCACGGTCTTCTCGATCCCGCGCGCTTCATTCAACGACCAGGGTCCATTCCCCTGACGCGCATAAACCTCGACGTGCGGAGAATTCTGCGCAACCAGCACGTAGGCGCGCAGCGAATCGATCTGCCGGTAATTCTCGGCCTTGAAGCCCCGATCGTATGCTTCCGTAGATTTGGAAAGCATCTCGACAAGGATGGTGGGATTGAGGCCCGTCGTTTCGTCCGGATCTTCGGGATCGTATTCGATGGGGCCGCAGTAAACGCTCACGTCCGGGTAAGTGCGCAGGCCGGTTGCACTGATTTTCACGCGCAGGTTCGCATCGTACGCCGCCAAGGGTTTGCCCTTCAGAGCCCTGTGCAGTTCACCGACCAGGTTGGCGGCAATCAGGCTGCCCCGCCCTGTTCCTCCGGACATCGCAAAGATCTCGCCGTCGTAGTAGTCGCTCTTGTACTGCGCCTCGCGTTCGAGGGCGTAGTACTCCCGCGGCGTGTATCGCTTGACGGCCTTGGCGACGCTCATGATGCAAGAGTATACCGGAAATCCGCCTCGCGAGGGTTATCGGCCGCGCGGCCTTCAACCTACGCTCGGTCGGAGCGGGTCGCGCGCCCTCCCCCCTGAACGTTGGTCACGCTATAAGAATATGAGGACCTCATGTACGACGAAGATTTCACCATCACACCGTTCGATCCTGGCGCCGGCATCAAGTTCAAATACGGCCGCATCTACACGGACCGCGACCGCCAGATCACGGAGTTCCAGAACGCCACGGGCTATCTGCTTCCGAGCGACTTTCTGGAAATGATCGGCGAATGGTGCGAAGGCGGCTTCGACGGCCACTACCGCGTCTATTTCAAGGACGGCGTCGAAGTCCAATGGCATCATCTGCTCCTAATGAAACTGGCGGACGAACACGACATGGCCGGCCACGATGCGCTGAAGTTGATCCGTGCGCAGCCTAAGCTGTTCGGACATCCGCCAGACCTCCGCCTGTTTCCGTTCGGGGAAGCCTGCGAGTTCCGATCACCCGTAGAGATGACCAAGGGCTATCTCGCGTTCAACGCCTCGCAAGGGAACGGCGTCGTGTTCGTCGCGGAGGGCAGCGGTCGACAACGTGACATCGCCGATTCGTTCCGCGCAATGTTGCTCGGATCCGATTTCGTGTTCTACGGCTGACGGCGGCCGACCGGCGCGCCGATCACGACCCGCTGCGCGCAACATTCCGCAATCTTGTTGCGCATCCATAACGCGCGCGGCGCAACCCCCTCCACCCGAAAAATAAAAAATGTTTCGCGCCAAAACCCCAGCAAATCCCCAACTTCGGCAATCTTGATGGCGCCCCGCGCGTCACCGGCGCGCAACACCGCGCCTTCTTGTAGGGTGGGCTCCGCCCACCGCACCACGCTCCTTGACAACCGAATACCCGAGAGCCGCGGAGCGGCGAAAGAACATAGCCCACGGCGTAAGCCGTGGGTATTAAATGCAACCAACGATCAGCCCCCGGAGGGGCGGCAGAAGCGCACCCCAGGGCCAGGGCAGGGCCACCGGGGGGCGATCCCCGGGCCACAAAACGTCGCTCAGGGGGCCGCTTGGGGGCCGGTTTTTCCAAGCCCGAATCATCACAACCCCATTGAACAACACCACTTCCGGTTTTCGCCCCGCCCCCGGATCGTGTTTATTCCCGCAGTTCGCCAGTTCATGCTTAATCGTGTCTTCAATCAATACATGCTAAATCGCATGAACTCCAGAGACGCCGACTCCCCAAAACTCCCCGCAACTCCCCATCCCGGAAAAAAATCACGCGCAAGCTACCGAGCTTAACACCCTCGCCTCCGTGTCTCCGTGTCCGTTGACGACAAGTTCCAGGGCCGCGACTTCCGGCCGGCTGAGCGACCCCATTGCCCAGGCGGCCCCGTCCATTCGACCTCAGGCAGACGTCCGACTCCCGCCGGGGTGAATCCGTGGACGGATAGCGGTGTGGCGCCGCGGTGAACTTGACACTCTGCCCCAGCGTCTTAGAATCCGACGCCTCAATTGCCTTGCCACGCGGCTGTGGCGGAATTGGCAGACGCGCAAGATTCAGGTTCTTGTACCCACAAGGTGTGGAGGTTCGACTCCTCTCAGCCGCACGTGAAACGGGCGACCCGATCCGGGTCGCCCGTCTTCTTTGCCCCGTCTTCGTTGCGCTGTGGCGGGAGTCAGGCGATCAGGCCTTCAACGACCTTGGCCGGTTCCACGCCCGTCAACCGCTGATCCAGGCCCTGGAACTTGTACGTGAAGCGCTCGTGGTCGATGCCCAGGAGGCGCAGCACCGTCGCGTGGAACTCGTGCACGTGCACGGGGTTCTCAACGATGTTGTACGAGAAATCGTCCGTCGTGCCGTAGATCGTGCCGGGGCGCGAGCCGCCACCGGCCATCCACATCGTGAAGCAGCGGGGGTGGTGGTCGCGGCCGTAGTTGTCCTTCGTGAGCCCGCCCTGGGAGTAGATGGTCCGTCCGAACTCCCCGCCCCAGATGACCAGCGTGTCGTCGAGCATCCCTCGCTGTTTCAAGTCCTGAACGAGCCCGTAGCAGGCCTGATCGACGTCTTTGCACTGGCTCGGGAGTCGTCCGGTGACGTTCGCGTGCGTGTCCCAGTTGTTGTGGTAAACCTGAACGAAGCGGACGCCGCGCTCGATCATGCGGCGGGCCAGCAGCGCGGTCGCGGCAAATGTTCCGGGCTTCTTCGCCTGTTCGCCGTAGAGCTTGTAGGTGGATTCGGGCTCGCCCGAGACGTCGGTCAATTCGGGGACGCTGGCCTGCATGCGGAAGGCCAGCTCGTACTGGGAGATGCGGGTGTGGGTCTCGGGGTCGCCGACGAGGTCATAATTCATCTCGTTGAGGCGTTTGAGGGCCGCGAGCCCGCGCTGGCGGACGTTCATCGGCACGCCCGGCGGGTTGTTGATGTACAGGATCGGGTCACCGCTGCTGCGCAGGGCCACGCCCGCGTGCTCGCCCGGCAGGTAGCCGCTGCTCCAGAGGCGCGCGCTGATCGCCTGCATCTGTTCCTGGTTGCTCGGGCGGGCGACCAGGACGACGAACGTGGGGAGGCTGGTGTTGAACGCGCCCAGGCCGTAGCTCATCCACGCGCCGATGCAGGGACGGCCGGTGATCTGGTTGCCCGTCTGCATGAAGCAGATGGCCGGCTCGTGGTTGATCGCCTCGGTGTGCATCGAGCGGATGAAGCACAGGTCATCGACCATCTGTGCGGTGTGGGGCATCAGCTCGGAAACCCACATGCCGCTCTTGCCGTGCTGCTTGAACTTGTACGCGGACGGGGCGACCGGGAAGCGCGCCTGGCCGCTGGTCATGGTGGTGAGGCGCTGGCCCATGCGGATCGACTCGGGGAGGTCCTTGTCGAACATCGCCTGCATCTGGGGCTTGTGATCGTACAGGTCGATCTGCGAGGGCCCGCCGACCATGTGCAGGTAGATGATGTGTTTGGCCCTGGGAGCGAAATGAGGCAGGCCGCGGAGGCCGAGGTTGCTGAGCGGCGAGGGGGCGAGGCCCTGGGCGTTGCCGGCGGCGCGCACCAGGCGCGGGGTCGCGCCCATGAGCGACGCCATCGCCGCCAGGCCAACGGCGTTCTTACCGCGCGAGAGGAACTGGCGGCGGGTCTCGTAACGGACGTATTCTTCGAAAGGAGTCATCGGTCGCTCCCGCGGAGGTGGCCCACCCCTTCAGGGGTGGGGCACTCGCTCACGTGTGATCACTTGTTCAAAACTTCATCCAAATTCAGCAACTGGTTGGCGAGCATCGTCCACGCGGCGTGCTCGGAGGCGTCCAGGGTCGCATCGCGCTTGGACTCGCCGACCGCCAGCAGCTTCTTCGCATCTTCCGGATGCGAGCGGTAGTAGGTCATCAGGTCGTCGAATGCGCCCTTGGCGACGGCGACCTCCTCGGCGCGCATCGATCGCGACATCAGGCGCCGGGTCATGAATTCCAGACGGGCGTCGAAATCACCGCTCGCCTTCATCGCGTTCTGCGCCAGCACGCGGGCGGCCTCGACGAACTGCACGTCGTTGAGCGTCACCAGCGCCTGCAGGGGCGTATCGGTGCGCTCGCGGCGGACGGTGCAGACCTCGCGGCTTGGCGCGTTGAAGATCTCCATCGACGCCGGGGGGGCGGCGCGCTTCCAGAAGGTGTAAAGGCTCCGGCGATACAAGTTCTCGCCGGTGTCCTGCTTGTAGTTGCGGGTGTTGCTCTCGAGCATCGCGACGGCTTCCCAGACGCCCGGCGGCTGGTAGGGCTTGACGCTGGCCCCGCCGATCTTGCGCACGAGCAGTCCGGACGCGGCCAGCGCCGCGTCGCGGATCTCCTCGCCGTCGAGGCGGAAGTGCGGACCGTGCGCCAGCAACCGGTTCTCCGGGTCCTTCGCCAGCTTCTGCGGCGTCGTGGCCGCCGACTGGCGATAGGTCGCCGACATCACCATCAGCTTGAACATGCGCTTGACGTCCCAGCCGGACTCGCGGAAGTCCACGGCGAGCCAGTCGAGCAACTCCTGGTGCGAGGGCATCTCGCCCATGATGCCGAAATCTTCGGTCGTCTTGACGATGCCCGTGCCGAACAGTTCCTGCCAGTAACGGTTGACCGTCACCCGCGCCGTCAGCGGGTGCTCGGGACTCAGCAGCCATTTGGCAAAGCCCAGCCGGTTGCGCGGCGCATCGGCGGGAAACGCCGGCAGCGATGCGGGCGTGGCCGCGCTCACCTCGTCGCGCCGCTTGTCGTATTCGCCGCGGTAGAGAACGTAGGCCTTGGCGGGCCCGGGACGCTCCTCCATGACCAGGGTGGTTGCACCGCGCCCGTCGATGGCGGCTTCTTCCTGCTCGAGCTTCTCGCGGTTGGCGGCCAGGTCGCGGAAGGGCTTGTCATTGCTCGCCAGCCACCAGTCGAACAGCTCGCGCTTCTCAGGATCGGCCCGCTTCGCCGGCTCCCTGGCGACGATCGAACCGGCCCGCGCCAGCGCGCCCAGTTGCTTCACGTCATCTGCGGCGAGCGCGCGCCCGTACAAACGAACGTCCTGGGCCATCAAGCCCTTGATCGGTTCGGTCTTGTCGCGCTGGCCGACCTTGAACGGCACGTTGGTACGGATCGAGTTCTTGAGGCCATCCCGCTCGACCTGATTGGGCTGCAGCTCGCCGTCCACGTAGAGCTTGACGCCCTTGGCCTTGCCCGAGCCGTCGTAGGTGGCGCAGAAGTGATGCCACTTCTTCGGATCGATCGGCTTGGCGGAGACGACCTTGATCGCGTCGTCGTCCCAGTGGTGGATGATGTGCATGCCCAGGCGATCGCCCTGGAACCACAAGTCCCAGCCGCGATAACTGTCCTTCTCGGTCATGCGCGACATCAGGGCGCCGTTGACCGGGCCGGGCAGCTTGGCCCAGATGGAGACCGAGAAAGGCTGGTCCTTTTCGACATCGCCGACGTCGGCGATCTGGAGGGCGGGCCCGGCGGTGGACTGGATGGCCTTTTCGCCAACGTGCCCCGCCTGCCACTTCACGCCCGGCAGCAGTGGCACGTCGCGGATCTGGCCATCGACGGCGACGCGCGCGTTGGTTCCCTGGCCGTCGTCCAGTGGGGCGTGCAGGCGCAGGTCGCGCGTGGGGATGCCGGCGCGGATCGCGTTGGCGTCGGCGGTCGGGAGCCACTTGTCGTAGTCGCCCTTTGCAGCAACGCGGCGGTCGTCCATTTGCTTGCGAACGCCGCCCAGCTCGGCCGTCAGCGCATTCCAGCGCGGGCGATCGGCCCTGGTGGGCACGACGACGACCGGGGGCGAGTTCTGGATGTTCCCGTCGAGCGCGTTCACCGTCAGGTTGTTGAAGAACGCGGACATCGAATAAAAGTCTTTCTGCGGGAGCGGGTCAAACTTGTGGTCGTGACAGACCGCGCAGTTGGCGGTCAGGCCGAGAAAGACGCGCGAGACCGTCTCGGTGCGATCGCGCGTGTAGAAGACCAGGTTCTCTTCCGGGATCGTGCCGCCCTCGTTGGTCGTGATCTGGCAGCGGACAAAGCCGGTGGCGATCCGCTGCTCGAGGGTGGGATTGGGCAACAGGTCGCCGGCAAGTTGCTCGATCGTGAAGCGATCGAACGGCATGTTGGCGTTGAAGGCGTTGATCACTCAGTCACGGTAGGGCCACACCTCGACGTAATTGTCGAAGTGCAGGCCGTGGGTATCGGCATAGCGCGCGGCGTCGAGCCAGTACCGCGCTCGATTCTCGCCATAAGCGGGAGAGGCGAGCATGCGGTCCACGACCTTCTCGTAGGCATCGGAGGAGGGATCCTCGACGAAGGCCTCAACGTCTTCTTCTGAGGGGGGCAGGCCGGTCAGGTCGAATGAGAGTCGCCGAATCAGTTCCCGGCGGTCGGCCTCGGGGGCGGGCGTAAGGCCCCTTTCTTCAAGCTTGGCAAGGACGAAGGCATCGATCGGGTTGCGCACCCAGGCGGCGTTCTTCACGGCCGGCAAGGGCGGGCGGACCGGCGCGATGAACGACCAGTGGGCCTCCCACGGCGCCCCCTGCTCGATCCAGCGGCGAATGATGTCCTTCTGCTGCGCCGTCAAGACCTTGTGGGACTTGGGCGGCGGCATGATGTCGTCCTCGTCGTCCGTCGTGATCCGATGGTAAAGCAGGCTCGACTTGAGATCTCCCTTGACGACGGCACGACCGCCCTTTTTGCGCGGGCCGAAGAGGCCGTCGGCCTGGTCGAGTCGCATGCCTGCCTTACGGGTCCCCGGATCGGGTCCGTGGCAGGCAAAACAGTTCTCGGTCAGGATTGGCCGAACGTCTCGATTGAACTGGACTTGCGCGCGGGCAGCCGGCCCGCGACTGCCCGCCTCGACCGCGTTCGTGCCCGCCAGCGCCATGACCGCGCCAACCGTGCAAGCCACCACGCCGACAACGAGAACCAGAATTGCTTTACCAGATCGATTCATGTGATTTGCCCGACGTCGCCTCTCTATACCCCACCAGGGCCGGAAGTGTTCACCGACATGAGACCGGCCTCGTTCTACCAGAAACACGGCGTAAAAGGCAGACGTGTGCGCGGCATTTCGGTGTTAAGTGGGGCGAAATGTCGCATCCGCGCGGATCGGCACGCCCGCCGGATGGACTGGCGTTGCGTTGCTCACCATCGCCTGCGAACACTTTCGCCGGAAGAAATCAACCTGACCCACTAACCCCCCCGATTGACTTTGGCCTTTGACATCACGCCGTCGCAACCCCCGCGGGCACCGCCAACACTCCCTCCGCGCTCTCCACCCGCGCCTCCTTCGGCCGACCGATCGTCTTGCGCGCGATCTTGTCCTGCAGCCTCATGATCCCCTCCATCAGGGCCTCGGGCCGCGGCGGGCAGCCCGGCACGTACACGTCCACCGGCACCACCAGGTCCACGCCCTTCACCACGTTGTACCCGTACTTGAAGTACGGCCCGCCCCCCACCGTACACGCGCCCATCGCGATCACGTACTTGGGCTCGGCCATCTGGTGATACAAACGCTTGAGCCGGCTGGCCATCTTGTAGTTCACCGTCCCCGCCACGATCATCAGGTCCGACTGCCGCGGCGTCGCGCGAAAGGCGCCGGCCCCGAACCGGTCCAGGTCGAACCGCGCCGCCCCGATCGCCATCATCTCGATCGCGCAGCACGCCAGGCCGAACGTCATCGGCCACAACGAGTTGCGACGCCCCCAGTTGATCGCAAAGTCCAGGCTGGTGACGATCAACCCCTCCTCAAAGCGGTTTTCAATCCACGACATCTGCGACTCCCGGTTGGACCACCGGAGATTATTGAGCGCCTCCGGTCCAACCTCAAGTCAAACCGGGCGTGTCGCGCGCCTCACAATTCCCGGATCCGCACGTTCCGGAACTCCACCGCCGATTCGTGCCCCAGCAGTCCGATGTGACCCTTGATGTTCGTCAGCCCCGGATGCTTCTTCAGCACCGCATCATCCGTCACCTGGTCCAGGTCGGCGTCGAGGATCTGCATCCCGTTCAGGCGCACCGTCACGTGCCGCCCCTCGGCCTTGATCTCCTGGCTGTTCCACTGTCCGACCGGCTTGAGCGACCCCTGCTTGGCCGGCACCACGTCGTAGATCGAGCCATGGTACTGGTTCGGACGAAGCTTGCTTCGACCGTCTTTGCGCTGGTATTGCTTCCCCGTGTCGTCCTGGATCTGGATCTCCATCGCCACGTACGCCGGATCGCCCCGCAGCGGCATGCGGATGCCGATGCCGTTGTTGGCGCTCTCGGTCAGCTTGAAGTCGAAGCGCAGGATGAAGTCGCCGAACTCGCGGGTCGTGCAGAGTCGCCCGCCGTCGCCCTTCGTGCAGTAGAGCACGCCGTCCTTCACCTGGTACCCCTGGCCGTCCTTCGCCGGGCTGCCGTTGTCTTTGGTCGCGTAGACCCAGCCGGTCAGGTCCTTGCCGTTGAAGAGCGGCACGAACCCGTCCGGCCCCGCGGCGGGCGCCGTGGGCGGTTGCGTGCTCGCGGGCGCACCCGAAGCGGCGGCCGCCTTGTCCTCGGCCGCCTGGCCCTTCCCGCCGATCTGCGTCATGTGGATCTCGCCCGCGCCCAGGTCCATCCGGTAGACGAAGTTCCGCAGGAACGTGCCCCCCAGCAGGCAGTCGGTCCCTTTCATCGGCTTGATCGCGCACGGCACGTCCGTCACCGTGAACTGCCCCACCCGCAGGCTCTTGAGCGTCATCACCCGCGCCTCGGTCACCGCGCCGTTGGCCGCCACCAGCTTGATCACCGGGTCGTTCGCCCCCGCCGCCATCCCCAGTTGCCTGGCGACGTCGGCGTTCAGTGACACCATCGCCGCGCCCGAGTCGAAGATCTTCGGCATCGTCACGCTCCCGTTCAGCGTCGCCGTGACCTGCGGCACCCCGCGCTCCATCGTGAACTTCACCACCCCCGTATTGACCAGCCCGCGCTGGTTTCGTACGAACACAAGCTCGCGCGTGAACTGACTCGACGGTCCCAGTTTGAAGTTCGGCCCCGCGCCCGTGTTCAACCGCGCGATCGCCCCGGTCACCTCCGCGTCAGCCGCCAGCGCCTCGTAACGCTTGGCCGTCGCGTCCATCCGCTCGCCCAGGTCCAGCACGACGCCGGCGTAAGTCTCGTGCGGCTCGCCGGTCATGCGGCTCAGCTCAGCCTGGCGCTCGTCCAGGTAACGCTGGGCGTCGCGCAGGTTGCTCGCAACGACATTGCTCTGGCTGCCAAGCTGGTTGCGATGGTAGACGTCGTTCTTGCGTTTCTTCTGCAACTGCTGGTTCAGGTCGCGGTACTGGGCTTCCATGTCGGCGATCGACGACCTGGTCGCCGCGATGTCCTTCTGAAGCGCCGCGCGCTTGGCGGCATCGTCGTCGGCGAGTTTCTTCGCGTGCAGGAGCTTTCGCAGGTCGTCGGGCAGCTTGACGTCTCCGTCGAGCAGGTACGCCTGTCCCACCTTCGTCAGGCCTTTGGATTTAAGCACCTCCTCGGGCGCTTGCTGCGCCACCGACTGCCCGCCCCAGACGAGCAACCAGCAGGCGACCGCGCAGACGACCCAATCCGACTTCCCCATCATTTCGCACCTCGCCACGCAAATCTGGAAAACCCCAACGCCATCCAATTGGACAAGAGTCTAACACCCCCGCGCCGCTCCATTCAAGATTTCCACGCCCGTCGTCCGATCCTCCGTAAGTGAGGCGCACACGCCCGCCCTGCGCCGTCGTGTGCAGCCCCACCCTCCCGACGTCCGATAAGAAGGACGAGCCATGCCCAAGGAAGCGAAGAAGAAACACACTACCGCCACCGCCGAATCCAGACGAGCCTCCAGGAAAGACGGGGATGGCCCCGTCGTCGAGCGCCACCCGGTACGATCGTTCCTCAAGTCCGTCGTTCTCCTCACGTTCGTCGGCCTGTGCGTCTACGGATATTTGCGCGCGCGCGATCACGTGGTGAAGGACATCACGTTCCGGCCCGTCCCGCCCCGCGTCGTCCTCAAGGAGCGCCCGGCATGGATGAGCGACTCCCTGGCGAACAAGATCCTTCGCGTCGCGGCGCCGGACGTGGCGCATTCGGTCTTCGATCACGGACTGCTGGTCAACACGGCGTCCCTGCTCCGCAATCACCCCGACAGCGCCCCGTGGGTGCGGTCGGTCAAGAGCGTGCGGCGGACGTACGACGCCGCGCCCGGCGACGTCCTGGAGGTCGATTGCGAGTTCCGCGCCCCCGTCGCCCTGGTGCGCTGGGAGGCGTATTACTGGCTCATCGACGGCGACGGCATCCTCCTCCCCGAGCAGTACACCGCCGGCGACCTGCGCAAGGTCATGTACGACGGCGACCACGTCAGCCTGCGGATCATCGAAGGGGTCATGCAGCCCCCGCCCGAGTCGGGTCAGAAATGGCAGGGCGCGGACCTCGCGTCCGGCATCGACATGGTTAAACTGCTCCACGGCAAGACCTATGCCGACGAGGTCGAGCGAATCGACGTGGCGAATTTCGGCGGGCGCGTGGATGCCCGCGAGGCCCAGCTCGTGCTGATCACCCGCTATCAGACGCAGGTGCGCTGGGGTCGCCCGATCAATGCCAAGGACTATTTCGTCGAGGTCGCACCGGCGCAGAAACTCGAGTACATGAGCAAGATCATGCAGCAGTTCGGCCGGGTCGATGCCCACCACAGCGCCATCGACCTGCGGTTCGACCGCGTGACCTACCCCAGCGCCGACGCGCAAGGCGACCAGGCCAACACCGGCTCGTAGCAGGTTCGCGAATGTCCGCCTCCCCCGCTTCATCGCCCCTGCCCCTGCAATCAAATCATCGAGATCCCACCGCGCCGACGTTCTGGCCGGTGTTTGCATGGCTCGCGGTCCAAATGCTTGCCCTCCTGGCGGCCGCACTGCGCGTGTCGTTCTCGGCGCGGTTCCCGATGCCGGCCGAACGTCTGGCGATGCACGAGATGCTGGTCGTGCAGACGGTCGCGTCGGCGATGCTGTTCCCGATCCTCTTTCGGGGACTTGCAAGCACCATCCTGGTGATCGCATCGGCGCCGCTGATGGCGCTGTTCGCGGCCGCGCTGGCGGCGGAGACCAGGGATCGACGGTTGATCGCGTTCTGCGTCCTGGTCTGCGCCTGGCTGGTCGCGCTGGCGATGTGGTCGTGGGTGCTGCGGACCACCCGCGCGCGACTCTACGGGGTGGCCGCGGCGCTGCTGCTGGCGCTGGGCGGCGTGGTCGTGGCGTACCTCAACCGCGAGTTCGGCGGCGCTGCGCAGACGTTCGAGTGGCATCGCCACGCGCTCCTCGGCCCGATCATGGCCGGCCTGGCGCTGCTGGAGACCAATGAGGTATCTGGGCCGACCTGGGAATTCGTGGGTGCTGCGGTGCTTTCGGGGGCGCTGGCATGCGGGGTGCGCTGGGCGAGGCGTCGGAGCGGCCCTGCAGTGTCCTGATTGCCTTGGATTTCCCTCCACTTTCCTCCCTCGCTTTTCACGACAGGTTATCAACAAATGAAGCGCCCAGATTGACCGCGTCGCGACAGCTTTTCCACTGCTTGTTCAGTTTGGGAAGGTTTGTTCACTCACAGAGCTCGGCGGATTCAACCCAAATTGACGGTTTTCGGCCCCGGAAGCAGGGACACGTTAAAAATATTGGCGAACGCGTCAGTTCCTGCTTGCCTCGAAATTTCACCGTGGTAGAAAGTGGGGCACTGGCCCAGACGAAAACTCGCCGAGGCAAGTGATGACCGATGGAGAACAACCCGAGTAGTCGATACCGGCCATTGTTCTTGTCGGGCGAGCATGACGCCCTATTGGACGAGAAGAACCGCATTTTGATCCCGGCGGATTTCCGTAAGGAGATCACCGAGGCCAGGTCGGAGAAAGACCTGGTTTGCCGGATCGGTCGCAACCGGGTTCCCTGGGTCTACGTGGA
>DATBFY010000340.1:0-3051 GCA_036558265.1 Tepidisphaeraceae bacterium | reverse complement strand
AGATGTGCTGACGCTCCTGCCACGGGCGGCGTTTGCGCATTTTGCCGGGAGGGGGGTTTGGTTCGCCGTGATTCTTGTCTGGCAGAATGCTTCAACGCCGTTGGCCACGAGGGGGCCCCGGGCGGTTGGGAACCGGAGCGTGATCGGCGTTTGGGAGGGGATCGGGGTGGGTTAAGTGGGGGGCACATCGGATGCCACTTCGCGTCCGACACTGCCCTCACCCCAACCCCCCCAACCCTCTCCCACGGGCGATACGCAGGTTTGGCGATGAATGTCGATGGCCGCCCGCGGGAGAGGAAGACACGGGCGGGACGCCCGTGCCACGGTGCCGCCTGTTGAACGGTCAGGTCGTCGCGACGCCTGCGCCGGTGGTGCGCCAGGATTCGTTTTCGTTGGCGACGCCGCGCGCCTCGAGCACGAGGCGGGTCTTGAGGTCGTGGAGGGAGCGCTCGAGGCCGACGGGGTACTGGTGCGGGTTGACGAAGCGCTTGACGCCCGCGTGGAATTGCGCGAGTTGCTCGCCGGTGCGCTGGCGCGACGCCGCCAGCGGGGGCACGTCGTAGGCGCAGCGCCCGCCGCGGAAGATGGGGGCGAGGAGTTCCTCGCTGCGCGTGCCGGCGGGGATGCGCTTGCGTCGCGAGAAGTCGAAGGGGTCGACGATCATGGGCTCGGCGGGCACGGGGAAGGGGTCGTTGTAGATCATGTCGGCCATGGCCTCGCCGTCGGCGCGGTAATAGCGGCGGACCTGCAGGACGCCCGGCGTGCTGACCTTTGCGGCCTGTTCGCTGAGCTTGACCTTGTACTCCCACTTGCCGTCGCGATTGCGGAGCGCGGCGAGCTTGTAGATACCGCCCAGGGCGGGCTGGTCGTAGGCGGTGGCGAGCCGGGTTCCCACGCCCCAGAGGTCGATGCGCGCGCCCTGGTCGCGGAGACTGGCGATGATGTTCTCGTCGAGGTCGTTGCTGGCGAGGATCTTCGCGTTGGGGAAGCCGCCCTCGTCGAGGATCTTGCGGGCCTCGATGCTGAGCCAGGCGAGGTCGCCGCTGTCCAGGCGGATGCCGGCCATCTCGTGCCCGGCCTTGCGGAGGCGGCGGCCGACCTCGACGGCGCGGCGGGCGCCGTCGAGCGAGTCGTAGGTGTCCACGAGGAAGACGCAGTTGTTGGGCATGGCGTTCGCGTAGGCGTCGAAGGCCTGCATCTCGGTGTCGAAGGCCATGACCCAGCTATGGGCGTGGGTGCCCTTGACGGGGATGTCGAAGAGCCTGCCCGCCAGGACGTTGCTGGTCGCGTGGACGCCCCCGACGTAGGCGGCGCGGCTGGCGCTCAGGCCGCCGTCGATGCCCTGGGCGCGGCGGAGGCCGAACTCGATGACGGTCTGTCCCTGTGCCGCCTGGCAGACGCGCGCGGCCTTGGTGGCGATCAGCGTCTGGAAGTTGATCAGGTTGAGGAGGGGCGTCTCGAGGATCTGGGCCTGGAGGATCGGCCCGGTGACGCGGACGACCGGCTCGTTGGGGAAGACGACGGTGCCCTCGGGGATCGCGTCAACATCGCAGGTGAAGCGCAGGGCCGCGAGGTAATCGAGGAAGCCGCCGTCGAAGAGGGGCCGGCCGTCGTTGCCGGTGAGCGTGCGCAGGTAGTCGAGGTCGGCGGGGTCGAAGCGGAAGGAGTTGAGGAAATCGATGACGTAGCCGAGTCCGGCGGCGATCGCGTAGCCGCCGCCGAAGGGGTTCCTGCGGAAGTAGAGCTGGAAGACGGCCTGATCGTCGGCGCGTCCGAGCTTCCAATAGCCGTAGGCCATGGTGAGCTGATAGAGGTCGGTGAGCAGTGCGAGCGAGTGGCGGTAAAGGCTGGCGAGCGTGGACATGGGGAAGCTCCTCGATTAGTGTAACGTATACACTAAGCTGGTTGGGGTCAAATCAGTTTGGGGTGACCTTTTCGGGCCGTGCGCGATTACACTAATACGGGTATGACCAGCGAAGACCTGAGGCCGGAGATCGAGCGCGAGCCGTTCATGCCGTTGCGGCTTCACCTTTCCAGCGGCAAGACGATCGAGATCGAGCACCCGAACTCGGCCTTCGTCCGGCAGAACACCGTCCTGATCGTCCATCGACTGGCGCCGCACACCGCTGCGATCGGTGATTACGACGTGGTCGCGCTCCGGTTGATCGAACGCATCGAGCAGGTTGACGAGAGTTCGGGCGCGCGGGCGGGATGACGTTCACAGCCACTTCCAGCGCGGCGAGGCGATGATGTCCAGGGCTTCGCGGACGCTCATGGCGCGCAGGGCGGCTTCCTTGAACATCTGGCGCTTGGCTTGCCAGTTTTGCCGCTCGGCGTCGCCGGGCGTGTAGGTGCGCTCGTAGGGGACGCGCATGCCGACGAGCATCGACGAGTAGCCGCCCATCTTGAACTGGTCGAAATCGTCGAAGAGGGTGGGCTCCCAGAGGGCGGTGGGGCCGTTCTCCTGGTAGTACTGGACGATCGGCGCGCCGCGGCCCAGCTCGGTGTCGGCGCGGCAGGCCTGCCAGAAGGGGGTGTCCAGGCGCGTGTTGAACTTGTAGTGCGTGGCGATGAAGCCGCGGATGCTGTCCCAGTTGCGGGCGTTGAAATCGTTGAGGTTGACGGCCTGGCTGGGGCGGGGTCGGCGGTCGGCGTCCATCAGGCTCTCGGTCAGCACCCGCGCCTGCATGGCGATCACGCCCAGGGCGGTGGCCTCGAGGGGCTCGACGAACCCGCTGGCGTTGCCGATCGCGACGACGTTCTTAACCCAGCAGCGCTGGTAGCGGCCGGAGACGAATTTCACGACCCGCGTGTTCTGGACCTTGGGGTTCCTGGCGAGGAACTCGGTCCGCGCGTCATCATCGGAGATGAAATCGGAAGCGTAGACGTAGCCGCGGTTAATGCGGCCGATGTGCTCGATCTGCCAGCACCAGCCGCTGTTCATCGTCTCGCACGTGGTGTAGGGCTTGATCGGCTCATCGGTGCGGTTCCACCCGCCGGCGACGGCGCGGTCGCAGAAGAGACTGGACTTGAAGGGGATGAACGGCTCCG
>DATBFY010000339.1:0-11498 GCA_036558265.1 Tepidisphaeraceae bacterium | reverse complement strand
GTTGTACTGATAGGCGCACGAGTATCCGGAGTCGCAGTTGCCGGACTTGCGGACGTTGTCGCAGGTCAGCTCGAGCGAGGGGAAGCGCGTGAGGTGGCCGATGTGTTTGGCGACCACCTGGTCGATGGAGACGCCGGCGTGGATGTCTGCCCCCGCGGTCTTCTTGACGCGCACGCCGGTAAGGAAGGTTCCGCTGGCGCGCGCGTGGTCGCCGGCGCCGTCGGGGCCGGGGGTGGCGTTCTTCTGGTCCATGCCGCCCAGAACCTGAAGGAACGGCTTGACCCGTTCGAGCGGCTTCATCGTGGCGGCGAGCTTGAACGCGGTGCCCTCTCCGGTGGGCCACTAGTTCGGCTGAATGGCGCCGTTGGGGAAGTAGACGAATGCCATGCGCAGTGGCGCCCCGGTGGCCGTCGTGCCCATGGAAGTGGCGGCGGGCGCGGCGGCGGCGGCCAAAGAGGGCCTCAGCAACGATTCAAAGGCCGGCAGCGCGACGCACGCGCCCACCCCGCGCAAAAACCGACGTCGCGTGAGGTTCCGATGTCGCTGGGCTGCTCGATCCTGATCGGTGGGATTTGCGTTCATGGCTGTACTTGGGCTTGCGCTCGTTGTGGCGTAACCGGGCGGGTGGCGGGGCCCGCGGCTCGGTTCCGCCTTTCCTGGAACGGGGCCGATTCCACTATTCCATATAGCAACGTCGAGAACCGCCCGTTGTCACGCTGCAATTGTTCGACAATCCGATCGACCGTCTCGACATCATAATAGTCCAACCCACGGCCCAGGGCATAGGTCAGCAGTTTTTCCGTCAGGCACCGATAAAACTCGGTCAGGTGATTGGCCTTGAGGATCTTCTTCAGGTCGCGCACGTCGTGGAAGGACTCGCCGGTGATGAGCCGGCCCGTGGCGTCGATCGCCTGCCCGCGTTCCTTCTCCCGCCACATGCCCATCGGGTTGAAATTTTCCAGCGAGATCCCCAGGGGGTCCATCCGCGAGTGGCACGACTGGCACAGCGGCTGATCGCGGTGGATTTCGAGCGTCTCGCGGACGGTGGGCTCGTGGCCGTTCACGGGCTTCTCGGACGCCTCCAGGGGCGGGATGTCGGCGGGAGGCGGGGGCTGGGGCATGCCCAGGATGTTATCGAGGATGAACTGCCCCCGCTTGACGGGTGACGTTCGCGTCGGGTTCGACGTGACGACCAGGGTCGATCCCATCGTCAACAGACCGCCACGCGGGCTGTCCTTCGGCAGGGTGACCTTCCGCATCTCCGCGCCCTTGACGCCCGGAATGCCGTAGTGCTTGGCGAGCCGCTCGTTGAGGTAGGTGTAGTCGCAATCGAGCAGTTCGGCGAGGTTGCCGTCCTCGTGGACGATGCCGGAGAAGAGGAGCGCGGGCTCCTGTTCCATGGCTTTGCGCAACGCGCCGTCCAATTCCACCGGCGGGTTGGCGAAGGCGCGCGGTCGGCGGAGGCTCCGAAAATCGATCGGCTTGGGCTTCTCGCCGCGCGCGATGGCGGCATCCCGTTCGGCCTGGAGCTTGGCGAGCTTGGTGCGGAACTCTTCGAGCTCCTTTTGTCGCTCCCGTTCCTGTCCGTTGTCGCGCGCCAGCACCAGCCGGGCGTCGATCGAGATCCCCTCGACATCCCGCGCCTGAAGCCACTGCCCGGTGAAATTGTCCACGAACGCGCGCGACCGGGGGTCGGCCAGCAGCCGCTTCACCTGCGCCTGGAGGTTCTTCCGTAACTCGCCCCGCTCCGCCAGGCCGAACAACTCGTCGTCCGGCATCGTCGACCAGAGGAAGTAGGACAACCGCGAGGCCAAGGCGTATTCATCCACGGGCGAAAAGGCCCGGCCCGCCTCCCCCGCCGAGTTCCCCTCGATGCGGAAGAGGAACCGCGGCGACGACAGCACCGCGACCATCGCCTGCGCGATCCCCTGTTCGAACCGCTTGCCAGGCTGCGTGTAAATCGACTCCGCCATCGTCACCAGGCGATCGATCGTGTGCGATTCGACGGGGCGCCGGAAGGCTTTTTTGGCAAATGCCGCCAGGACCTCGCGCGCGTATTGTCGCCGCGCCGCTTCGGCCGTCGGGGGCTCTTCCCTGGGGAAAAACCGGTGATAATTCTTCGGCGCCGTCCAGAACTTCTCTGCCAGCGGCCCTTCGATCCGGACCGACTGGATCTGCATGTCCACGGCTGTCTTTTTCTTCTCCACCGGTGTCAGCGGATGAAGCTCGAGCGTCAGCTTGTGCTCGCCCGGCTGCCAATCCTGCGCCAGGTCGATCCGGTGCCGCTTGCCGTCCTCCCAGCCGAATTCCTCGTGCCACTTCTCCTGACCATCGAGCTTGAGCACGAACTTGCAGCGGCCCGGATCGAAATCGAAATCCCCGCGGACGATCAGGTTGAGCGAGAGGCGGTAGCTGCCCGGCTGCGGGGCTTTGAACGACGACGACAGGACGGCTTCTTTATAAAAGGTCAGCCGGTCCGGGCCGGCGGCGCCTTGGGCGTTCTTGAACTCCTTGCCGACCAGCGTCGTCTCTCCCACGACTTTAGGTACCGTCGGCACCGCGTTGGTCACGATCGTCTCCGCGGCCTGCATGTACTTCTCGAGCAGCAGGGGGGAGACGCTCAGCACGTCCGCGATCGTATCGAAGCCGTAACCGGTGTCATCCGGGGGGAACTCCTCAGTGGTGTTGTAATCGAACCCCATCAGGTCGCGGATCGTGTTGCGATACTCGAACCGGTTGAGGCGATGGATCGTTACCCGCCCCGGATCCGGATTCTTCGGATCGATGCCGAACGCCCCGTACTTGATCCATTCGGCGAGGCGCTCTTTCTCGGCGTCGTTGGGATGAGGCTTTTTCTGCGGCGGCATGATGCCGGCTCGAACGTTCTTCATCACCTTCCACCACAGGTCGTGGTCGGCCAGCATCGCCCCATCGGAAGCGAATTCATCGAGCGAAACCTTTCCCTTGTGCGCCCCCTCGCCGTGGCAGTCGTAGCAGTATTTCGATAGAAGGGGCTGAATGTCCTTACGGAATCGGTCCGCGGCGGAGGTGGACGGCGGGGAGGCGGCGCGGGCGCTCAGAGCTGCGAGCAAGACCGGAATAAGCGCGGTCGCCCACAGGACTTGGAGGGATCGGGGGTGAGCGTGGGGACGTGGGGCCATTTCGCCTTAGTATAATCGCTCGAGGGGGCGTCGTTGTTCTCGCCAAATTGATAAATTCGGCTGAGCTTGCCGTCCGGGCGTTCCACGCATCCGCGGCACAAGCGTACTACAAGCGATGCGGCAGAGGCGAGTTGGAGCGATCTGGCGGGCGACGGTCGTGCTATTGATCGTCGGTACGACGGCGATGGGCGAGGAGCCTCCTCTCGCCACCACACGCCCCGACGATCCGCGCGTCGCCCGAGCCATGACCCTCCTGCGCGAGAACTGCCTCGCCTGCCACAACCCCGAAAAACGCAAGGGCAAGCTCGTCCTGATCTCCCGGGCCGGGGCCCTCAAGGGCGGCGAGAACGGCCCGGCGCTGATCGCCGGCAAAAGCGCCCAAAGTCACATGATCGCCGCCCTGGCCGACGATGCCGACCCCCACATGCCCCCCAAGGGCCAACTCACCCCCGACGAGATTGCCCTCCTCAAGTCCTGGATCGACGCCGGGGCCATTTGGGACGAGGCCGTTCTGACCGCCCCGAAGCTCGTGTCATCCACCACCCGTCCCATCCCACTGCGACCTCTGCCGGCGACCTATCATCCCGTCCTGGCAATCGCCCTTTCCTCCGACCAAAAGCGCCTGGCGATGAGCAGGGGGGACCACATCCTCGTCTTCGACCTGTCCCGCAAAGACCGGCCGCTGACGCTCGAGCTCGTCACGCCCAACGACGTCGTCCAGTCCCTCGCCTGGAGCGGCGACGGCAGGTGGCTCGCCTCCGGCGGCTTCCGCCGCCTGCGCTTATGGGACGGTCAATCCGCCAATCCCGTGGGCGAGATAGCCGGCTTGACCGGCCGCGTCACCGCCCTGGCGTTTACGCCGGACGGCCAGACCCTCGTCGCCGCCGAAGGCGAAGCCGCATCGCCCGCCATGGTCCACCTCTGGCACGTCCCGGACGCTCAGCCGATCGCCTCCTGGACCGCCCACGCTGATAGCATCCTCGCGCTCAAGATCAGCGGCGACGGCACCCTCTTGGCAACGGCGGGGGCCGACAAGCTCGTCAAGCTGTGGGATCTCCCCGCCCGCAAGGAACTCGCCAAGCTTGAAGGTCACGCCGGGCCGGTCATGGCGCTGGCCCTCAGCGCCGACGGCACACAACTCGCCTCCGCCGGCGCCGATAAAGAGCTCAAGATCTGGAAGGTAAAAACCCGCGAGCAGACCGCCGCCCTGACGACTCACCCCGACCCCGTGACCGACCTCGCGTGGGTCGATCCCAAGACGCTCCTCTCGACCTGTGAGGACGGCCTGGCGCGCTTCTCCTCCGAGTCCAGCAAGGAACGCGCTACCCGAACCTTCACCGGCGCCCCCGACGTCCTCTATTGCGCGGCCGTTTCGAAAGATGGCAAAATGATCTACGCCGGCTGCCACGACGGCCACGTCTATGTGTGGTCGGTCGCCGGTGGGAAACTCGAAGGTAAACTTCCGACCGACGAACAGCCCGTGAAACGGTGAATGCGACACATCCTCCTGACATTCTGCGCGCTCGGTTTCGTTGCTTCGGGTTCCTCGGCATCGGAACACGTCGCCACCATTTCGCTCGCCGTCTGGCCCGAGTCAGCGACGCTCAACGCCGGCGCTGCGCAGCGATTCTCGGTCACCCGTGCGGACGCGGACGGGTTTGCGATTGACGTGACGGGGAAGGCGTCGTTTTCGTCGGATCATCCCGACGTTGCTACCGTAGAATCCGGCGGCGTCATCCGCGCCAAGTCCCCCGGGTCCGCCAGCATGACCGCCACGGTCGATGGCGCCACCGTCCACATGAGCGTGAGCGTCCGTCCCGCGCCCCCCGATAGCCTCAGCTTCCCCAACGACATCATGCCGCTGCTCAGCCGCGCCGGTTGCAACGCCGGCGCCTGTCACGCCAAGCCGGCGGGCCAGAACGGGTTCAAGCTCTCCGTCTTCGCCTACGACCCCAAATCCGACTACCGCGCGATCGTCAAGGATGCGCGCGGCCGCCGCGTCTTCCCCGCCGCGCCGGAAGAGAGTCTCCTCCTCCGCAAACCCACCCTGACGGTCGATCACGGCGGAGGCCTGCGTCTCAAGAAAGATTCCCAACCCTACCAGTTGATCCGACGCTGGATCGAACAGGGCATGCCCTACGCCTCCAAGGACGACCCGACCCTCGCCGCCATCGAAGTCCACCCCCGCGAGGGCCGCTATCACAAGCTCGCCACCCAGCCGCTCCTGGTCCTGGCGAAATACTCCGACGGCTCGACGCGCGACGTCACCGCACTGGCCGACTTTGTCGCCAACGAAAAGGAAATGGCCCGCGTCGATGAGAACGGCGTGGTGCACGTCGGCGACCTGCCCGGCGAGGGCGTCGTCATCGCCCGTTACATGGGCCTGGTGGACGTCTCGCGCATCACCGTCCCCGCCGACCAGACGCTGCCCGATTCCCTCTACGCCACGCTGCCGGTTAACAACTTCATCGACTCCAACGTCTACGACCGCCTCAAGCGACTCGGGATCGCACCCTCCGAGCGCTGCACCGACTGGGAATTCATCCGCCGCGCCTCCCTCGACGCCATCGGCGCCCTGCCCAAACCCGACGAGGTTAAAGCCTTCCTCAACGATCCCGATCCTGACCGTCGGGCCAAGCTCGTCGATCGCCTCCTGCAAAACCCACTCTACGCCGACCACTGGGCCAACAAGTGGGGGGACCTCCTGCGTCCCAATCCGTTTCGCGCAGGCGTCAAGAGCGTCTACACGCTCGACCAGTGGCTCCGCGCCAGCTTCCGACAGAACAAGCCGTTCGACCAGTTCGTCCGCGAGATCCTCCTCGCCCGCGGCAGCACCCACCGCGACGGCCCAACCGTCATCTTCCGCGATCGCCGCGAGCCCGCCGACATCACCACCTTCATCAGCCAGGTCTTCCTGGGCGTTCGCCTCGAGTGCGCCAGGTGCCACCACCACCCCAACGAGAAGTGGAGCCAGGACGACTTCTACCAGTTCGCCGCCTTCTTCGGATCCCTCAAGCGAAAGGGCCAGGGCATCTCCGCCCCCATCTCCGGCGAGGCCGAGTTCATCGGGTTTGCGCCCGGGACTACCGGCGAGGTCCGCCACCCCGTCACCGGCCAGGTCATGCGCCCGCGCGTGCTCGACGGCCCCGTCGAGACGATCGACCCCAACCGCGACCCCCGCGAAGCCCTGGCCGCCTGGATTTCCCAGCCCGACAACCTCTTCTTCGCCCGCGCGACCGTCAACCGCGTCTGGGGCGAGTTGATGGGCCGCGGCATCGTCCATCCCGTGGACGATTTCCGCGCCTCCA
Source organism: Tepidisphaeraceae bacterium (assembly GCA_036558265.1). Lineage (GTDB taxonomy): Bacteria > Planctomycetota > Phycisphaerae > Tepidisphaerales > Tepidisphaeraceae > RYN-433. The sequence continues at coordinate 5,029 of DATBFY010000339.1, read as the reverse complement.
ACCCGCCGACCAATCCAGCCCTCCTCGACGCGCTCGCCAAAGACTTCATCCAGCACGGCTACGACTTAAAGCACCTGATCCGCACGATCATGACGTCGCACGTCTACGAGCTCAGCTCGATCCCCAACGCCTACAACGTCCGCGACACGCGGAACTTCTCCCGCTTCTACCGCCGCCGGCCCGCTGCCGAGGTCGCCCTCGACGCCGTCTGCGACCTGACCGGCACCACCGAGAACCTCCAGGGCCTGGCGCCCGGCAGCCGTGCCGTCCAGGTCTGGAACAACCGCCTGGATTCCGACTTCCTCGACGCCTTCGGCCGCCCCAACCCCAGCGCCGACCCGCCCTGCGAGCGCGACCGCGACAGCAGCGTCGTGCAGGCCCTGCACCTGATGAACTCGACGCGCCTGGCGGGTAAGATCGAGAACCCCGCCGGCCGCGCCACCCAGCTCGCCAAGAGCACGCGCACCCCCCAAGAGATCGTGACCGAGCTTTACCTCTCCGCCTACGCCCGTTACCCGACGTCATCCGAGATGGCGATCGCCCTCTCCGCCTATGCCGCCAAGGACGCCACCCGGCAAACCGCCACCGAAGACCTGGTGTGGGCGTTGATCAACTCGGCGGAGTTCGTGTTTAACCACTAGAGGCGCGTCATCAGGCGGGTCGAGCCCGCAGCAACTCCCGGGCCCAGCGGGCTTGCTCCTCATTCAATGGCGGCACCGGATCGGTCGAGTAATCGACCGTCAACTCGTACGCCGCCCGGTCATAGACCGTGTTCAGCACTCGCAGTAAGTCGAGCACGGCGTCGTCATCACCGCGCTTGAGCGGGATCGGAACAGGCGGAAGTGGGTTGCGAAGCGGGATCGGCCACAACTTCCTCCGAGGCCGCTCGTACGCGCGCGACACGTGTACCAGGTAATCGAACGGCGGCATGTTCAATTCCTCGACCGTCCGTGCGCCGCCGCGCAGCAGATCGACTTCGACCAGGTGCGTCGGCGAGTGCATCACCTCGAGCTGTTTTTCTCGATAGCTCTCGCGCCCCCGGCTGCCCGTCACCTTGTTCGTCGGGCTCAAAAACTCGATCACCGTCACCAGGCCCTTCGAAACCGCGTCGATCACTTCCAACCTGGCCTCGTGGACCTCATCCTCGATCAGCGTCACGCGGGTGATCGGCTCAATGGTCGCCACGGCCTGGGATTGACCTGTCGGCCGCGGCGCATCCTGGTTTTGCGTCTTGCCGATTCTCAAATCCGGAATAATCACGTCACGCCCCGGATCTTCAGGGTCGGAAACGTAAACCCGCTCTTCGATTCGCACAAAATACCGGGGCCGAAGCTGTTCGGTCAGGTAATCGCTCGAAGCCGTGATCAGCCGGTGATGAACGTCCGGCCAGCGCGCAGGGTGTTCGAGATACGGGTCCATTCCGGGAAACGGAGAAGGCATAACAATCCTCGAAACACAATTATATCAGGAATCCCCGTATCCGGTCGGTTCAGGTTTTGTGTTCAACCGCCGGCCGATTCGGCGATAGAATGATCAAACACCCACTTCCATGCCTGAACCCATTTTCAATTGCGAAGGCGTTCGGAGGCGCGATTTCCTCCAACTCGGTATCGGCGCCTTTGCGGGCTTGGGTTTCACCGACCTGCTCCGCCAGCGCGCCCTCGCCGCCCAATCCGCCCGCGCGTCGGGTAAGTGCAGCCCCGCCAGCGTCAACTGCATCCTCCTCTGGATGGACGGCGGGCCCAGTCACTACGAATCCTTCGACCCCAAGCCCGACGCCCCCATCGACATCCGCGGCGAGTTCAAACCGATCAAGACCGCCGCGCCCGGCGTCTACTTCTCCGAGGTCATCCCCAAGCTGGCCGCCGCCGCCGACAAGTTCACCGTCATCCGCTCGGTCTGCCACAAGGATCCCAACCACGGCGGCGGCAACCATTACATGATGACCGGCGCCCCGACGCCCGTCCCAGTCGGCTGCGGCGCGTTCGTCACCTTCCACCCCTCCTACGGCTCGGTCGTCTCCTGGACCCGCGGCATCCGCGAAGGCCTGCCCGCCTACATCACGACCCCGGAGATGTCCCGCTCGGGCGGCCCCAACTTCCTGGGCGCCAAGCACGCCCCGTTCATCATCAAGGGCGACCCCAACAGCAAGGGCTTCAAGGTCCGCGACGTGGTCCTCCCCCCGGAGATCAGCACCGGGCGCGAACTCAACCGCCAGCAGCTCCGTCGCTCGCTCGACCGCATGTGCCGCATCGCCGACGCCGCCGCCGAAGATCCCACCGTCGGCTTCGACAACTTCTACCAGCAGGGCCTCTCCCTCGTCACCTCCGCCAAGGCGCAGGCGGCGTTCGATATCTCGAAGGAGCCCGACAAAACGCGGGAGATGTACGGCCGCACCTCCATCGGACAGCGGTTGCTCCTCTGTCGGCGCCTGGTTGAAGTCGGTGTGTCGTTCGTCACCTGCTACACCGGCGGGTGGGACCATCACAAGACGATCTTCAAGAGCTACAAGGGGAGTCAGATGGCGGCGCTGGACCAGGGGCTCTCGGCCCTGATCCGCGACCTGGACGAGCGCGGGATGCTCGATTCGACCCTGGTCTTCGCCCTGGGCGAGTTCGGCCGCACCCCCAAGGTCAACAAGGACGCCGGCCGCGATCACTGGCCCCACGCCATGTCAATTCTCGCCGCAGGCGCCGGCATGCCGCGCGGCTACGTCCTGGGCGCCACCGACCCCCGCGGCTACTACGCTTCCGAGAACGTCCATTCCCCCGAGGACTTCGCCGCCACCCTCTACACCAAGATGGGCATCGACCCCACCCAGCACCTCCAGACCAATACCGGCCGCCCCGTCCAACTGGTCAACGGCGGCAAGCCCATCAAGGAACTGTTCGCGTGACCCGCGCCGCGTGCCTCGCCCTTACGCTGACGATCTTCCTGGGCGCGATCTCGGCCAGCGCGGTCCCGCCCACCTGCGACGGCCTCTTCCCCGCCGGCGGCGCGCGCGGCGCTACCGTCAACGTCACCGCTTCCGGCAAGCTCGACCCCTGGCCCATCGGCATTTGGACCGATCACCCAGGCCTGCGCGTCGAAGTCGGCAAGACCGCGGGCTCCCTCACGATCCACATCGCGCCCGACGCCCCGATCGGGCCCCACTTGCTCCGCTTCTACAACCCCGAAGGCGCCTCGACTCTCCGCTGCTTCTTCGTCGGCGACCAGCGCGAGATGACCGAGGTCGAACCCAACGACGAGCGCGAAAAAGCCCAGGTCGTTTCCGAGCTCCCGGTGACCATCAATGGCCAACTGGGCAAGAGCGGCGACTTCGATTGCTACGCCGTACACCTCCAGGCCAACCAGTGCCTGGTCGCCAGCGCGCAGGGCAGGCGCCTCGGCTCGGCGATCGACCCCATGCTCCACCTGCTCGACCCCGCCGGCATCCAGGTCGCCTACGCCCAGGACGGCCTGGGACTTGACCCATTGCTGGTCTACCGCGCTCCGGCCGCGGGAACCTACATCCTTCGCATCTCCGCGTTCGCCTTTCCTCCCGCGGCGGACGTCAAGTTGGCAGGGGGCAAGGACGCCGCCTACCGCCTCAACCTCACGACGGGCCCCTTCGTCCGCGGCGCCTGCCCGGCCGGCATCCAGCGCGGCACCAAGGCCACCGTTCGCCTCCTCGGCTGGAACCTGGCGACCGACCACGCCGAGGTGGACGCCACGTCCATCCCCGCGGGAGTCGATCACCTCTTCATCCCCATACCGGGCGGTGAAGGACGCCTGCGTGTCGAAGTCCCGGAAGGGCCGGAACTTGAAGCCAGTGCCGCCAAATCACCCATTTCGCCCCCCGCGAGCATCAACGGCGCGATCGCAAAACCCGGCCAGGTGGACCATTTCACCTTGAAGGCCACCAAGGGCCAGCGCCTGGCCTTCGTCGTCCGGGCCGGCGCGATGGGCTCCGCCCTCGACGCCGTCCTGCGAATCGAGGACTCGACCGGAAAACAGGTCGGAGCCGATGACGACGCCGGCGGCACCGCCGACCCCAAGCTCGATTGGACCGCCCCCGCCGACGGCGTCTACCGGCTGACGCTCGCCGACGTCTACGGTCGGGGCGGCGACGACTACCGCTACTGGCTGGACATCCGCCGCTCCACCCCCGAGCTGCGCGCAACCCTCGACGCCGACGCGTATGCAATTCCCGCCGGCAAGTCCGCGCCGCTCAAGCTCACCGTCGCCCGCCGCAACGGCGATTCCGGTAAAGTCGTCGCCGTCGCCGCCGAGCTTCCCCCCGGTGTCACCGCCACCAGCGCCGATGTCCCTGCAAGCGGCGGCGAGATCACCCTGACCGTGACCGCCGCCGCCAACGCCAAGCCCGCCAACACCTCGATCCGCGTCCTCCTGCTGGGAACCGATGCGACCAATCTCCGCGCCATTCCCGCGCAATATGAACTGCGAAAGGACCGGGAGAAGGCGGGTGGCCAGGAGTTCATCGACGAAACCGCCAGCGTCTGGCTGACGGTCGCCCCGGCCGGGACGGTCACCAAGGAACCCGAAAAATAAGAGAGACTTGGTGAAGTCTGCAGAGGCGTTGCGGCGCGCCGATCACGCCGCCGGGCGCTCCGCAATTACGATCCGCCTCGCGTGAAACACGCTCGCCGGCCGCGGGTGGCGATCGATCCCGGCCACGGGTGCCGACGCATGTGTCGCGGCCACCGGCGCGGCGATCGTCGCCAGGTCCGTGTTGTAGTGCTGCGCCAGGATCGTCAGATCCGCGAAGTCCACGACGCCGTCATAATTGAAATCCCCCTGGTCATACGTGGCGCCCGCAGGTCCGTTATAGCGCTGGGCCAGCACCACCACGTCGCCAAACCCCACCGCCCGGTCGTGGTTGGCGTCGCCGCTCAGGTGGAAGAAGCCGAACGAGAAATCATCGCCGCCCGCGCCGTCGCCGTTGCCGTCGAGCGGATTGCCCTTGGCATCTTTGACAAGCTCCGCATCGATCTGAAAGACGTAATCGCCGTCCGGCAGCACGCCCTGG
>DATBFY010000338.1:0-6706 GCA_036558265.1 Tepidisphaeraceae bacterium | reverse complement strand
ATCGCGGGCAGGTCGTCGTGGACGAGGCTGAAGGTGTGAATCAGCTCAATTGCTCCGGCAGCGGAGATGGCGGAGCGGTTCACGTCACCGCCACAGGCGATGGCGCTTTCGAGGACCAATGTGGGTCTGAGCCGCTTGCCACCGGCCATCAGGCTGTAGTCCATCGCCTCCAGGAGTGGGTTGGGGGCGCCTTGCTGGCGCTTGAGGGCATCGCGGAGGTAGGCTTCGGTGGTCGAGCCGTGTCGCTTCAGGATCGTCAGGGCGTCGTCCATGTTCAGGCGGGATTTTCAAGTGTCGAGGGCTCTTCCGAGGCGTCCAGCGAGCGGCTGACCGGGGCGCCGTCGGGACCTTTCGAGATCACCTCGATCTGCTTTTCGGCGGCGTTGAGCACGTCGCGGCAATGCTGGATCAGGAAGTTGCCGCGCTCGTATTGGAGCAGCGTTTCCTCGAGGCCCAGCTCGCCGCTTTCAATGCGCGCGAGGATCTGCTCGAGCTCGGCGACGGCGTCCTCGAAGCTCTTTGGGGGGGTCTGGTTCTTCCTGGCCATGCGCGGGAAGGATCATACACGTGAAGGGATCGGGTCGCGAGGGGCGAGTCTCCACGGGTCAGATCCGGGGCCGGACGTCTGGTCGCAAAGCTTCCAACACACTGCCCCGGCTTGGGAGACAAGGCGGAAAAATTTTGTGGCCAAGCGCGAAATGTAAGTCTTTTAGAGAACTTTGGATGCAGCTGCCTTACCTAACATCGTCCGATAAAAAGTTAAATTCCTCTTGAACAAGTGGGGCGTCCGAACGTATACCTAACAATACTGGCTCCAAGGCGAGAAGGATCGAGCCCGGTTGGACCTTCCCACCTTCTGACATTCACCGGGGCATTGGAGATAGATCCATGCTGCGTGCAAGGAAGCCCGAGGCGGTTACCAAGCGCCTCAAGTTGTTCATGTTCGGGCCGGCGGGGGTCGGCAAGACGACGGCCGCGATTCAGTTCCCCAACTCTTACATCATCGACGGCGAGCGGGGCGCGGAGAACTACGACAAGCTCATCACGTCGAGCGGGTCGGCCGTGTTCCAGACGACCGACATCAACGAGGTCGTGCAGGAGGTCAAAGCCCTCCTGACCGAGCGGCACGACTTCCGCACGCTGGTCATCGACCCGATCACGCCGATCTTCAACGACCTCCTGGACAAGTGCGAGACGCAGGTCGGCGCGGACTTCGGCCGGCACTTCGGGGCCGCCAACAAGACGATGAAGCGGCTGGCCAACCTGATCATGAACCTGGACATGAACGTGATCGTCACCGCCCACGCCAAGGCCGAGTACGGCGAGAACTTCCGCAAGCTGGGGTACACGTTCGACGGGTGGCGGCAGCTCGACTACTGGTTCGACCTGGTGGTGGAGCTGGGCAAGCGCGGGAAGAAGCGGATGGCCAAGGTCGCCAAGACGCGGATCGAGACGTTCCCGGACGAGGACGTGTTCGAGTGGTCGTACGACGCGATCAAGAAGCGTTACGACGCGAGCATCCTGGAGCGCGAGGCCCAGCAGATCGCGCTGGCGAGCCCCGAGCAGGTTCGCGAGCTCAAGGAGCTGCTGCACGTCGTGCGCCTGCCCGAGGGCCTGGTGGACAAGTGGTTCAGCAAGGCCCAGGTGGACACGTGGGAGGACATGCCCGCGGAGACGATCGCCAAGTGCATCGAGTACGTGAAGAACCGGTTGCCCGGCAACGTCGCGGCAGCATGAAGAGTTTGAACCACGAAGCGCACGAAGGGCACGAAGAAGAGAAAGAGATTTATTCATTGCATTTCTTAACTTCGTGATCTTCGTGAGCTTCGTGGTTGATATTCCTGATTATCGTGGAGATAGATCCATGCCAAGCGTGAACAAAGTCATCCTCGTGGGGAACCTCACCCGTGATCCGGTCACCAGGCAGTTGCCGACCCAGAACATGGTCACCGAGTTCGGGCTGGCGACCAACCGCCGGTTCAAGTCGCCCGAAGGCGAGGACCGCGAAGAGGTCTGCTTCGTGGACTGCGCCGCGTTCGGCCGGCAGGCCGAGGTGATCCAGAAGTATTGCAGGAAGGGCAAGGCGCTCTACATCGAGGGGCGGCTTCGCTACGACTCGTGGGAGGACAAGAACGGCCACGGGAAGCGCTCGAAGCTGAGCGTGGTGGTGGAGAACTTCCAGTTCCTGGGCGGGCGCGAAGAGCATCCCGCGGCCGGCGAACACGCGGGCGCGTCGCCTTCCGATGACCGCCCGCGCGAGCGGCGCGCCCGCGACGAGCGCGGCGTGCCGCGCGGCAACTGGGACGGCAATAGCCTGCCCGAGCGCCCCGCGCGCGGCAAGCCGCAGCAGCCGTTCGGCGATCAGATGGAATTCAAGGAAGCGGACATCCCGTTCTGAGGCGTGAAGACGTGAAACGTGACGTTGCGCGGCGCGGCGACGGAGGGTCGTCGTGCCGGCGGCGCTGATCCTGTCCGAACGTTTCCGGCCCCCGCCCGGCGGCGCGGCCGACGTGGATGAATGACTTCTGATCGGGCCCGCGGACGATCGCGTCCGCGGGCTCTTTCGTGCGCGCCATTGCGCTGCTACGGAAATGCAACGCCAGGACGCCAAGGAGCCAAGAAGCCAAGATTCCCGTTCGGGTTGCGGATCAGAACTGCGGAGTGCGGAAGACGTTCTTGAACCTGTGCAGCCGCCACCTGCCGCGCGAGGTCAGCCGAGTCCTGTTCCGCGCCTGATCGGCGACCGCCTGCCACATTCCGGACAGCGTCCCCCAGGCGGGGTCGCGCGCAGGTCGTACCCACATCTCGGGCACCACCCCCTCAGCTTGCGCTCGCGTTCGCGCTGGAGCCTGAGATTTCCGAACATCCCCAGCGCGGCCGCCGGTACCGACGATCCGAGGATGATGAGCAGTTGGACGACGTCCGGCACGCCGAGCGCATGGAGCGTGGCCGCCAATGGGCAGGCCGTGACCAGCATCCAGAGGAACCCCACCGCCGCACCCATCCGCGCGGCGTGCGCCACGCGAATCCGAATCGGTTGATCCGGCAATTCCACGCCCATATCAACCCTCCGTGAACGCCTTTGAAGACGCCGGCCGCCGGGAGCCGGATGAGGCGAACTCGCGGCCGCATTCCGGGCAGCGGTCGGGCGTGGCGCGCAGGTCATAGCCGCAGTCCGGGCAGTATCCCGCAAGCAGTCGCCGGGCGCGGAAGAATCGCCGCAGGCGCGCTGCGGCCCAGCCAATTGTGGGCGGCAGGGCGAGGAAGAGCGCGAGAAGGAGGTACGGGAACGTAAGGTCCGTGAAGCGGTGGGAGACGCCGCCGGATCCGGCGATCGCGTCGCTCCATCCCAGGCCCAGGAAGCGGGACGGCGGCGGGGCGTGGCCGACGAAGGAAATTCCATGACTTACATGACTCATCGGCGCGTACACCGAGGGGATGAACGCGCGGCCTGAAGATCCGCTTGCCGTCGCGGGGGCGGCCGGCGCCATGGGCGTGTCGATCATGCGTGCGACGTACAGCCGCCCGCCATCCGACTCGAAGCTGAGATACGTCCACTGCGTACCGCCCGCGCACGGCTCGCGCCAGCCCCACCACAGCCGCTCAGGGGCGACGGTGCTTCGGATATGCAGGCCGACCGTCCCGATGGACAGGACGAGCAGCAGCACCCCGGCGGCCCGCAGCAGTCCGCGCAGGATGCGCTTCACCAGGAGATCTCCCAGCTTCACTGGTTCTCCTTCAATCGTCCCATTCTTCGCAGTGCTTCGGCGGCATGGTGTCGGACGGCGCGGTTATCCTCCGACAGGTGTCTCTCGAGGGCAGACACTGCCTCCGGAGTCAATTGCGGCGACGCCCAGCACAAACACAGGGCCGCCCGCTCGCGGGTGTAATCCCCTTCAGCATCGAGTAATTCTACCATCGCCGGCAGGACCAGTCGTTGCTCCAATTGACTGAAAGCCTCGAGGGCATTGAACCGAACCCAAGGCTCTCGGTCATTGATGACCGCCAGCAGGGTCTCGGCCAGTGATCTCACCTGAGCGTCGGATAGCGCGTTGGACCGATCACGCGGGATGGAGACGATGTTCCCCATGCAGCCGACGGCAAGCGCGCGCGTCCGTACTGAAGGGCGACCAAGAAGCTCGATCAGGCGGGGGATCGCCGGTGCCCCGATATTTGAAACTGCCCACGCCGCCCGGTCTCGGGTTGGATCGTGGTCATCCTCGAATCGCAGTAGAAGTTGGTCGAGTGCGGCGACCGCGTCGGGTCCCTGCCGCACCAAGGCCCATGCGGCACCGAAGCGGACCTGTTCGTTGGCATCACTGAGCGCCACCGCGAGGCGGGATGTGTACGAAGCGGGAAGTGTGACCTGAGATGCGAAAAGCGCGCCCCGCTTGCGTACGTCGACCGACGCTTCGGCGAGCATAGCGACCACGCGGTCGAAGAACGCGCGGCGTGCCGTCTCATCGGCGTTGCTGACGGCAGCCAGGACTGCCAGGAAGTCAACCATGGGGTCCGCTAGATCGCGGAGGATCGAATCTTGTGAACTCACCTTTTGCGGCCATCTTAGTCTCGGCGGAGTGTAGGCAAAAGGTGACGAAGGCCCCTTCCGGTCAGAAAATCTTTCTCGGGGCAGACAAAAACGAACTTTGCGTGAACGGCGCAAGTACGGTGCGCCGACGGCCGCGGCCGTCATCCTGAGGTCCATTCGCGGCCAGATCCCTTCGACAAGCCCAGGGCAGGCTCTTCGTCGGCAGAGCCTCCTCATAATCAGGATGACGGAGGCGCGGTGACTCATCGAGTTGAGGAATGTCCGGCCCACCATATGGAGAATCTCGGCTTCAAATGGCTTCCCTTCCTAACTGATTACTACCCTGCTCGGGGGAAAATATCGAACCGGCGGAATTTTGGGGAATTTTCGCGCACGGGGTCGGGGTTCTGCTGGACAGGCATCCACGTCAGGCAAAGAGGAGGAGAGCCATGGTTCGCGATTTCAGGGCGTCCGGTCGCATTCGCGGGTGGGCTGCGGGCTGTTTTTCGGTGGCCGTTCTGGCCGCTTTGGGTCCGCATGCCTGGGCGGGGGCATATTTACCGTCGATCCAGCGGGGGAATGTTGCAATCGATCTCAAGCCGATCGCGACCGGGATGGCGGCGCCGGACTACGGCATCAGCGCGCCCGGGGATACCAACCGGCTTTTCGTGCTCGAACAGAACGGCCTGCTGCGGGTGATCCAGAACGGAACGCTGCTGCCCACGCCTGCCTTGGACCTGCAAAGTCGCGTGCAGGTGGCGCCGGTGGGGACCGGGCCGCTGAATCCCGCCAACGCCAATGACGAGCGCGGGCTGCTGGGTCTGGCGTTCCATCCGGGCTTCAACGATCCCAGCAGTCCGGGTTTCCGTACGCTCTACACCTACACCAGCGAAGCGCTGGGCGCGGGCGCGACCTACCCGGCGCCCGCGGGCGCCACGCAGAATTACAAGAACATCATCTCCGAGTGGAAGATGTCGGCCACCGATCCGAACGTGATCGATCCGAGCAGCCGGCGCGAGTTGATCTCGTTTGGCAAGAACGCGGGGAACCACAACGGCGGCACGCTGGCGTTCGGGCCGGACGGCTACCTGTACCTGGGAACGGGCGACGGCGGGAACGCCAACGACGTGGGCCCGAGTCACGTCGAGCCGGGCGGAAACGCCCAGAACCTGACCGTCGCCCTGGGAAAAATGCTGCGCATCGACCCGCTGAGCCCGACCCTGACCACCGGCAGCGCCAACCCGGTCAGCGCCAACGGCAATTACCGCATCCCGGCGGACAATCCGTTCCAGGGCGCCGGACAGGTGCCCGAGATCTACGCCTACGGCTTTCGCAACCCGTACCGCTTCGCGTTCGACAAGGCCAACGGGCAGTTGATCATGGCGGACGTCGGCCAGAACACGATCGAGGAGATCGACCGCGTCGTGAAGGGCGGCAATTTCGGTTGGGCGGTGAAGGAGGGCGATTTCCTCTTCGACCGTACGACCGGCAGCGTCGGCGCGGCGCCGGGCAACCGCAGCCCGGGGAGCCCGGCCGGACTGATCGACCCGATCTCCGGGCCGGCGGGAACGCTCGAGTATGACCACGGCGACGGCATCTCGATCACGGGCGGGTTCGTTTACCGCGGCACGGCCATCCCGGAGCTGATCGGCAAGTACGTGTTCGGTGACCTCGCCCTGCGGGCAGCGCCCACGCGGGCGGACGGCCGGCTCTTCTACGCCGACCTCACGACCGGTGAGATCAAGGAATTCCTGCTCCCGAATTTCGCCAACGGAGTACTGCCCAACGGGCTGACGGTCCACGGCTTCGGACAGGACGCCAACGGCGAGCTGTACGCGATGGTGACCAATACGCCGGCGAACGGGACGGGCGGGATCGTGTATGAGATCGTGCCGTTCGTGCCCGAGCCTGCGACGCTGAGCGTGATCGGGTTGTGCGGCCTTGGGTTGCTGCGGCGGCGGTCGCGCAGGCGGTAAAAACGTCTCGAGGAATCTTCTCCCCTGAGGCACGGGCTGGGTTTCAGCCCGTGCCTTTCCATGTGTGCCAGGCATGTTGTGCATCTAGGAGGTGAAAGTCCTCTACGGGCCGCAACGAGCGGAACCGTCCGTCTAAGCAAGGGTGTCGGCCGCGAGGCCGGATCTGAAGGAAGCGATGGAGGCTTGCCTCCACGACGGGAAC
>DATBFY010000337.1:0-2631 GCA_036558265.1 Tepidisphaeraceae bacterium | reverse complement strand
AACAAGGTGAACGGTGATACGGTGTCGATCTTATTCATCACGGAATTCAAGTCCCCGGGATACTCTCATCCCCGGCGGCGCGCGTCACGTCCAAATGGCCGCTTGTTGTGCCCCGGGGTACCGTTAGCTGCCGACCGTGGCAGAGGTTGCGGATTATGCGGGCGCGCAGCCGAACCGCCAGCAGGGAAATGACGCCGCGAACCGTGCGGTGTTCCGAGCATTCGAGGCCGGAGCCAAGAGAACGCCCGACATCCTGGACAGGTAGAAAAAATCATGCCGGACCGAGCTCATCGCGTGTGCTTGCTGCTACTGGGCGCGCTCTGTCTCTGGGGCCGGGGCGTGGCGGCCCAGGAAACCCCCAAGTGGGCAACCGCCGCCAGGGACAGGCCGCCGATAACGGTCGACCAGGCCAAGGCGTTCATGAAGCGCCTGGCGCAATTCGCCGTCGAGCATCACATGAAGCGCGACGCCCGCTCGCCCCAGCGCGGCATGATGTACGAGTACTGGGAGCCGAAAAAGGCCGCGCAGTACGACCAGTTTGTCCAGGGCGAGGCGCTGGACACGATGCACGACGGCGCCTGGTTCGGCGTCGCGATGGTCGAGGCTTATCGGGCCACTGGTGACGCGTATTACAAATCCATCCTCACCGACGATCTCCTGCCGTTCTACTGCAGGATGCTCAATCACTCCGACGAATTGTTCCTCCCCGATCGCAACGACGCCCGCCCCGAAAAGAAGGACACCTGGGGCGGCGGGCACGAGTGGCTGCTCGAGCGCGGCGGTGAGAAAGGCTTCGTGCCGTACTGGTGGGACGACGGAGGCTCGGTCAGCCTCGAACGCGTGCAGAACAGGAATGCGCTGGGTGACTTTCCCTGCCACGACGACTTGGTCGCCCGCGGACAGCCCAATCCGAAATACCTGCTCAGCGGCTATTCGCTCGGCTCGTCGAACCACCTGGCCCAGGACCTGGGCGTGCTGCTCGAGGCGTCCTGGCTGCTGCTGCGCGACGACCCGAAATGGGACAAGGATTTGACCGAGGCCGCGCGGAACCTGGAGCAGTGCCGCACGAAGCACGGCAGTCCGAACATCCCGGCGGTGCTCGCGCCCGCCGCCCTGTCAGCTAATGACGCCAGGCTTCTGGCGCGCCTGCCCGACCCCGACCGCCCGCAGCTCTGGGAACCGGACAACCACTACACCCGCGCGCTGCGACCGGCCAAAGCGGGCGAAAAGACGTCGGCCCCCGGCTTCGCCGATGAGGACGAGTTCCTCTACTACGCCGGCATCGCCCGCGCCGGTGGACGGTTACCGAAACCCATTGCTTTTAAGCTCGTTTTCGATGCCTGCACGCAGCCGATGCTCTACCGTTATTACTGCGACGACGAGCCGGCCCCGCCGGGCATCAGCGTCTTCGACCTCCACCCCTATTACTGGACGGACGGCAAACCCCTGGACTACCGCTCGCAGCGCAAGGGGCCGAGCAAGCAGCCAAGACCGGTCGGATCGCGTCTTGGTCCGCAGAATATGGTCGTCAGCGGCTGGGCGCTTGAGGCGCTGCGGGCGTATCCGGGGATCTGGGAAGAGCGGTACAAGTCCCGGTTCGCGAACGATCTCAGGGTCCACATCGACGAAGGCAACCTCGCCCCCGAAAACGAACCCGCGACCGTTCCGCTAACGCTCGGCGGGACATTGCTGGCGATCCGCAGCTCACGCAACGATCTGCAACTGGCGGGAGAGGCCACCGGCCCTTCTGTCGTGATCGACGTCTTCGCCGGCCCTGACGCGACCGGCGAGCATGCCGCCATCACCATCGACCTTGCGAAAGGCGTATCGGCCGTGAATGGCTCGGGCCGACCTCTGCGTGTCACAGGCGCGGTCGAGCGCGGCGACAAGGGCGCGAGGTTCGAGGTGTCCCTGCCCTATACCGTCACGAATGGGCAGTCCGCCTGGGCGAACGGCATCGAGCACGGCAGGTATTCGATCCGCATCGGCAACCAGTCCCGCAATTTCTATCTCGCCAGCGCCGAGGCGCAGGTCAAGGCCGACCTGGAGCGCGAACTGGGCGGCGGCCTGCGCACCTGGGAGGCCGTCTTCGACGAGCTGGGCTACATCCCCACCGGCATGGGCGAGGTGCGCTGGCAGCGGTTCAGCGACACCGGCGGATACGCGCACTTGATCAAAGCGGCCTCACAGTGGATTCTTTACCTCTCGAAGCAGGACGACTGGGAGATCCATCGCGTCCCCATCGTCAGGTGAACGGACCGGCAGACGAGAGCGAGAGGGGAAAGGAAGGACCAGGCAAATGAAAGACCTTCGCATCGGCATGATCGGCTACGGGTTCATGGGACGCGCCCACTCCAACGGCTATCGCCGCGTCAACAACTTCTTCGACCTCGAATACCGCCCGGTGCTCAAGGCCGTCGCGGCGCGCGACCAGGCGAAGGCCAGGCAGTTCGCCGACAAGTGGGGATACGAGTCGGTCGAGACCGACTGGCGCAAGCTCGTCGATCGCAAGGACATCGACGCCGTTGACATCTGCACCCCCAACAACCTGCACAAGGAGATCGCCCTCGCCTGCGCCGCAGCCGGGAAGATGATCCTGTGCGAAAAGCCCCTGGCCATGAACGGCGCCGA
>DATBFY010000336.1:0-3545 GCA_036558265.1 Tepidisphaeraceae bacterium | reverse complement strand
TTCTGGGATTATTCAGGCGGCCAGGCGACGAACCTGGGCCAGCACTCGCTGGACCTGGTCCACTGGATGTTGAACGTGACCGCGCCGAAATCCGTCTACAGCGCCGGCGGGCGCTGGTTCCTCAAGGACAACTGCGAGGTGCCCGACACGCAGGACGCGATCATCGAGTACCCCGGCTTCAACGTCACCTGCCAGTACCGCGAGGCCACCGCCGGCCGCGGCGACCTGGGCATGGGCGGCCTGGCGTTCTACGGCACGCACGGCTGTCTCCCGATCTCGCGCAGCGGGTTCGAGCTGAGCGCGGACAGGAAGGTCAACCCGAACAACGTGGTGGCTGGCATCCTGGGGGTGAAGGGTCATCCCGTCGGCGGGCCGCAGCTCGAACCGGAGGAGCCCGCACAGTTCTGGACGACCCCGGCGAAGGACGGCAGCGGCAACGCCCTCAAGGACTACGCACGCCACACGCGCAACTTCCTCGATTGCGTCAAGTCGCGTCAGCAACCGCTGTCGGACCTCCAAAGCGGCCACGAGGTGGCGACGGTCTGCCACCTGTGTAACATCTCGCTGCGCACCGGCCGCAAGCTGGTCTGGGACGCCCGCAAGGAGGAGGTCGTCGGCGATGCCCAGGCCAACGGCATGCTCCTGCGACCCTACCGCAGCCCCTGGGATCGCGAGCTGCGGGCGCTGCTCGGCTGATCCCCGGCATCAGGTTCTCGCCGTGTGAGGTGACCCGTCATGATCGATCACGCCATGAGAGAGGTCGAACCAGGTACCCCGGGGCAGCCCCTCGCAAGGTCACCCGTCGTCAGTCGCCGGAGCTTCATTGCGGCGTTCTCCGTCGCGCTCGTGTCGGCACGTCACGCGCTGGTGGCGGCCGACGCCAAGCCGGCGGGTACGATCGGCATCTGCACGTTCTCCTGTCACCGTGCCTGGCAGGCGCTGCGCGACCGATCCGCGCCCGTCCCGTTCGCCGACGCGCCCGGCTTCTATGACTACGCGAGGGGCCTGGGTGCCGACGGCGTGCAGACGAGCATGGCGACGCTGCCCGATGCCGCCGCCGCAACGCGCCTGCGCGAACACGTGCAGCAGACCGGCGGATACTACGAGGGCGACGTCCGCCTGCCGAAGGACGCGGGCGACCTCGACGCGTTCGAGCGGGAGGTGAAGCTCACCCGCGCCGCGGGCGCCGACGTCGCGCGGACGTTCCTCTCCGGCTCGCGGCGGTACGAGACCTGGCGGACGCTCGCCGAGTTCAAGGCCTTCCGTGACGGGGCGCACAAGCGTCTGGCGCTGGTCGAGCCGATCGTGAAGAAGCATCGGCTCAGGCTCGCGGTCGAGAACCACAAGGACCTCACCAGCGACGAGCTCGTCGCGCTGATGCGCCGGATCGACAGTGAGTGGATCGGCGTCAACGTCGATACCGGCAATAACATCGCGCTGCTCGAAGATCCGTACGACGCCGTGGGAGCACTGGCGCCGTTCGCGAGGAGCGTTCACCTCAAGGACATGGCCGTGCAGCCCCACGAGAGCGGGTTCCTGCTCAGCGAAGTCGTCTGCGGCGAGGGGTTCCTCGACCTGGCGCGGATCGTCGCGGTGCTGCGCAAGGCCAATCCGCAACTGCGGTTGAACCTCGAAATGGCCACGCGCGACCCGTTGCTCGTCCCCTGCCTCACCGAAGGCTACTTCGCCACCTTCCCCGAGCGCAAGGCGACACACCTCGACGCGGCGATGCGGCTCGTCAGCCAGAACCCGCCCAGGCGCCCGCCCCCATCGCTGACCGGCAAGTCGATGCCGCGCCAACTTGCGGACGAGGAAACGAACAACCGGGAATCGCTCCGATGGATGCACCGGCACCTGGCGGAATAGCTTCGGGGATCGGCACACAACCCGTGACGATCGTGCGCCGATCCCCTCGCCGTTCAGTCAGCCGGCTCGCCGCGTCGCCCGCGCGCGCGCCGCCGTCAGTCAATGCGGACGCAAATCAGTCCGTGGTGCGAACCTCCTGCGAAATCTTCGCGCCCAGGACCTCCAGTTTTTCGATCGAAGGCGGCGCGGCCAGGAGATTCGGGGCGGCGTGGCCCATGAGCGCCTTGGCGATGGCGCCGTTGAGGTGAGCTTGCCTTCCCGACTCGTCATGAAACGAATCGAAGACGGCGAACGTCGACGGGCCCAGCCGCAGCGCGAACCACACCGGAGTCGTCTTCTCCTGGTTCGCCATCTGAAGGCCCTGCATCAGGAAGGCGGCGACCTCCTTCTCCTTGCCGGGTTTCGCCTCGAGCCGCACGAACAATCCGAGTGAGAGCATGGCACGTTCTCCTTGGGCCGCGACCTGCGGCCCACGTTCTGACCGATCACCTCGTGCACTCCGACCCGGTCGCGGAACGATTCGAGGGGTGGGATGGCCAGGCCGCTTCAGCGGCTGGGATCCCGTCCTCGCGATCGCGCCGCCACCACCTTGGGTCTGCTCACCTGCGTCACCGAAAAGATCGCCTTGATCGACCGATCCGGCTTGACCTTCGCCGCCGCCGCCGCCGCCGCCGGCTGCGGGGGCGGCGACAGGCTCGTGTTGTAGTGCTGCGCCAGGACCACCAGGTCGGCGAAATCCACGTTCCCGTCCCCGCTGAAGTCCCCATCCGCCCAGATCTTGTCGCCCGTGCTGCTGTTGTAGTTCTGCGCCAGTACCACCAGGTCATTGAAATCCACCGCCCGGTCGCGGTTGGCGTCGCCCGCCAGGATGAAAAAATCGAATCCAAACGCGCCCGTCAGCGTGTTCCCCGCGGCATCGCTCACCCCGCCGGCGGCCAGCGTCACGCGGTAATTCCCGTCGGGGAGCGAGCCGAATTTTACCGTGCCCCGCCGAGTCGCCGGGTCGTACGACACCGAGGCGATCGTCGGCGCCGCGCTCGGATCGTTCACGTTTACGATCTTCAGATCCGACGCCGTCAGGCTGCCCCCGACGTCCTCGCTGAACTGCAATACCAGCGTCGGCGACGCGGCGACCCAGAACCGCCCCTGCACCGTCGGCGCATACGTGTCCGTCGTGAACTGCGAGAGCAGAAGCGTATACGCCGCCTGGTAGTAGATCGCCGGCTCGGTCACCTCCCAGGAGTTCTCGTTCGCCTGGTGCTGCGCGTTCCAGGCGGTGTTCCAGTCCCGGTACGCCTTCTGCTCCGGCTGGCCGTAGGGCGGCGCAACCCAGCTTACGCTGAAGTATTGGTTCGGCCCGCCCTCCAGGTATCCCGGCGCCGGCCCGTAAGTCGAGCTCGCCCCGTCATAGAGAGGCGAGCCGTCCTGGAACCATCCGTGGTACATCTGCATCGGGCTCTTGTCGCCCCCCAGCGCCCCCATGTTCGAGAGGTAGACCTCCGACAATGCGTTGCGCCCGTGGAAATAGTGCAGGTACTCCTCCGCCACCTCACGGTATTTCGCGTTATTCGCCGGGTTAACGTTCAACCGGATCGCGTAGGTGAGCAGGTTCGCCCACTGCGACTTGATCTGGTTCGACCCCCACGTGTAATGCCCGTCCCACATGAACGCCCGATACG
>DATBFY010000335.1:0-7629 GCA_036558265.1 Tepidisphaeraceae bacterium | reverse complement strand
GGGGCAACGCCCGGCGGACCGCGCGATGTCCGTAATCGCTTCAGATCTAATGCAGCATGTTGGCGCCGGCGGTCATGCCCGCGGGAGGCGGCGGCGCGGTCAGGGCGCCCTTGATGCGTTTCACGCTCCGGGCGGCCAGGCCTTTCCCGCTGTCGATCTGCTCGTACTCGACCGTGTCGCCATCCTTGAGGGTGCGGAAGCCGTCGCCTTCAATGCTGCTGAAGTGGACGAAGACATCCTTCCCTTCGGGGTTAATGATGAACCCGAAGCCCTTTTTCACGTCGAACCACTTGACGGTGCCCGTGAGCATGGGCGACCTCCCACGAAAAGACCAGACGTGATACTGACTCCAAGACATGTCCGCCAAAAGCCCGGTCGACCGTCCCCCCTTTCGCGCGGTCGGTTGGGCCGCATGTTGGCGGTTCAGCCCGTCAGATATACCCGATCCGGATCGCAGATTTCAACAAAATTCGACCTTAGTGATCACTTAAACGTTCGCCACGATGGAATTCGCCCCCGCCGTCCGTGAGCCCGGTCGCATACAATTCGGCCCTATGAAATACCGCACGCTTGGCAAAACGGGTTTGAAGGTCTCGGTCATCGGCATGGGCACCTGGCAGTTCGGCGGCGAATGGGGCAAGACCTTCGCCCAGGACGAGGTGAACGCCATGTTCCGGCGGGCCAAGGAGTTGGGCGTCAACCTGATCGACACCGCCGAGTGCTACGGCGACCACCTGTCCGAATCGATGATCGGCAAGGCCGTGCAGGGCCAGCGCGACCAGTGGATCATCGCCACCAAGTTCGGACACCGATTCCAGGGCTTCATGAAGCGAAGCGACGAGCGGGACCTGCCTGACGTGCGGGAACAGCTCGAAGCGTCCCTGAGGGCGCTGCGCACGGAGTACATCGACGTCTACCAGTACCACTCCGTCCGCGACAACGAATTCGACAACCCGGCGCTGTGGGAGTTCCTCCAGCGGGCCAGGCGGCAGGGGAAGATCCGGCACATCGGAAACTCGATTTCCAGCAATCTCGACCTGCACTTCCAGACGGACAAGTCCACCGAGGCGGGCGTGGAGGCGCTGCAACTGGTCTACAACCGCCTGGAGCGCAAGGCCGAGGAGCAATCGTTCCCCAGCGCCGAGCGGCAGGAGTTGGGCATCCTGGCGCGCGTGCCGCTGGCGAGCGGGTTATTGACCGGCAAGTACAAGCCGGGGACCTCGTTCAAGGGGAACGATTTCCGCGCGACCCAGGATCAGGGCAAGATCGACGAGAAGCTTAAAGAGGTGGAGCGAATCGGGCGCGACGAGGTGCCGGCGGGCTTGGACATGTCGCAGTGGGCCCTGGCGTGGTGCCTGAAGCACCCGGCGGTCTCGGCGGTGATCCCCGGGTGCAAAGACGTCGAACAGGTCGAGAAGAACGCAAAGGCGGCGGAGCTGGTGGTATAGTGGGCATCGATGGAACGCCAGGTGTTTCGCAGATCAATTGAGGCGAGTCGCATCGAGATGGTGGATGATGCGGTCGCGGAGATCCTTAAGAGGAAGACGCCCGCCGAAAGGATCGCGTTGGGATTTGCGGCAAACCGGACGGTTCGCCTGGTGATCGAGGGATCGGTGCGATCGCAACATCCGGATTGGGATGACGCGGCGATCCGCGCTGCGGTGGCGAGAAGGATGCTGCATGGAACAACCTGAACTCTTCCGCTATACCATCGAGCTCCTGGAACGTCTTGGCGTCACGTATTTTGTGGTCGGATCATTCGCGAGCATGGCTTACGGCGAGCCGCGGAGTACCCTAGACATCGATATCGTAATCGATCCGACGCCTGAACAGGTTGAGCAGATCTGCGACGCCTTTCCCGATCCGGATTTCTACGTGAGCAGGGAGGCGGCACGAGCGGCCGCCTCGATCCATGGACAGTTCAACGTCATTCGACCCGACTCCGGCAACAAGATCGATTTCATGATCGCGCGCGGCGACGCCTGGTCTGCCGAGCAGATCACCGGCCGCAGGCGGCTTAACCTCTTGCCGGACCGGCAAGGCTTTGCCGCGCGACCCGAGGACGTCATCATCGGAAAACTGATCTATTTCAAAGAGGGCGGCTCCGAAAAGCACCTGCGGGATATCGCGAGCATCCTGAAAATGAATGGGGCCACGCTCGACCATAGCTATATTCAGCGGTGGGTTTCGGAATTAGATCTGGTGGCCGAGTGGCAAGCCGTGTTGACCCGTGTCGGAATCTGACCCGCGAGAACGATTATG
Organism: Tepidisphaeraceae bacterium; assembly: GCA_036558265.1. Lineage (GTDB taxonomy): Bacteria > Planctomycetota > Phycisphaerae > Tepidisphaerales > Tepidisphaeraceae > RYN-433. The sequence continues at coordinate 5,367 of DATBFY010000335.1, read as the reverse complement.
GTGCGGCCGGTGTTTTGCATCCTCATGGTGGGGATTTTCTCCGCAGCGTCATTGGCACAGGACACGGCGCGGGACACTGTCGTCTCCATCGACAAGCAAGCCTTCCTGATCAATGGTCAACCCACCTACAAGGGCGGCACGTTCAAGGGCATGAAGATCGAGGGTCTCCTGCTCAACGCGCGCCTGGTGCAGGGAATCTTCGATGACCTGAACCCCGGGACCCGCGCGTTGTGGCGTTATCCCGACGGGACCGACTTCGACGCCGAGCGGAACACGCGGGAGTTCGTCGACGCGATGCCGCTCTGGCGCCGCCGCGGACTCGTCTCGTTCACGATCAACCTCCAGGGCGGAAGCCCTCAGGGATACTCCAACGAGCAGCCGTGGCGTAACTCGGCGTTTACCGAGACCGGTGAGCTTCGGCCGGCATACATGGTGCGATTGGCAAAGGTCCTCGACCGGGCGGACGAACTGGGCATGGCGCCGATCGTCGGGTTCTTCTATTTCGGGCAGGCGCCGCGGTTCAAGGACGAGGCGGCCGTCGTGCGGGCCACGGAAAATGCGACCGACTGGCTCCTGGATAAGGGCTATGCCAACGTCCTGATCGAGATCGCGAACGAGTCGAACCACGAGGGATATCCGGCCATCATCCGACCCGCACGGGGAAACGAGCTGATCGACCTGGTGCGCAAGCGCTCGGCGGGAAAGGTGAAGAATCCGGCGGCGCGACTTTACGTCAGCACGTCGCTCACCGGCGGGCAGATCCCCAATTCGACGATCGTCCGCTCAGCCGATTTTCTCCTCCTCCACGGCAACGGCCAGGGAAAGCCTGATCGCATCCGCGAGATGGTGCGCAAGACCCGCGCCGTGGCGGGCTACCACGATCAGCCTGTGCTCTTTAACGAGGACGATCACTTCGACTTCGAGAAGCCCGACAACAACTTCCTGGCGGCCGTCGGCGAATACGCGGGCTGGGGATATTTCGACTACCGGATGAAAGGGGAAGGTTTCGCGGACGGTTACCAGAGCGTGCCGGTGGACTGGGGGATCGGATCGGCGCGGAAGCGGGGCTTCTTCAAGCTGCTGGCGGAGATGGCGGGGAGTGAGCCGGAGTGAAACATGAGGACATGAAACATGACGATCACGGCCGACCGGCGTCAACCGTGATCTTCATGTTTTAGTTGTTGCGCATTACAAATTGGAATCAAGCGAAGTCGCCGCCGCCACCTGCGTCACTGCCGCCACCGCCGAAGTCGCCGCCGCCACCGCCCCCGAAGTCTCCGCCACCGCCGCCGAAGTCGCCACCACCCCCGCCGACGTCACCGCCACCCCCGCCGAAGTCGGCCCCGCCACCCGCGTCAGTACTTTGGAATCCCGAGCCGGTATCGCCCGGGCCGGCCCAATCGGGCTGCGAGGGTCCGGCGGCGCCGCCGGAATAGCCGCCGCCGGTATCCATGGGCGGGGACTGGCCGTAGGACGTGCCGCCGCCGCGGAACATCCGGTCGTAGATGAAGTTTCCCGCGGCCGCGCCGAAGAGTCCACCCAGGATGGAGGAGCCCCAGCCGCCGCCTCCTCCACCGCCGTATCCGGGTCCGGGCCCGTAACCCCCGCCGCCGTAGCCGCCATAACCGGGCCCACCGTAGCCCGGGCCGGGACCACCGCCATAGCCGGGGCCACTGAAACCCTGCCGCCTACCGCGGAAGACGGATCGGATCAGGCCGAAGACGATCCAGACCCCGACGATCAGACAGATCCAGCCGAAAAGGCCGGAGGGCAGAGCGCCGCAGGACCGGGGGGTGCTGGGCGTGCGGTTGACCGGCGGAAAGGCTGAAGGGTTGTTGCCGCCGCCCCGGGAGGGCGGCGGGGGCGCCGCGGTGCCACCGGGTTGACGCTCGCCGCGGTTGAACGTGTCGGAGATGAACTGCAGCGCGTCCGCCAGCGCGTTGTCGAAGTTGCCGGTCCCCTTGGCGAGATTGGCGCGGAAGCGCTCGGCAAGATCCCTGCGGACGGTGTCGGTGAAGAGGCGCGACGTCTCCCGGTCGGCGGCCACGTGCACGTGACCGCCCTTGCGCACGATCAGAACGTAAACGCCGTTGACCCGCGCCTGGGTCGTCTTCTGCGCGGCCCACTGGTCGTAGTTCTGGCCGTCGGGCGTGGCCTGCGCGGTTTCGATATAGACCTCTTGGCCGTGGTGATTACGATAGATGTCATCGATGGTGCCATTGGCCCGCTGTTCGGCCTGGGGAGAGAAGAAGTTGGCGGCGTCGTTGATGCCGCGGTTGGCCAGGGCTGCCGGGGCGGGCGCCAGGGCCACCATGGCGGCGGTCAGCACCAGGGCCAGGGTCATCCAGAGTCGTCGTTGCATGTGGCGGTCTCCGTTTGCGATCCCCCTCACGATAGCCCGGCGCGGGCGGGGCGACCAGACGCGTTTTCCGGCGCGCGGGCAATCATTGCGCAAAGGGCGATGGGGGACGACTATAAAAGGGGCGGGGGTTTTGACTCGAAACGCCCCGCCGCTGAAGCGGGCCTCGCGGTTGTCGTCGCTATTTGACGAGAGAGACGTCGCCCCAGACGCCGGGGATCGGAATGGGATCCGGGACGGTGGATTCGGTGCGGAGGGTGAGCAACCGGACGCCCTTGATGCTTAACGACCCGGCCAGTGGATCGCTGAGGCTGCTTCGCGTGGAACTTTTGAAGAGTTCCTTCCCGTCGGCGAGCACGACGAAGCGGACCGGAGCGGTGGGGAGCACCCCCGTGGGGACGCCGCATTTGAAGGTCAGCGTCCGGTAGCGACCCGACAGATCCCACGTCGCGCTGGCGCCGGCGGTCAGGGTGATCGCGCGCTCGCAGGGAACGCCCGCCAGCGCCGGTGGCAGGCCCGTGCCGGTCGAGCCGATGAACAGGCACTCGCGCTCGTCACGCGCGTCGATCGATTCGACCTTCGCGGGTTTGATGGCGGCCAGCGGCTCGAGCCGCCCCGCGCCCGCCGAGATCTCGACCACGTCCCAGCGGTTGATCGCCAGCGGGGTGGCGATCGCGTCGTCGTCGATCAGCAGGCGATCCTTGTCGAAGGAGATGGCTTTGGCGACGTAGATCGAGCCGTCGGTCGTGCGGAGGACCGTCTGCGGGCGGGCGCCCGGCTCGAGGTCGTTGATCAGGACGGCGGCGGCCTTGTCACGGACGTCGAACCGCGCCAGGCCGAAGAGCACCGACGAGAGCTGCACGCGGCCGCCGCCCAATCCCTTGAACTCGCCTTCGACGAAATCGCCTTCCTTGAGCAGTACGCCCGTGCGTTTCTCGGGCAGTCTGGCGACGGCGTCGGGTGACAACTCGCGGAAGATGATCCGCGCGACGTTGGCAAGGGGCAGGGTTTGGGTCCGTCCACCGCGCGCGAAACGCACGGCGGCGGCGGCGGCGCCGCCGCCGTCATCGGCACGCTCGATTTGCGCGCCGGCCAGGAGCGTGCCGCTGCGCAACATGAGGCCGGGCTTGAGGGACGCCGGCGCGACCGGCGTGGCGGAGATGCTGCCGTTCTCATGCGCCGCCGCGTGAGTCGCGGGCGCGATCGAGATCCGGCGGACGTTGTCGAAGTGGGCGCCGGACGGGCGGCCCTCGCGGCCGCAGACCGCCAGGCCCGCCAGGGCGTTGGCGTCGAGCGCGGCGACGCTCTCGTTGCCGACCTGCTCCCAGTCCTTGCCGTCCCTGGAGAGGTAAGCGGTGACCGTGTTGGCATGGCGGGTCAGTCGCATCCAGATCGGCAGGTTGACGTGTCCACCGACCGGCCCGCCGTCCATCGCCTGGCCGCTGCGGGCGCGTTTGAGCAGGCGGACGTCGTCGCCGAAGTAGAACAGCGAGACACAGGCCGCGTCGGGCTCGACGGAGGAGCGGATCATCAGTCCCGCGGCGACCTGCTGGTTCTCGGTGTCGCGCACGCGCGCGACCAGGTCGGCATCCCCCTCGCCACCGGCCGATTGGTGAACGAAGCAGAACGCGTCGTGCGTCCCGCCGACCGTTGCCCCCGCGGATTTGACGCTGAAGATCGGCTCGCGGTAGCGCGCCGATCCCTTGGTCTGGAGTTCCCCGACGTCGCTCGCTCGCCACGGCGTGGGAAGCTGACCGTTTTCCGTGCGCGTGGCCGCTGGGCCGGCGATGATGCGCGGCGGCTCGGGATTGCGGAAGCCGGCGTAGAGGACGTCGGCGAGGTCGATGGGGGCAGGGGGCTTTGGGCCGTGGGTTGGGATAATGGAGATTTTGCCGTCCTGCTCGAGCTTGAGCTCGCCCTCGTAGGTCTTGCCGTCGAGGGTGCGGAGGGTGCCCGCGTGCGCGGGAAGGCAAAAGGCAAAGGGCAAAAGGCAAAAGGTCAGGGATGACCGCCATCGTCGAATTCCGCAGCGCCGGTTGCTGGGCGCCATGTTCACACGAGCCGCCAATGGCGCCGCTCGCGGCTTGGGCGGCTTCGGCACGCGTGGGCATGCCCGTGTTGCGCGGGATTTCGAGCACACCCGGCATGCCCACGCTCGCCCGAGCGCGACTGCCAGGAGCCGAGCACTCACCGCGCGGGCGTGGGCATGGCACCCGGCGTGGGGTGCGTCTGGCGTGGCGGGCGAGGCACCCATTCGCGGTCACCTCTGGTAGAGGGGGATGTAATGGTACGGCATCGCCAGGATCGTCATGTAGACGGCGGTGGCGTAGACCGGGCCGACGCCCTGGCCGTCGAAGGGTTCCCAGTAGTTCATGTCGCCCTCGCGGCGGAGGCGGCCGGCGTTGTCGTCGATCAGCGTCGTCTTGAGCTTGTTGTACCAGGTCTGCCAGGTGCGGCCGCCGATCATGTACATGGCGGGGGCGGCGTAGAAGTTGCCGTAGGTGAACCACTCGCCGTTGGTCATGAGCGGGCGGTTGAGGATGAAATCGGCGCCGGTCTGCACTTCCGGATCGTCGTAGCGACCGCAGACCTGGAGCGAGTAGATCGCGGCGGCGGTGCGGGCGAAGCCCGGCGGGCTGCCGTGGGGCTGATACGTGAACCCGCCGGACGAGCGGTGATAGCAGGATCGGACGAAGCTGACGCCGCGGTCGATGGTGGCCTGGGGCACCTCGATACCGCCGTTGAGGGCGGCGCGGGCGGCGACCAGTTGCAGGACGGTGACGGAGATGTCGCCGTCGACGATGGCGGGACGATAGCGCCAGCCGCCCTGCTGGTTCTGGCAATTGACGATCAGCTTGATCGCCAGGTCCAGCTTCTGTTTCAGCTTCGGATCTTTCGTCTGGCCGTAGAGCTCGGCGAGTGCGATCGAGGCGATGCCGTGGTTGTACATGTTGCTCTCGCCGCCGTTGGTGATGTAGCCGTCGGCGCGGACGCAGGAGAGCAGGTAG
>DATBFY010000334.1:0-6265 GCA_036558265.1 Tepidisphaeraceae bacterium | reverse complement strand
TAGGCAAGAGGCGAAGGGGATGGTCTGATTGCACGGCGGCGTTCCTTCCCGATTGGGATTGGCGAGATCAAGCGGCCCCAACAAGGATCAGCCCCGCGCCCAGCGACTCATTTTCACCGAGTCGGTCGTGCAACCAGGTGGGCAAGGGCTGGGCTGCGAGCGCCACGATGGAGATGCAGCAGGCCTGGAGCGCGCGCTGGCGTCGGGGGAAGGCCACCGCGGAGACGGCGGCGGCCACCGCCACCTTGGTGAGGTCCACGAGCCACCACTTGTCGCTGAACAGCGCGATCAGCGTGCCGAGTTCGCTCACGGTGACGTGTTCTTTCCTCTCCTCACCCGCGAACTTCACGTCTGTCCACTCCACCGCGGGGACCGTGTATGCGCACAGCACGCCGATCCCCAGCGCGACCGGGACGCCAGCGATGAGCCCCGGGGAACGGGTCGCGTCTACCTGGGCCATGCGTTGCTCCTTTCGCCGTGCGCTCCGCGTTTTCGCAGCCATATCCTTGTTGAGTACTGCCGCGCCATTTCGTGCGTCCTCTCGGCGGACTCGGCGATGGGAACGGTGGTCCCGGACCAAAAGACGGGCGCGAAGGCGATCGCGCCGCAAGGGATGAAGACGTGCGCGGCCTACAGCGCGATCACCTTGAAGCTGCGGACGTTGATTTGGGGGCCATGGCACCAAAGATAGATTTCGCCGCCCTCTAGGAAGCGGTTATCCGTTGCCTCCCCAACGAGGGTACCGTCGATGAGGAGGCGGATATGGTTTCCCTGGACTTCGACGCGATAGGTGTGCCAATCCGAGTCGGGCTCGAAGTCCTTCTCCACCAATCGGGTGTAGTCGTCGACGTTCGTACCTTCCTGGTTCAGGGTAAGGCGGTCGATGAAGGCGGGGCCTTGTTGGCCTTCGATGACGTACACGCCGCTGCCGTACCATCCTTGGTCGGTTAGCCGCACGTTGAGCCCGAAGCTGTTGTAGTTGAAGCACTTTCCGCCGCTCACGACTTGGACCTGCACCTCGACGGCGTAGTCTCCGAGGCTGCCGGGTTTGTAAGGCGTTTCCAAGCCTCGGTAGATGTCGTCCGTGCACTCGGTGCCGTCATTCAAGAGCATGCCGTCGAGGACCTTCCAATCCCCCGACGCCGCCCACCTCTTGAACTCGCCATTCTTCGTGGTTGCGCGGTAGAGCACGTCGCCCGCCTTTGGCAGCGGCGTCGGACTCGGCTCCGGTGTTTCCGTCGCAGTCGGCCTCGGCGTCGGCGTCTCGGTCGGGGTCGCCGTTGGGGTCAGAGTTTCTGTCGGGGTCGCGGTGGGAAGCGCGTTCGCGGTGGCCGACAGTTCCAGATTCGCAATCTCGGTGGCCTGGGCCGCGATGGTCGCTTGGCCGGCCTCGATCTGGGCCTGGGACGTGGCCGCCGCGTTCGTCGCCCCGGCTTGTGCCGTCCCCAAGGCGTCCTGGGCATCGGCCGCGGCTTGCTTGGCGGCGGTTTCGCTCGTGGCCAACCCGACCAGGGCGGCTTGAAGCTGCGCGTTCTGGGTGGCGAGGGCGGTCGCCGTCTGGGCGGCGCTCGCCGCGTCGGCCGCCTGGTTTGCCTGGACGGTGGCGAGGAGGTCGGTCGTAGGCGACGGGGAGGCGACGGGGGAAGCCGCGGGCGAGGCAAACGAGGAGGCCCCGTTCGCTGGGAGCCAGCCGACCATCGCCACACCGAAAACGAGCACGGCGACGCCAGGAATTGTCGCCGAGGTCAGCACGCGGCGTGCCATCGTTCCTCCCCTTCACGTCGGAGGCGACCGGTTGAGTTGCCGAAATAGGCACCTACGATACACCAGCGCGACACCGGATGCAAGATATGCTCAGAGATCATCAAGTTAAGAGAGGTTCTTGCCCCCAGGCGCGGGGCCGTCCCTGAGTCAGTCGGTCTGAGATTGTGTCCATGTTGCGTACGAAGGCACGGCGACGGCGCCTCCGATCCTTCCATTGGCCGCCAGCGACCGGGCGATACCGGCTCGATGTCGGGCCGCCTACGAACTTGCCACGCCGGTGGCATGGAGGGGACGGACGCTGCCATGTCGCGGCCTCACTTCGCCGCCAAATCGGCGACCGGGTTGGTCACCTTGAACATGGACCCGACGTAGCGTGCGCCAGCGGCATTCGCCTCGACCCGCCAGGTACCGGGGCCTATGGTCGCGGGCACGTCGAATTGCAATGAGGCGTCCCCTGCGGGCGAGGCCGTCGCCTCGCCCAGCGCCTCACCGGTGGCCAACCATTGCACGGCGATCCCCGCACCGGCGGGGAATCCGGTGAGGCTTGCCTGCACCGCCGTGCCCGGCGCGCCGGACGCTGGCGTGAGCCTGATGCGGGCCGCCTGGCTCGGCAACCCGCTGCCCATCCACGCGGGGTTCGAGGAGCGCCCCGCGCCGGTTCCCGACCGGCCGTCACCGCACCCTCCTGCTGGCTGCCCGGCAGCCATGGCGATCCAGGGAATCGCGGCGGCAGCGAGGAACGCCAACACCGCGAGGATCAGCCCCGAGCCTAAGGATTCCTCTTCGCCGAGTTGGCCATTCAGCCAGATGGGCAAGGGCAGCGTCGCCAGTGCCCCGAGCGAGATGCAGCAAGCCTGGAGCACACGCTGGCGCCGGGGAAAGGCCACCGCGGAGACGGCTGCGGCGGCCACCCCCACCTTGGCGAGGTCCACGAGCCACCCCTTGTCGCTAAACATCGCGATCAGGGTGCCGAGTTGGCTCAAGGTGATCTTCTCGCCGCCGCCGCCCACCGCGGGTAGCGTGTAGGCGCACAGCACGCCGATCCCCAGCGCGACCAAGACGCTCCCGATGAGCCCCGCCGAACGGGTCTGGGCCTCCCCTGCCACGTCGTACTCCCTCTGGCCTGCACCCCGCCGCGGCGACCATGGCCGACCGCGTGCTGCCGTCGCGGCGAGGACGTCTAACTGCTGAAAAGCGCCGGGATGATGATGACGATCAACAGGATCAGCGGGACGACCGAGGCCCAGAACATGACGCTGAGGCAGCCCATCCCATGCGGAGCGTGGCCGGTAACGCGCTTGACCTCCCGGGCCTCCTTGTAGAAGAGGATGTTGGCGATCAGGCCAGGGACCCAAAGGATGAAGTAGAGCACCAGGGTGATGACCGCCTTGCCGGTAAAGCTCTGGCCGGCCATCGCGATCCTTCGGTGCTCTTCGTACGAAGGCGGTTGAATTGCCACCGTTTCAACTCCTCATCACGTTGCCCAAGGGCACACCAAGACGACGCCAAGGCGCGCCGCCCGACCGGATTGCCTGCCCCGAGATTGACCGTGGATCAATTCTAGGCGAGACTCGCGACAATCGGAACGAAAAAAGTATGGGTTTTGTGGATTTACTAGGAACGATCGCCGGCGCCGGACGATTGGCGCAGACCGCGTTCGACCGCAAACGCGATCAGTTGCCCATCGGTCGAAAGTCCGAGTCGGTCCTTCATGCGCTGAATCCGCTGGTAGATCGAGGTTCTCCCGCGCGACAACCGCTCGGCAATTTGGTCCACCGTAAGTCCTTGAGCAAGCAACCGCAAGACTTCGAATTGCGCCGCCGTCAATCCCAAATCCTTTGCGGTTGGCGGCGCGACCGGAGTCTTGCGTCCGCTATTTCCGCGCCGCGTCCTCCCGCCGAGAGAAGCGGTCTGCCGCGGCATCGCGTCATCGCCGTGATCGGCGACCATCTCGCCCCCCCGAACGCGTCCCGTGTGCCTATGGGCCGATCCTAGGCGATGACGATCGTCTGAGGAACGAATAAAGTATGGGTTTCGCGACGGGACCGAGTGATCAGCGCGCACCATGTTCGACCGCGAACGCGATCAGCTCATTGTCGGTGGTCAGGTGAAGACGATCCTTGATGCGGGTGATCATCTGGCGAACCGAGACGTAATCGCTCGACCGTAGCTCCGCGATCTCCTTCGCATTTCGCCCTTGTCCGAGCAACCGAAGGACCTCGAATTGTGCGTTCGTCAACCCCAAGCCCTCCGCCGTCGGCGCCACAGCCGTCGGCGTCGGCGCACGATCGAAATGCCTCGTTCGACCGTCGACCAACTCCGCCTCGGCCACCACATGCTCGATCGGCATCGCGTAGCCGATGCCGCTGGCCGCGTAGAAGGCTTGGTCGCCCAGACGCGTCCGCACCAGTTCGGCCGCGGCCAGATAACCCGCTCGCTCGGTCGGCGGCAGGAACGCCGGCGCCCCCTCGCCCAGCTTGCCGGCGGCCGCGAACAGCCGCGCCGCGCGCTCGAGGTCGCCGTGCGCCACCGCCAGGGTCGCGAGACCCGACAAACACCCGGCCATCCCCACCGGATCGCCCTGGTCGCGGTACAGCCGCAACCCGTCCTGCAACCGGGCGGCCGCCCGCCGGTCGTCACCGCGCGCCCGCGCTACCTCGCCCTCGTAGTAGGCGCAGCTCGCCAGCCCCCACCCGAACCCCCACTCCGCGCACGGCACCGCCGCCTCCGCCAGCAGCTCCTCGGCCTCGGCGAACGCCTCGCGCGCCCGCGCCACCATCGCCAGCACGATCAGGGTCGTCCCCAGCCCGACGCGATCGCCCCACTCCGCGAAGAGGGCGCGGGCGGCTCCGAGGTGGTCGGCCATCGCCGCGTGGTCGCCGGCCTTCCAGGCGACCAGGGCGAGGAAGAGGTGACAACGCGCCTCGCCAACCCCGTAGCCGGCGGCCCGACACACCCGGAGGCTCCCCTCCAGCACCGACGTGGCCCGCCGGTCGTCGCCCTGTACCACCGCCAGGTACCCTGCGGTGTAGCCGGCCATCGCCCGCGTCGCCGCCGTGCCGCCGGGTCGCGCCAGGGCCGCCTCGACGGCGGCGCGGCCTTCGGCGACGCGGCCGCGCGTGATCCAGAAGCTGCCGAGGATGTCAACCATCCGCAGCGCGAGCTGGTTGGCCGGGGCCGGCTGGGTCGCCAGCCAGGCGAGCGCCGCGCGGATGTTCCCGAGATCGGCCTCCAAGCGCGCCAGCCACGTCCGCCGGTCGCGGCCCCACAACCCCTGCCCGGCGGTCTCCGCCAGGACCAGCATCTGCGCCGCGTGCGCGTGATCCACCGCAAACGCCTCGCCGGTGCGCGCCAACTCCTCCCGCCCGAACTCGCGGATCGTCTCCAGCATGTCGAAGCGGGCGTCGCCCGCGACCGGGTCAACCGAACGGACGAGCCGGTGCGCGACCAGCGCCTCGAGTGCGTCGACGACGACGAGGTCGAGGCGCGGCAGCTCCGGGGGGTGCCAATCGCCGTCGCCCTCCTGCGGCGGCTCCTTGCCGAATCCCTCCTCCCAGGCCAACTCGTAGACCTGCTGGCCGCCCGCGAACGGGTACCCGTCCGCCGACGACCACCCGGCGGCGGTCGCCTCCGCGGCGGACAGCGAGAACCCGCCCGCGAAGACGGCAAGGCGGCGGAACAGCGCCTGCTCCGCATCGTCGAGCAGGTCGACGCTCCAGGCGATGGCGCCGCGCATCGTCCGCAGGCGGTCCGGAACGCCCGCTTCCCGCGTCGTCAGGAGCGGCAGGCGGCGGTCCAGTCGATGGCAGAGCACATCGGGCGGGAGCACGCCCACCCGCGCGGCGGCGAGTTCGATCGCCAGCGGGATCCCCTCCAACCGGCGGCAGACGGCGGCGATGTGGGGCAGGCTCGCGGCGCGCTCGACGACCTCGGGGCGCACCGCCTGCGCCCGGTCGAGGAAGAGCCGCACCGCCGGGCTCCGCCGCACGATCTCCGGATCGCTCGCCTCATCCGCCAGCGGCAGCGGCGCGACATCGATCACGCGCTCCCCGGCGAGGCCGAGCGGCACCCTGCTCGTCACCAGCAGCCGGACGCCGGGGCAGACCGTGAGGACGCGCGCCAGGTCGTCCGCGGCGGCGAGCAGCCGCTCCAGGTTGTCGAGCACGAGCAGGGCGTTGCCGGAGCCCAGGCGCGCAGCGATCCCCGCCAGCGGGCCACCGTCGTCCGCCGGTGCCCGGACCGCCTCGGCGATCGCCGGCATCACCAGAGCCGGATCCCGCACCGCGGCCAGCGGAACGAACGAGGTGGGACCGACGGTGGCGACGTCGGGTGCGCAAACCGCCTGCAGCGCCAGCCGCGTCTTCCCGACCCCCCCGACGCCGACGAGGTCGACCACGCGGGCGCCACCCAGCAGGCGCGCCGCGATTTCCGCGATCTCCCGCTCGCGCCCCACGAACGAGGTTCGCCATTTCGGCAGCCCATCGCCCTGTCGATCCCCGAT
>DATBFY010000333.1:0-11538 GCA_036558265.1 Tepidisphaeraceae bacterium | reverse complement strand
GGGGGACGTCAAGCCCCCGGCCAAGCCCGCCGTGACCCCCGGCGACATGATCCAGACCCTCGTGGACAAGCGCGCAGCCCTTACGAAGCAGATCGTGACCGATCTCGCTTTGCCCGATGACCGCACCGTCAACGAGTTCTTCGACGCCAAGGTCATCCCGACGCTCAAGAAGCTCGACGAGACGCGCCCGCCGATCTTCTTCCTGGTGACCACGCAGGACAAACTGCGGGACCTCACCAAGACCGGCTGGGGCGAGCCGCGGTTCCACTACAACGGCGTCGCCAACGCGGCGGCGTTCGACGATTCGCTGCCGTTCTCGATCGAACGGCCGATGGACGACGTCGCCGTGCCCGCCTTCTACGCCGACAACAATCCGATCGACGTGCGCACGAAGAACCTGGCCGGCGGTATCCAGAACCTGGACGCCAACATCGCCGGCATCGTCGCCAAGCAGGCCAACCCGACCGTCTTCAACCTGTTCGTGCAGTTCATCCAGGAGAAACACATGGAGCCGCTGAAGCTCCGCCGCGACCAGTCGTGGCTGAGCATGGGCCTGTCGAATTTCCTGGCCGCCAAGTACACCAGCGTGGTGACGACGGTGCCGCGCGACAACATGCTGCGCGAGCTGACGACCGAGCCGCAGTACTTCCCGGTGAGCGCCCGCTCGATCGACCTGATCAAGCCGGTGGACGAGGCATCGATGAAGGCGCAGATCGTGCCCTACTACACGGTCTCGATGCAGCGCAAGGCGACGGCGGTGGTGGCGGTGTGGCTGGACCAGGCCGGCGAGGCGGCCGTGCCGCGGACGCTCATCGCGCTGCGGACGAAAATGCCGGCGGACGGCGCGGGACTGGTCAAGACCATCCAGGACGTCACCGGCGCCGACCTCACCCGATACCTGGCGGCGCAGTGATCACAAGCACGATCGGTGATATAACCAGCCCGCGATGCGACCGTTCCTGTTGATCCTCCTCTGCGTGCTCGGCGGCGCCGCGCCGGCGCAGCCGGCTTCGACTGCACCCACTGCGCCGCGCTACACGCTGGTCATGCCGCCGGGATTCGAGAAGGTCACCGTCGGTGCCCATATTGCCATCTGCCAGCCCAATGACGTCGAGTGGGTTAAGAAATCGCTTGCAGAGGTCAAGCCCGCCACGCGCCCGACGACGATGCCGGCGGACCTGCTCAAGCGCGTCACCGAGAACCGCCCGGCTGTCGTCAAGCAGATGGTCGCGGATTTCGCGCTCGCGGACGACAAGGAGCCCAATCGCCTCTTCGACGAGAAGCTCCTGCCGACGCTGACCAGGCTCGATCAGCTCAAGCCACCGGTCTATTTCCTGGTCTGCACGCGCGAGAAGCTGCGCGAGCTGACCTCGGGCGGCTGGGGCGAGCCGCGATTTCACTACAACCGCGTTGCCGGCGAGGTGAGCATCGACGACCACGTCTACCTGTCGATCGAGCGACCGATGGACGACGCGGTGCTGATCGGCTACTACGCCGAAAAGGACCCGATCGAGCACCGCATCAGGGCTCTCGCGGCGGCCACGCAGAAGCTCGACGCGGACCTCTTGCGAATGATCGCCGAGCAGTCTCAACCCCTGGTATTCAACCTGACCGCGCAGCACCTGGGCGAGCATTACCTGGAGCCGCTCAAGCTCCGCCGCGATCAGCAGTGGCTGGCGCTGGGCGTCGCGGGTTATTTCGCGGCCAAGTACGCCGGCCAACTCACGCCCTATGCGAAAGAGCAGTGGCTGAAGGACGTCACCTTCGAGAACCCGCGCTATCCGGTGAGCGCGCGGGGCATCGACCTGACGCGGCCGGCGGAGGAATCGACGCTGCGCCCGGTGGCGATCCCGTTCTACACGCAGGCGATGCGGCGGAAGTCGATCGGGGTGGTCGCCAAATGGGCGCAGAAGTCGGGCGACGCGTCGGTCACCAAGGTGCTGGCGGCGGTGGGGGCGAACAAGCCGACCGACGGCGCGGCGCTGCTGAAGCTCGTGAAGGACCTGACGGGCGAGGACCTGACGAAGGACCTGGGGGCGCAATAACGCGCGTCGTGATTGATTTCACGTCGGGTTCACCTGGCGTCATCCAGAGCGAAGCGAAGGATCCAGCCTGGGTTGGCGTATCGATCCGATTTGCCCTTCGGCGCAAGATCGTTCGGTCGTTGAAACTCCCTCACGATGACGATGTCGGTCGCGGCACTCACCCCCCCAGCATCCGGAACTCCTCGACGGTCAAATCGTGCGCCGCGCGGGCGGCGGCACGGACGGCCGGGTCCTGCGTGGCGTCATTTGCCATCCGCTTGACGGTAATCTCGGCCCAGCGCTGATCGCCGCGGCGGGCGCCGTCGATGTACTTGAGCATCCCGAGCTTCAGAGTCGCCTCGACCCGCCACATCGGCTCCCTGGAGTTCTTCGCGACGTAAAACACGTCGCCGGCGGTTCGGCCGATCACGTTCGGATCGACGCTGCTGAGCACCGTCCAGAGCGGCACGACCTGGTCGCGGAGCAGTTGCTTCATCGCCCCGTCCACCGCGCCGGCCGCGCCCGCGCGCGAGCGGTCCAGCTTGGCAATCAGGTACGCGCCTTCGCGCAGCAGCTCGGCGCCGGCGTCGAACTCGCGGTAGCGCACGCGCTCCTGGGCCATCTTGGCGCCCAGGGCGAACACCGCCTCGGCGAGGTTGAGCGCCTGACGCGGCTGATCCGACTGGATGTACTGCGCCAGCCGCGACGCCGCCTTGCCGACGTTGTAAAGCGCCTCGATCGCCTCGGTCGGGTCGTGCCCGCCGAACTTGTAGCCGATGACCTCGCCCGGGTTGGTCGCGAAGAGCCGCATCGACCGGCAGTTCCTCGCCCGGTCGAGCGATTCGAATGCGGGCAGGTCCTTCAGGTTGGTCGTCCTGGGCTTGCCGGTCTCAAACAGGTCGCGGTACGTGTACGGGTCGGCCTTGTACGCCTGAATGATGTCGCGATAGAACGGCGCGGCGTCGGCCGGATCGGTCATCCCCGGCAGGATCGCCTGGGCGTCGAACGGGAGGCGGATCGGATCGAGCTTCTGCGGGCTGGCGAGCAGGTTCAGCGACACGCTGCCGGTCCGCGCCACCAACCCCTGCGATGGCGGCGAGACCGCGTTGAGCTTGATCACCTGCCACACCAGCAGCAGGATCAACCCGGTGAGCGCCACGGATATCCCCCAGCCGAGCCGGTTGCCGAACATGAGGCTGCCTTAAGTCGAGTGAACCACGAAGAACATGAAGGACACGAAGAAGGCGAAGGGAAGTGTAATTGCTAAGGCATCGACCCGCCACCCGCCCGTTTCTCACTTCGCTTCTGAACTTCTCACTTCCACCACGCGGCACTCCGGCAGCGCGTCCAGGAAGAGCTGGCCGTATCGCTTGGTTTTCACCCGGCTGTCGAGAATCACGACGATGCCCTTGTCGGTCTTCGAGCGGATCAGGCGTCCGAACCCCTGTTTGAGCTTGATGATGGCCTCGGGGACGGAGTATTCCATGAACGGATTGCCGCCGGCGCGCTTGATCGCGTCGAGCCGCGCCTCAACCACGGGTTCATCCGGCACCGCGAACGGCAGCTTGACGATGATCACGTTTCGAAGCTGATCGCCGCGGACGTCGATGCCTTGCCAGAATGACGCGGTGCCGAAAAGGACCGCGTTGGGCGTCTGCCGGAACCGCTCGAGCAGGATCCGCGCCGGCGCGCCCTGACCCTGCACCAGGAGCGGCAGTTTCAACTCATCCAACCGCGGCTTGAGCCGATTGGCGGCGTCGATCAGCATGCGATAGGACGTGAAGAGCACAAACGCTCCGCCGCCGGTCAGGTCCAGGTAGCGGATGATCTTCTCGGAGGCGCGGGGGAGGAAGAGCGGGTCATTCGGGTCCGGCAGGTCCGTTTCGAGATAAAGGGTCGCCTGGCGGTCGTATTGGAAGGGGGAGCCAAGGAGGAGCGTGCGGGCGTCGTCGGGGGCGCCCAGGCGGGATTTGATGTAGGCGAAGGGGACATTTGGATCGGACAAAAGCCCCGTAGCACGGGCGCCCCGCCCGTGTCTTTCTTCACTCTTCTTTTCCTCAACTGCCCCGCGCCCGTCCAGGTCTCCGCGCACGATCACCTTGACTGCGTCCGCATTCACCTCGCGCCATCGCCAATCTTCCAATTCCGCCCGATCCGGGTTCTCCCAGGCATAATCCACGCAATGCTGGAGATCCTCCTCATCGCGGACAAGATGGTCGTAATACTCCACCCCCCAGAACGATCCCCGTCGCCCGAGCATCCTGTTGACCGCGTGACTCGTGAACGACTTCCACGAGTGAAGGATCTGCGGGAGTTCGTGACCGCCGAGCGGCTGAATCACCGCGTGGACGTGATTCGGCATCACGCACCAGGCGAGCAGGCGATATCGCTCGGCGTCGAACTTCCGCAGCGTGTCGACCACGAGTTGCGCGACCGAAGGGATTTTCAAAAGGCATCTTCCAGCGCCGCTGTCCAGGTACTTCTCGATTCGCTCCGAAAAAAGCTCGTCCAAGCGGCGCTGTTCGTCCGTGGTGAGCGGTCTGTCCTGTCGTTTGGCTGATGAAAGAATCAAGTCCCGCTCGGACTGCCATTGGTCCAAGACGCTCTGAGGCATCGAATCGGCCAAGCGAAAGGTGACGGCGTATACGGCGCCAGTTTTGGTCCAATGAGGGAGGCGAGCGCCATGTCGTTTTTGGACGGTGTCTTCAGTCGACGCCACGGGCGGGGCGCCCGTGCTACGGGCGGTTGTGCAATTCGTACCCCGGTGTTGGGCGGGCTTGCCGCCCGTACACATCGTCGCGCTGCACATCACCACGCTTCCCACGCGGCCGAACAATTCCCGTCGCAGGCCTTCCGCCACGCACACCGGCGCGGCGTGCAGGCTGACGCGCCGCCGGCCGCCTCCTGCGAAGCCCCCACCGCTCCCGCCGCCGGTCTCCATCCAGTAGACGCAGTCGGCCATCTGCTGGTCCAGCACCGCCTCGAGCGACACGGCCAGCGCGTGGACCTTGTCCGCCACGCTCGACAGCTCGCTGACCTCGGCCTCGTCCTGCATGCCGGCGAGCATTGCCTTGATCTGCTTGTGCAGGTCCTTCAACCGCGGGGAGAGGTCGTTCTCGACGATGCCGCGCTCCTGGATTCGGCCGTTGCCGCGGCCGCGCGTCCGCTGCCAGTCGAGGCAGCGGTCGAAGAAATCGTCGATGCGATGGTGCAGCTCGACGCAGGTCTGGATCGCGGGGTTGGCGGCCGAGCCGTGAGTCGAAAGCATCCCCTTGCCCTTGTTGGGCTCGTACAACGCCCGCAATTGATAGCGGATGCCGGCCTCGCCGACGCGCAGGCCGAAGTGGTCGCCCGCCACCGACTCCACCGTGTGCGCCTCGTCGAGGACGACGGCGTCGTACCTGGGCAGGTACTGCACGCCCGCCATCCGCAGCGCCAGGTCGGAAAAGAAGAGCGCGTGGTTGACGATCAGGATCCGCCCGCCCTGCATCCGCCGCTTGGCCGACTGCCAGAAACATCCCTGGTAGTGCGGGCACTTCTTGCCCAGGCAGTTGCCCTGTTCGGCGCAGACCTTATCCCACACGCCCGGCTCGGGGAGGCTGGGCAGGTCCGCCAGCGACCCATCCGTCGTCTCGGCCGCCCACTCCTCGATCATCCAGAGCGATTCGCGCTGCCGCTCGGATTCGAAGAGCGCATCCTGCCGGCGCCGCGTCTGCCCGAGACGGCGCTGGCAGAGGTAATTGTTGCGCCCCTTTACCAGCACGGCAACGAACTCGTCGGGGTAGACGCTCTGGAGCAGGGGGATGTCCTTCTCCATGAGCTGTTCCTGGAGGGAGATCGTGTGCGTGCTGATGACGACGCGCTTCTTGTTCTTGACGGCCCAGTCGATCACCGGCAGGAGGTAGGCGAACGACTTGCCCACGCCGGTGCCGGCTTCGACCATCAGGTGGTGCGGCGCCTCGAGCGCCTCGCGCACGGCCGAGGCCATCTCGAGCTGTTGGGGGCGGAACTCGTAGCTCTCGCCAAGTCGCCTCGCGATCGCGCCGTCGGACCCGAGGATGTTTTCCAGCGCCACGCTCATTTCGGAGTCTGTAAGGGTACCCGGCGGAGGGAATCAGGTACAGCTTGAAGGATTGTTCAGTCGGCGTCCGATCAGGTCGATGCAATGGGGAGAGAGACCGTCCATGGAAGATTCCGCGCCGCTGCCCGAGACGCCGCCGCTTCAGACCTCACGTCCGCGCGGCTGGCGCACAAAGCTGGCCGTAGCTGCCTGCGTCGCGGTGGCGATCTTCGGCCTGGTGGAGTACCTTGCCGCGGCGTTTCTCGCCCGGACGGTTTATACCTTTACATTGCCGCTGTCGGTCACCGCGTTATTGGTCCTGACCGCGTGCCTGGTTGTTGGTGGCGCCCTGTTCCACTTCGTCCACGAGTGGCGCCGGCCGGTGCATCGTCTGCGCGGGCTTCTCGAAGCGGCGTTGGCCGGGGAGTTGACCAGCCATGAGCTGGACCAGCCCCTGGGCGGACTCAGCCCGCTCGTTCCCGTGCTCCAGGATCTGTTCCGCGAGATGCGCCGCCAGCGGATCGAGGTCACCAAGCTCAACCTGGAGATCCGCCACCGCGTGGCGCAGCGGACGGATGCGCTGGAGCGCATGGTCGCCCGCTTCCAGGCCCAGGCCACCCGCGACGGCCTCACCGGCCTGTACAACCGGCGGATGCTCGACCAGTCGCTCGAGCCCATCGTCCAGCGATGCGTCGCGGACAAGGCCTCGCTGTGCGTGGTCGCGTTCGACGTGGACGACTTCAAGCTGCTTAACGACACGCTCGGCCACGCCGCGGGGGATTCGCTGCTCAAGGCGATCGGCCAGTTGGTGCGTTCCACCATCCGCCACGAGGACCTGGCGTTCCGCACCGGTGGCGACGAGTTCGTGATCGTGCTGCCCCGCTCGACGCGCGCGGAAGGGCAGGGGCTTGCTGGCCGCCTCAGCAGCCTGGTGGATGCGCTGGTCAAGCCCCTCGAACTCGCACGTAAACCTCGGCTCTCCACGGGCTTGTGTACGTTGGGGGACCTGACCGTCAAGCCCAGCGCTGTCATCCTGCTGGAAAGTGCCGACAAGGACCTCTACGCCACGAAGTTCGCCCGCAAGAATCGAAAACCTGATGCCACGCCGACGCGCGCGGCGTGACCCATCCTCTCCCGCGTCTTGCCAACCGCCTGTCCCTTGCTACAATCCTTCCCCCCGGATCAGACGCCAGGGGTTCTTCTTTCGACTAATTCGGAGCAATTGACAATGGCCGGTCCCCGTCAAGGCGGCAGAGAGCGCCGCGAGAAGCAGGATAAGTTTCAGACGTTCAATCGTCCCAAGGTCAAGGCCACCAAGGCCTCGGCCGAGGGGACGATCTACGTCGATTACAAGGACACCGAGACGCTGCGCAAGCTGGTGAGCGGCAACGGCAAGATCCTGACCCGCAAGCGCACGGGCGCGACGGCGATGAACCAGCGGATGATCGCCCAGGCGGTCAAGCGCGCGCGGTTCATGGCGTTGCTGCCGTACGTGAACGCGTCGTTCTAAAACCGGCGCCCGCCATCACTACAGATTTCCAACGCCCGACCCTGTTGCAGGGTCGGGCGTTTTCGCGCACACGGCTGCTTGCGTGAGGTTTTCCATGTCCTGGGATCTTCGCATCGAATGCCACGAAGTCATCCGCTTTGAAGACTTCGCGAGCGAGACGGCGAACGCCGTCCAGCGCCTTCTCGGCGTACGCATTGATCCAAAGGACATCGTCCTGGAATCAAGCCCCGGTGTGCCAAACGGGAAGCACCCGCCCAGCATCATCGGAGGTGTTGACGACGAATGGTTGCTGGGTTTGTCGCGCGTGCACGCGTCGTTTTCACTGCTCAGCTTCGGGCTGAAGGACCGGTATCGAGGCTTCAGTGTCGAACTCCCCGTTGGCCATTCTCCGGCAGGCTTTGCACTCGCCGCGGCCGCCGCCGCCGCGTTAGCGAAACTCCAGGGTTCGCCGATCTTGGATGATGCGCAAAGGTGGACCCAGACATGCGAACAATTTTGGGAGGAGTTCCTGGCGGCAATTGCGGCGGGAACCCACAAGGCGAAAGTGGCTGCGGCCGTCACCGAATTGGAAACGCGAGATCACGCGTTCGGTAAGTGATCCGACAATCCATCGCCCTGTGCAACATCACGACATTTTGTGGCGCATCCGTAGCGCTTCGAGCGCAACCCCCTCCACCCGAAAATCAAAAAATCTTTTCCCCCAAAACCCCAGCAAAACCCCACGATTGTGAAGTTTGATGGCGCCCCGCGCGTCACCAGCGCGCAACCCCACGCCCTTAAGTAGACGCACGCTCCTTGACAACCGAATATCCCCAGCCGCGGAGCGGCGCCAGGATAAAGCCCACGGCGTAATCCGTTGGTATTAAACCCAACCAACCCATCAGCCCCGCCAGGGGCGACAGAAGCGCCACCCAGGGTCACCCCAGGGACATCCCGGGGCCGAAAACCGTCGCCCAAGGGGCCGCTTTGGGGCCGGTTTTTCCACCCCCGATTCGTCACAACCCCTTTCACGAAAATCACTTCCGATTTCCACCCCTCGCGCAAAATCATTTATTCTCGCAGCTCGGAGTTCACGCTTTAGCGTGCCTTCAATTCCGACCCCCCAAATCTCCCCAAAACTCCCCATCCCAGGAAAAAATCGCGCTCAAAATCGCCCAGCTTAACGCCTCCCGTGGCCTTGTCTCTATCACAGCGCGCACCGGAATGTTGGTCACCATTCCGACCAAGGCTTGCCGGCTTTCTCCACCACTCGTGCTTTCCAAAAACACCAGACCACGAACAGAAGCGAAAAGATGACGACGACTGCCGCCTCATATCCCGGGGCGCGATAGTGGGCGAAGAAATAAATCGCGAGGAACAGCAATGCCCCGACGGACTCGATGGCATTCCGATGAGTCCAGATCATAGGCCAAGCGCCCTTTCCACCGTGTTGCCTGGCTCCCTGGCCGCCTGGCTCCCTGGCCTTCCTCACATCCCCGCAACCGCAGCAACTGACCTACGCCACAATCCCCTTCGCCACGTTGCCGTAAACATCCGTCAGCCGGAAATCCCGCCCCGCGTACCGGTACGTCAGCTTCTCGTGATCCAGCCCGGCCAGGTAGAGCATCGTCGCGTGCAGGTCGTGGACGTGGACGGGCTTGTCCACGGCGACCATGCCCAGCTCGTCGCTGGCGCCGTAGGCGAGGCCGCCCCGGACGCCGCCGCCCGCCAGCAGCGTCGAGAAGGCCGTGTGGTGGTGGTCGCGGCCGGCCTTGGCCTTGTCCTTGTTTTCGGCGTAGGGGGTGCGGCCGAACTCGCCGGTCATGACGACCAGCGTGTCGTCGAGCATGCCGCGGCTCTTTAAGTCGGCGATCAGGGCCGCCACGGGTCGGTCGGCGTCGCCGCAGAGCTTTTTGTTCCGTGCGTTGTGGTCGGTGTGCGTGTCCCAGGGCTGGTTGTCCTGGCTGGTGTAGTAGACGGTGACGAACCGCACGCCGTCTTCCACGAGGCGCCTGGCGAGCAGGCACGAGCGGGCGAACGGGGTCTGACCGTACATCTCGCGGATGTGCGCCGGCTCCTTGGAGATGTCGAACGTCTCCATGGCCTGCGCCTGCATGCGGAAGGCCGTCTCCATCGTGCGGATCTGTCCTTCGAGCTGCTCATCATGGTCGCGGCGATCGAGGTGGATCTCGTTGAGCTTGTCCAGGAGGTCAAGCTGCTCGCGCTGCTGCGGCCTTGTCAGGCGCGGGTTGCGGATGTTGGCGACCAGCTTGTCCACGGCCATGTCGCCGGTGATGACGCTGGTGGCCTGGTATTGGGCTGGGAGGAAGCTGTTCGACCACAGCGCGGGGCCGACGACAATCTTGTTCGTAGGACGCAGCACGACGTAGCCGGGCAGGTTCTGGTTCTGGGTCCCCAGTCCGTACAACAGCCAAGATCCCAGCGACGGCCGGATCGGCTGCACGTTGCCGGTGTGCATCTGGATGAGCGCGGGCTCGTGGTTGGGCACGTCGGTGTGCATCGAGCGGATGACGCAACAGTCGTCGATCACCCGGGCGATGTGCGGCAGCGTTTCGCTGACCTCCATGCCACTCCGCCCGCACTTGTTGAACTTCAGCGGCGAGGGCATGAAGCCGTTGCCCTTGGACTTTTTATAGAGTTCGCCGGAGGGCTGCGTGCCCTCGTACTTCGCCAGGGCGGGCTTGGGGTCGAAGGTATCGACGTGACTGGGACCGCCGTTGAGGAAGAGGAAGATGATGCGCTTGGCGCGGGCGGGGAGGTGCGGGATCGGGCGACCCGCCGCGAGCGGCGGGCCATATGGGGCGGTTTGTGCGCCGAATGCGGTATTCGCCAGGAGGTGGGACAGCGCGACTGTGCCGAAACCGGTGGCCGTGCGTTGCAGCATCCGCCGGCGCGACATCGCATTCGGGAACAGCGGCATGCGTTGTTGTTCAGTCCACATAAAGCGCCTCATTCGATGCCAGAAGGATCTGGGCGTACTGCGACCAGCGCGACAACTGCGCGTTCTCCGGCTCCTGAAGGAACTCGACCCCCAACCTCAGCTCCTCGTTGCTCGGCCCGCGCGCGAACAGGAGTTCATACGCCCGCCTGATCCGCGCCTCGTCCGTGTCGCTGTCCGCCCGGCGGCACTCGAAGGTCACCCGCGCCGCCAGCGCTTTGGCCTGCTCGATCATGAACGGGCTGTTCAGCACGAACAGCTTCTGCATCGGCGTGTTCGTGATCGAGCGTTTCTCCGCATGCACGTTGGCGTCCGGATAGTCGAACTGCATCAGGATGTCGTTGAGCTTTAACCGGCTGACGCGGGCGTAAAGCGTCCGCCGCAGGTTCGCGCGCTCGTCCAGCTCGGCCGACCGCCCGTCGCTCTCCTGCAAGAGGCCGCTGACGTACAGGATCGAATCCCGCCACTCTTCGATGGTCAGGCGCCTGCGATTCATCCGGCCCAGCAGCTCATTGGCCGGATCGATCCGCCCGTCGTCGTCGTGCAGGTTGGCCGATTGCCGATACGTCGCCGAAGAGACGATCTCGCGCACCAGCGTCTTGATCGACCACCCGTTGTCCATGAACCGCACGGCCAGGTCATCCAGAAGCTCCGGATACGTCGGCGGCTGGCCCGAGTGCCCAAAGTTGCTCGGCGTCAGCACGATCGGCTGCCCGAACAACATCCCCCACACGCGGTTGACCATGACCCGCGCCGTCAGCGGGTTGTTGCGATCGGCGATCGCCATCGCCAGTTCCCGCCGACCGCTTCCGTCCTTGAACGGCTTGGGAGTGCCCGGCGAAAGGAT
Source organism: Tepidisphaeraceae bacterium (assembly GCA_036558265.1). Taxonomy (GTDB): domain Bacteria; phylum Planctomycetota; class Phycisphaerae; order Tepidisphaerales; family Tepidisphaeraceae; genus RYN-433. Next base: position 159 of record DATBFY010000333.1, on the reverse strand, counting down.
CGCCAGGAACCGCCGCGGTACCACCGGCCCTTTGCGATCGACGTTCCCGCGGATGAACACGTTCAGGTCGTGCGGCTCGCCTTCCTCCACGATGTGGAGCGTACCCGGGTCCATCTGCTCGGCCTTGAGGTCGCCCTTCTGCACCTTGCCGTCGGCGGT
>DATBFY010000332.1:0-9360 GCA_036558265.1 Tepidisphaeraceae bacterium | reverse complement strand
TTGACGGCCCGGCAGATCGCGCTCCTTAAAGGTTGGGTGGTGCAAGGGGCGAGCTTCGAAGGGCACTGGGCCTTCAAGTCGCCGGTTCGCCCGCCGCTCCCGAAGGTCAAGGACGAGAAGTGGGTCCGCACCCCGATCGATCACTTCGTCCTGGCGCGCCTGGAAGCTGAGGGACTGAAGCCCGCCCCTGAAGCCGACAAAGTGACGCTGCTCCGTCGGCTCTATCTCGACCTGATCGGCCTGCCTCCGACTCCGCAGGAGGTGGACGACTACCTGAACGACCCCTCGGCCGACGCTTATGACAAGCAGGTCGAAAAACTGCTCGCCTCGCCGCACTACGGCGAGCGCTGGGGACGTCATTGGCTCGACGCCGCGCGCTACGCCGATTCCGATGGCTTTGAGAAGGACAAGTCGCGGCAGATGTCGTTCTACCGCGACTACGTCATCAACGCCTTCAACAAGGACCTGCCGTACAACCAGTTCATCATTGAGCAGCTTGCGGGGGACCTCTTGCCCAATGCCACGCAGGCACAGATCGTCGCTACCGGGTTCCTGCGCAACTCGATGGTGAACGAGGAGGGGGGCGTCGATCCCGAGCAGTTCCGCATGGACGCGATGTTCGACCGCATGGACGCGATCGGCAAATCGATCCTGGGCCTGACGATCCAGTGCGCCCAGTGCCACAGCCACAAGTACGACCCGCTGACGCAGGAAGAGTACTACCGGATGTTCGCCTTCATCAACAACGACAACGAGGCGCAGCGGGTGGTGTACACGCCCGACGAGCAGATGAAGGTCGCCGAGCTGACCCGCAAGATGCGCGAGGTCGAAGGCGAGCTGCGCGGCCGGATTCCCGACTGGCGGGAGCGGATGAATCGCTGGGAAGACCAGGTCAGGAATGATCAGCCCGAGTGGAACGTGCTTCCGCTGGAGTACATGGGCGAGAACGACCAGCGTTACCTGCCGCAGAAGGACGGGTCCTACCTGGCACAAGGCTACGCGCCGACCAAGCTCTCGCCGCGGTTCAAGTCCGAGACAAAGCTCAGCGGAATTACGGCGATCCGGCTGGAATACCTGACCGACCCGAACCTGCCGTGCGGCGGGCCCGGGCGGTCGTTCATGGGCACGTGCGCGCTCAGCGAGTTCCGCGTCGAAGCCAAACCGGAGAAGAAGGACGTCAAGTCCGAGAAGCTCAAGATCAAGGAAGCGACGGCCGACTATGACCAGGCCGAGCACGTCCTCGAGCCCAACTTTTACGACAAGACCAACAACCGCCGGGTCACCGGCCCGGTGACTTACGCGATCGACGGCGACGACAAGACGGCATGGGGGATCGATTCGGGCCCGGGCCGGCGCAACCAGGCGCGCAAGGCCGTCTTCCGCCTCGAAAAGCCGGCGCCCTCCTCGGAAGAGGGAACCGTCCTGACCATCACGCTGGTGCAAAACCACGGCGGGTGGAACAGCGACGATCACATGAACAACAACCTGGGCCGCTTCCGCCTGTCGGCAACCACCTGCGCCGACCCAGCGAAGCTCAAAGCCGATCCGCTCCCCAAGCGCGTGCGCGACATCCTGGCGGTCCCGCGCGACAGGCGCACGCTCAGCCAGGTGGCCGAGGTCTTCGCCTATTGGCGGACGACGGTCCCCGAGTTCAAGGACGCCAACGACCGGATCGAGGCGCTCTGGCGGCAGTGGCCGGTCGGTTCGACCTCGCTGACGCTGGTGACGCGCACGGGCGGTCGCGACACGCATATGCTGACTCGCGGGGATTGGCTCAAGCCGAATCGGAGCGTCACCCCGGGCGTGCCGGCGTTCCTCAACCCGCTTCCCGCGAACGCGCCGCCGACGCGGCTGACGTTCGCGAAGTGGATGGTCGATCCCAAGGCGCCCACGACCGCGCGGGCGTTTGTGAACCGGATCTGGCAGGCGTATTTCGGCACGGGGATCGTCGCGACCTCTGAAGATTTCGGTATCCAGGGCGAGGCCCCGTCTCACCCGCAATTGCTCGACTGGCTCGCGTGCGAGTTCATGGACAACGGCTGGAGCATCAAGCACATGCACCGGCTGATCGTGAGCTCGGCCGCATACCGCCAGAGCAGCAAGGTTACGCCCGAGCTTTACACGCGGGATCCGTACAACCGGTTGCTGGCGCGCGGGTCGCGCTTCCGGGTGGAGGGGGAGATCGTCCGCGATATCGCGCTGGCGGCGAGCGGACTTCTGAATCCGAAGGTCGGCGGGCGCAGCGTGATGCCGCCGGCGCCGGCGTTTTTGTTCCAGCCTCCCGCGAGCTACGCGCCCTTCCCCTGGGTGGACGAGACGGGCCCGGAGAAGTACCGCCGGGCGATCTACACGTTCCGCCGGCGCTCGACGCCGTATCCGGTCCTGCAGACGTTCGACGTGCCCAACGCCGACCAGTCCTGTGTGCGGCGGTCGCGGAGCAACTCGCCTCTGCAGGCGCTGGCGTCGCTGAACGAATCGATCTTCGTCGAGTGTGCCCGGTCGCTGGCGAAGGTGACGCTGGAGCAGGGGGGGCAGACCGACGACCAGCGGCTGGTTTACGCCTTCCGGCGCGTGATGGCGCGCACGCCCAACGACGCCGAGATGAAGGTGCTGCGCGGCCTGCTCGATCAGCAGCGGAAGCGCTTCGCCGACGGCTATTTGAATCCAAACGAGCTGACCGTCGAGAACGACAAGCCCAGAGCCGCCGAGTTGCCCAAGGGCGCCAGCCCCACGCAATGGGCCGCGTACACGGTCGTCTCGCGCGTCCTGTTGAACCTGGACGAAACGATTACGAAGGAATGAGTGCGATGCAGCAACGGCAAGCCACGTTAAATCAGATCTCCGACGAGTTTCGTCACTACGTCACGCGCCGCTGGTTTTTCAAGCAGTGCGGCGTGGGATTGGGGGCGATCGCGCTTGGGGAGCTTTTGGCGCAGCAGGGCGTTTGCAGGGCCGCTGAAGCGGCCTCGCCGGGGATCAAGAGCGGTCGTCCGCTGGCGCCGCGGTTGCCGCACTTCGCCGCCAAGGCCAAGCGCGTGATCTACCTCTTCATGGCCGGCGCGCCGTCGCACCTCGAATTGTTCGACAACAAGCCCGAGCTGGCCAAGTGGAACGGCAAGCTCCCACCCGCGGAGCTGCTCAAGGGATACCGCGCCGCCTTCATCAACCCTGACGCGACGCTGCTGGGCCCCAAGTTCAAGTTCGCGCGGCACGGGCAATCCGGGGCCGAACTGTCGGAGCTTCTGCCGCACCTGGCGACCGTCGCCGACGACCTGTGCATCGTCAAGTCCATGCACACCGACGCGTTCAACCACGCGCCGGGGCAGATCATGATGAACACCGGCAGCCAGTTGTTCGGCCGGCCAAGCTTCGGCGCCTGGACGATATACGGCCTGGGGAGCGAATCTGCGGACCTGCCCGCATTCGTCGTCTTCTCGACGGGCACCAAGGGCACCAGCGGCGGGTCATCCAACTGGGGGTGCGGGTTCCTGCCGTCGGTCTACCAGGGCGTCATGTTCCGCAACACCGGCGACCCCGTCATGTACCTCTCGAACCCGCGCGGCGTCGATGAACAACTCCAGCGCGATTCGCTCGACGCGATCCGCCAGCTCAACCAGATCAAGCTGGGGCAGATGGGCGACCCCGAGATCGCCACGCGGATCAACTCTTTCGAGATGGCCTACCGGATGCAGACCAGCGCGCCGGAGCTGATGGACATCTCCAAGGAATCGAAGGAAACGCTGGAGATGTACGGCGCCGAGCCGGGCAAACCCAGCTTCGCGACGAGCTGTCTTCTGGCGCGGCGGCTCGTCGAGCGCGGCGTGCGGTTCGTGCAGATCTTCCACGAGGCCTGGGATCATCACGGCAACCTGACCAACGGCCTGAAGACCGAGTGCGGCAAGACCGACAAACCGGCGGCGGCGCTGGTGAGGGACCTCAAGGCCCGCGGCATGCTCGACGACACGCTGGTCATCTGGGGCGGCGAGTTCGGTCGAACGCCGATGGTCCAGGGCGGCAACGACGGCCGCGACCACCACCCCAACTGCTTCACGATGTGGATGGCTGGCGGCGGGGTCAAGCCCGGCCTGACGCTGGGCGAATCCGACGAGTTCGGCTTCAACGCGATCAAGGACAAAGTCCACGTCCACGACCTCCACGCGACGCTGCTGCAGTTGCTGGGGTTCGATCACACGCGGCTGACCTACCGCTTCCAGGGCCGTGATTTTCGCCTGACGGACGTGAGCGGGAATCTCGTGCAGCAGATGCTCGCGTGATCCGCGGATGTTGGCGCGCTCACCCGCCGTGGTGCGTCCGGTGGATCACGATCCCGCGGCCAAAGCTCATCGAACCGCCCAGGTCCCCCTGCACCAGGAGCGCGCCCAGCAGCACGACCGCCGCCAGCCCGTAAAGCCATCCCGGCGCGCGGTTCCGCCGATAGATCGACCCGCGCCACACCGCCAGCAGGATGACCAGCACGGCGGCGCTGGTCCCCAGCCACTTGTGGTATGCCATCTGCCACTGGTCCATGTCCTCCATCGAGTGAAGCCAGACCCACCCGGCCGTCGCGGTGATCGGCGTGACGATCGCCGCCAGCAGCAGCGTCCACCAGCCCGCCGTCCGCAGGCTGTCGCGACGCGTCCACGCCCCGAGCAGGTCGAAGAGGAACGACGCCGGCAGCAGCGCCGCCGTGAAGTTCACGAAAATCGGGTGCCACGGCAGCGAGAGCCAGGACGTGCTGCCGCCCTCCTCGCCGGCGTGGGCAACGATGGTCATCAAATGCGCGACGAGCACGGTCGATCTCCTTTCGCTGGTTGACTTGCGAGTGACCGGGTGCGCCGACGCCAAAGAGCGTCGCCTGTGATCGTGTCGCGCGTATCGCACCGCGCGCACCCGCACGCCGTCAACGTCCATTCTTCACCCCTGCACTGCGCGCATGAGAAGGCCCGGGGATCGCCTGATCCCCGGGCCCGTCAATGTTCACAGTTAACGGCCTCGGCCGGCCAACATGCTCACGCCGGATTCGGCATCGCGCCGCCGCCCAGTTCGGGCCGCACGTCCGGCTGGGTCGTGTCCGGCCCCGGCTGGATCGTCGTGCCGGGCGCCCGGTGCTCCTTCTCCAACAGCTCGCTGACCGTCGGCTTGGACAAGGTTTCGCCGTTCATGATCCGGTCGATGTCGTTGGTATCCAGCGTCTCGTACTGGATCAGCGCCCGCGCGACCGCCTCCACGCGATCCTTGTTCTCCTGGAGCAGCTTGCGCGTCTGATCGTAGAGCGTATCGATCAGCTTCTTGACCTCCTCGTCGATCTGCCGCGCCGTGTCCTCGGAGTACTCCTTGGCGTTGATGAGCCCGGCATTGGGGTTGGAGTCGTCCTCGCCGTAATAGACGAAGCCCAGTCGCTCGTTCATACCCCACTCGCTGACCATCTTGCGCGCCACGCCCGTCGCCTGGCGGATGTCGCCCATGACGCCGCTGTTGGTGTCGCCGGTGAACATCTCCTCGGCGATGCGCCCGCCGAACGTCACCTTGATGAACGCCGTGCACCAGCGCTTGGAGTAGCTGTAGCGGTCCTTCTCGGGCAGGGCCATCGTCGCCCCCAGCGCCCGCCCGCGGGGGATGATCGTCACCTTGTGCAGGGGATCGGTGTCCGGGCGCAGGAGCCACTGGACCACCGCGTGACCGGCCTCGTGGTAGGCCGTCGCCTGCTTCTCCTTCTCGTCCATGACGCGGCTCTTGTTGGCCCGGCCGAAGCGCACCTTGTCCCGCGCCTCTTCCAGGTCGTCCTGCTCGATGTACTCCTTGCCCGCCAGCGTCGCATGAAGCGCCGACTCGTTGATGATCGCGGCCAGATCGGCGCCGCTGAAGCCCGGCGTCGCCTTGGCCATCCGCGACAGGTCCACCTTCGGCCCCAGCTTCACCTTGCGGGCGTGAACCTTGAGGATCTCCAGCCGCCCCTTCACGTCCGGCAGCGGCACGTAGACCTGGCGGTCGAACCGCCCCGGACGCGTCAGCGCCGGGTCCAACACGTCCACGCGGTTCGTCGATGCGATCACGATCACCTGGTCATTGGTGTCGAACCCGTCCATCTCCACCAGGATCGCGTTGAGCGTCTGCTCGCGCTCGTCATGACCGCCGGAGCTAAAGCCCGACCCGCGCCGCCGCCCCACGGCGTCGATCTCGTCCAGGAAGATGATGCACGGGCTGTTGTCCTTCGCCTGCTTGAACAGGTCCCGCACTCGGCTGGCGCCCACGCCCACGAACATCTCCACGAAGTCCGATCCCGAGATCGAGAAGAACGGCACGTCCGCCTCGCCGGCGATCGCCTTGGCGAGCAGCGTCTTGCCGGTTCCCGGCTCGCCCACCAGCAGCACACCGCGCGGGATGCGCCCGCCCAGCCGCTGGAATTTCTTGGGGTTCTTCAGGAACTCGACGATCTCCATCACCTCGTCCTTGGCCTCCTCGATCCCGGCCACGTCGTCGAAGGTGACGTTGGTGTGCTCCTTGGAGGTGATGCGATGCTTGCTGCGACCGAAGTTGCCCAGCATCCCGCCCGCCCCGGCGCTGTTGCGGATCTGACGGAAGATGAAGAACCAGATGAACGCGAAGATCAACAGCCACGGGATCACCGGCAGCAGCAGGTTCACCATCAGGTTCTGGTTGTTCTCCGCTCGCAGCGTCGCGTTGTTGCTGTGCTCCGCCAGGTCCTGCACCCACTGCATGTACCACGGGGAGGTGATCTGCGGCGACGGCACTTCGCACCGGAAGTTGCTGACGTTCGGCGTCGTGCCCACCTGGATCGGCTTGTTGAACTTCCCGCGAACCGTCTCCCCATCCACGATGAACTCCGCGACGTTCCCGGCATACGCCTGCGTCTTGAGCTCGCTCATCGAGATGTCCTGCTGGTTCTTGTTCTTGCTCTGCAGGACGATGAATAGCATGACGGCCAGGCCGATGAACAGCACCCAGCCGAACAGGCCGCGCCCGAAGCGCATGCCCCCGTTGTTCGGCTGAGGCCGCCCGCCGTTCTTCCGCTGAGGATTGCGGTCTTGTCTTTGTTCAGGCATGTGTCTTCCTTGGCTGCTGCTGCCGCGGCGCGCGGGAGGCGTATCGCAAATATAGCTCCAATCGGCAACTATCGGCTACCCGCCGCCGAAGATATCTGAAACGTCCACGATCATAAGGACTTGCGGCAGCCCTTTTCCACTTACCACCCACCCGTCAATATCGTCATACATCCTACGAAACGCAGATTACGCGGGTTCCCCGCGAGGTTCGGCGGGTGAGGAATCCTGGCGGCCGTTCACCAGTCCACCTGCATCTCCTGCACGATCGCCAGCGCCAGACGCTCGATCGTGTTCTGGCTGCCGACGAACTCCCCCTCGCCCAGCGTCCCGTAGAACGGCGCCGTCTGCTGGAAGTTCCGCCGCTCCAGCAGGATTCGTCCCGACCGCAGGTCCGTCCACCGGAAGTTCACCGTCATGATGTAAAGCTGTTCCTGCGGCACGTTGGTCCGAACGTCACGGCTGAGCGTGCTCAGCTCGACCGACACGATCTCCCCCTCCAATATCGTGTCCGCCCGACCCCGCGGGGCGACACGATACGGCGAATGCGCCTCCATCTGCTTGATCACCGCGCTGGTCAGGCCGAATTCCATGCCGCGGCGGAAATCCTTGTTCGCGAAGATCGGCACCGCCACGGTTGAGACGTCCTCGCGGTACAGGCTGGACCACTTGTAGTTCGATTGGCCGCTGCTATCCACCGAGCCCGACTGCTGGTACCCACACCCCAATAGCAGCAGGCACGAGGGCAGGAGGACCGAACCGATGAGCCGCGGTGGGATGATCATTGCTCGGGCCTCTCCTCCGCGTTGACGATCACCACTGGCATCGGCTGGCGCGCCGTCCGGTTCGCGTTCCGAAGCTGCCGGAAGAGGAAGAACCAGATGAACAGGAAGATCAGTGCCCACGGAATCAGCGGCAACAGCAGGTTTAGCAGCACATTCTGGTTGTTATCAACCCGAACGACCGCGCCTTGCCCGTTATCGACCACCCATTGCACGAAGTTCCAGCTCTGGCTCGTCCCCTGAGGCAATTCCGCACTAAAGTCCGTCACCGGCACCGGCGGCGTGCCGTATTTTACCGATTTGATGAGCCGGCCATGCACGGAGTCGCCGTCGATTACTACTTGCTCGACGTTCCCCGCCCTCAACTGCATGACGAACTCCGAGACGGGCACGTCCGTCCCGGTCCTGACCCTCGTCCGCAACACCACGACGAGCATGCACGCGATACCGATGAACAGCACCCACCCGATCAGCCCGCGCGCAAATCGCCGGTGCCTGACGCCGAGGCCGGAGCAGTTCACCGCCTGTGTCGGAATTTGATTCGACATGTCGCTCCCTACTTCACTTCCGTCCGCAACTCGATCGGCTTGCTCGTCGGTTCGGGGCCCGAGCGCACGTTCTCCGGCAGGCGCGCCAGGTCGGCCTTTGCCTGCTGCGCCTCCTGGCTGTTCGGGTAATTCTGGATCAGGTATTTCAGGTTGTACGCCGCCGCACGCGGCTCATGGGTCCGCAGGTAGAACTGGGCGTTCTGATATACCTTGCGCGCCAGCGCGGCGTCGATCCGGTCGATCACCGCCGCCACGTTCTCCTGGCGCGCCAGGTCCGGATAGTCGATCGCCAACTCTTCCAGAGACGTCCGCGCGTTGATCACCGGCGTCGGGTCGAACTTGGTCCCGTGAAACTGCGCCAGCTCCGCGAACGCCTTCTTGATCCGCGCCTGCGGGATCTCCGGGCTCCGCTTGTACCGCTCGATGAACGCCTGGTACGCGTCCACCGCCAGGTCGTACTGCGCGTCGGCGTAGTAATAGTCCGCCGTGCGCTTGAGCGCCTTTTCCGCCAGGGGCGACCCCGGCGACCGCTCCTGGACCCGGAACAGCATCTCGATCGCCTCGTCCTCCGCCGACAGCATCGGGATCATCAGGAACCGCCGCTTGTACCCGTTCAAAAACGCGTCCGCGATCTGGTACTGCTTGTCCAGCGCCGGGTAGAAGTACTTGCTGTCCGGATACTTGTCCATCAACTCGTCGAAGTTGTAATACGAGTTGATCCGATCCCCGTACTGGTAGTTCGCCAGCCCCAGCAGGTACAGCGCCCGATCCCGCAGCGGCGAGAACCGCTCGCGCTTCAGCCACGCCACCAGGGTCTTCTTCGCCGCCGCGTTGTTCCCGTTGGCGACCAGTTGCTCCGACCGATCCAGCACCTCGTCCGTCACCGGCGCCGTCGTCGGATTCTCCACCGGCTCCCAGTACTGACCGTTCCGCAACTCGATGGTCTGCGGCGGCTTGGCCGGCGCCGCC
>DATBFY010000331.1:0-5678 GCA_036558265.1 Tepidisphaeraceae bacterium | reverse complement strand
AACGTCGATCTACACGAGGGCACACGCGCGCACCGTTCACCGGCGGCCTGCGCGCGAACACACTTTCGAGATCCACAACTTTTGACCAGACAACGCGGTGTTGTCCGTCCGAAACCCCCGGTGACACACAAGTCGGAGTTGTTTCATGACTTGGTTCCGTGAAGAACCCAGGGGGTCGTCTCGCGTCAACAAGGGTCAATTTGGGAAGGATGCAAAGGCCGGGCGCACGACGCGCGTCCTGTCCGCCGCCGCCTCCGCCGCCATGTTCGAACATCTCGAGCGGCGCGAGCTCCTCTCCTTCGAAGCACACGTCCATTTCCAGCCCCTCGGCAAGGCCCCGCCCGCCGGCTACGTGGCCGATAACGGCGACGTCTTCGGCCCACGCGCCTCCGGCATGCAGTACGGCTGGAACGCCAGGGTCCCCGGCGTCTTCGACCGCTGGAGCAGCGCCGACGACCTCCACGACAGCCTCGCCGCCATGCAGTGGCAGGGCAATTACACCTGGGAAATGGCCGTCCCCAACGGCACCTACAAGGTCCACATCGTCGCCGGCGACGCCAACTCCTGGAACGCCATCCAGTGGATCAACGCCGAGAACGTCACCGTCGTCTCCGACATGACCACGGTCGCCAACCGCTGGGTCGAGGGCACGGCCACCGTGGACGTCACCGACGGCCGCCTGACGGTCTCAAGCCCCTCCGGCAGGTCCCAGAACACGATCGACTACATCGATATCACGCAGATTGGTGGCGACACCAATCCGACCCCTCCGCCCGTCACGCCACCGCCGCCGGTGACCCCCCCGACCGACCCGACCCCGCCCCCTGTCGTCCCGCCGACGACTCCCGGACAGACGATCAAGGTGAACTTCCAGCCCGCCGCCTCGCCCATCGTCCCGGGATACCTGCCCGACTCGGGCAAGGTATTCGCAGACCGCGGCAACGGGTACGCGTACGGGTGGAATGCGCAGGTGCCGGGGGTAATCGACCGCTGGTCGTCGGCGGACGACCTGCATGACCGCCTCGCCGCGATGCAGTGGCAGGGCAACTTCACCTGGGAGATCGGGCTGCCGAACGGCCAGTACCAGGTCCACATCGTCTCGGGCGATGCCAACAGTTGGTACGACACGATGCGGATCACGGCCGAGGGACAGGTCGTCGTCGATGCCACGACCACGATCGCCAACCGCTGGGTCGAGGGCACCGCCACCGTCACCGTCAGCGATGGCCGCCTGACCATCGGCAACGCCGCCGGCGTCACCCGCAACAAGATCAACTACATCGAGATCACCCCGGTCGACGGACCCACGACCAACCCGCCGCCAACGAATCCCAATCCCCCGACGACCGATCCCAATCCACCGACGACCGATCCCAATCCACCGGTCATCCCGCCGCCGGTGACACCGCCACCGCCGACGCAGACGAGCGGCGCAGTGATCGGCACGAACCTGGACGGCATCGCCGACTGGGCGACGGTCTCGCCGTTCGTCGATCTGACCACGCAGTTCCGCCAGTGGGGCTCGATCGACAGGACTTACCTGCCCGATTCCTCCATTCCGCTCACCGCCGACAACTACCCCCTGACCGACGCCGGCGCCATCACCTACGCCGCCGGCTATCCCGACGGCCGCTATGCCGTCAGTTACGACGGCATCGGCAGCCTCGCGTTCGCCGGCATGAACGCGAAGTACACCGTCACCTCTCACGTGGGCGACCACTGGGAAGGCATCCTCGACATCACGCCGCAAACCTCCGCCGGCGCCATCCTCGAACTCCGCCTGACCGGCATCAACCCCGCCGACCCCGTGCACAACCTGCACATCCTCAGCCCCGATCGCGATCCGCTCGTCTCCGACACCTTCCGCCCCACCTTCCTCAAGAAGATCCTGCCCTTCAACGGCCCGCTGCGCGCCATGGACTGGATGCAGACCAACGACAACCCGGCCACCGACTGGCAGGACCGCACCCAGCCGACGCGCTTCAGCTACACCGGCGACACCGGCGTGCCCTACGAACAGATCATCAAGCTCGCCAACACCCTCAAGAAGGACGTCTGGATCAACGTCCCGTACCACGCAACCGAAGACTACGTCCGCCAGATGGCCCGCCTCTTCCGCGACGGCCTCGACCCCAGCCTGCACCTCTACGTCGAGTATTCCAACGAGGTGTGGAACAGCCAGTTCGAGCAGATGCGCGCCAACCAGGCCGCCGCCTGGGCCGACCCGACCCTCACCCGCACCGACGACTTCGGCCGACAGGCCCAGAAGTTCGGTAAGCTCACCGGCCGCGCCGCCCAGATCTTCAAGGAAGAATTCGGCGCCGCCCGCTACGCCAGCCAGGTCCGCTTCGAGCTCGGCGGCCTGATCGCCGGCAGCTACTGGGCCCAGACCGCCCTCGAAGAGATCAAGAGTCTCTACGCCGACCCCAGGTCGCTCCTCTACGGCGTCGCCGTCGCTCCCTACGTCGGTGTCCAGGGCGACATGAACGCGATCGACAACGCATCCCTCACCCTCGGCTCTCTTTTCGACTGGATGAACAACTGGGTGGACGGCCAGCTCACCACCTGGATCCGACAGAGCAAGTCCGTCGCCGACGGGTACGGCCTGCGCCTCGACGCCTACGAGGGCGGCCAATCCCTCAGTTACCTCAACGGCCAGAACGCCGACCTCAAGACCGCCGCACAGGACGACCCGCGCATGGCCGACTTCTACACCCACCTGATCACGGTGTGGACCAGGGAAAGCGGCGGCGGCGTCTTCGGCAACTTCGCCCTGGCCACCAAGTACGGTCCTTACGGTTACTGGGGTCTTTTGGAGAGCATCGACCAGGCCACCAGCCTCAAGTACGACGCCGTCACGCGCATGATCGGAAAGATCGTCTAGGTCGCCGCCAGGTCGTCGCGTCGGCCGGATCAGATTTTGCCGATGACGGCGCGCGCCGAATCATCCTTTTTCTTCGCCACGCTCGACGCGAGAGTCTGCGCCTCGTTGAAGTCGCTCATCAGCCCCTGGATCTCGAAATTCCCCAGCTTGTCCTGGGCTTCGCGATCCTTGTCCTTCCCGCCAACGATGATGATCCCCCGCTCCGCCACGGGGTTCGCAGGCTGCGTCGGCGCCTTGCCGCCGACGATGATGATCCCGCGGTCGCCCGCCGGATTCGTGTTTCCGCCGCCGCCCTTGCCGCCGACGATGATGATCCCGTTCTTCGCGCCGGGGTTGAACCAGTCCAGCATCGACGACAACGTCTGCCGCACGCCGCGCAGCACGCTGGGCGAACCCGACGTTGCATCGCCCGCCGTCGTTTTCGCCGGCGAACTGTCTGCCGGAGGAGTGGAAACCGTCGGCGCCGTATCGGCCTTCGCAAAGCCAACCGTCCGTGACAAATCCGCAAACGCCCGCGAGGGAAGCGACGTCAGGAAGCTCATTGGATTGCTCCGGGGGATCGAGGGGTCCGCGCGATCTCGCCGCGCCCGCTCGTGCGGGGCCTGATCGCCGCCGGGTTATCGAACCTCGTCGCCAACCGTTGCACGAGGCCGCGTCCTGCCCGATGATGCGAAATGCGCGCAATAAAAAAGGTGGCGTGGACCTCTCGGCATTCCACGCCACCCGGGAAGGAGGACTAAGTTGAACTACCTTCATTATACGACACGTCCGCCCTCCGGTTCGACGACCTCCACAAAATCTGGAGTTTCTCGGACCCGCCAGCGGACACAGCCGTCGCCCACCCCTAAGCCACGGCCGGTCGGGCTCTTACCCGGCGATCGAACTCAGCCATACCAGACAACCGCCTGACGGCGCAGGCCGCACAGGCGTTACAACCGCTGCGCCGTCGATTGGAACCTCGCCAGCAGGTTTTGAGTGATACGCCCAGCCCGTGCGTCGGGGCCCCTGGGGCGGGTGTAAACCGCCGGCCGGACGTATCCCGGCGGCTCGGCCAAGCCGTCCCCCCACCAGCAGGTGGACGCGTTGAAGACCACGTTGCCCCGCGGTCCGTCGTAAATCGTGGACGCATAGGCGCCGTGGGCGTTGCCGCTCCCGTCCTGCGTCGGGCCGGTGGAGACCACCGCCAGCCCCGGCAGATCCGTCGCCGGATCCCCATGCCATTCCCACCCGATCAAACCCGGGATCGAGTCGCCCCGTTTCATCCCGGTTCCCTCGAACAGCCAGTGATCGGGAATCGAACATGCATAGTCCGCCCCGCCGGTAATGTAACCCGTGCTCCGCGCGCCGATCAGCGTGTTTTCGTTGGGACTGGAAAAGGGGAGCTTGGACATCGTCGGGAAGTGCTTGAGCTCTTCGGGCTCCCGCGGGCCAAAACGATCGATCCGCCCGAAGACGCGGTGAGGCACGCCGGCAAAGCTCGGCCGCGGATCGATCCGTCCGCAACACGTGTTGCCCGACAAAAACGCGACGTTCAGCCCCTGCCCGATCGCCCGCCTGAGATTTTCAAACATCTCGATCGAGTAATACTCGTCGTGCCCCCCCGACAGCACCCCCTTGCCCCGCGCCAGGGCCGCGCCATCCGCGTGCGTGTCCAGGTTCGAGATGTACGTCACGTCATACCCGTGCTGCTCCAGCCAGAACACCAGCGGGAACTCCCAGCAGAAAAAGTCGCCCGAGCCGATCGACAGCGGCTGATCCAGGATCTGGCAGTACTTCCCATAGGGCCGGTCGAACGACACGTCCACCCCCGGCCCCCAATACCACGGGTTCGTCCCGTCGTCATAAAGCGCGAACTGGCTCGGCCAGCGGTTATACGCCTGCCACGTCGTGTCCGAGCACTGGTAAACCAAATCCGCCGGCCGATCGTCCCGTACGATGAAGATCACGTAGCTCTGCAGCTTCTCCCGCTCCTCGGTGAGCTTGCCGACGTACACCCCGCTGGGCCAGTCGCCCGGGATCGCGAGCGTCGCGCACGGTTCCCAACGGCATTCGCGCACGCGATTGGGACCGACCGGCGGGTCGGGCTGCACCACGCCGGCAAACGGTCCCAGCGTCGTCATGTGCCGCCCACCCTGGCCCTGGTAATACCCCAGTCGATACAGGTCGATCCGAAATCGCGATGCCGGGTTGGTCGAGACGTGAAACGAGATCGTCTCGCCGGCCTTCACGCTCGTTCGCGAGCAGTACCCCTCGATCCACGGGCAGCGGTACTTCGTCTTCGGATCGACGCGCGTGCTGGTAAGCAACCAGTCCCGCGTCCCGCCCTTCGCGTTCTCGCGATGGATCAACTCCGGCTGGGCAACCGCCGCCGCCCCCGCAGGGCTTGAACCCCGCGATCCCTTATTCGCACACCCACCCGCAAGCGCCGCCGCGGCCGCGGACGCCGCAAGCGCCCCCTTCAACACATCGCGCCGCGACGGATCGGAAAGGGAACCATCACCACGCCCATGCTCGTCCTTCATGGCAGTTTCCTCGCCAATCAGTCTAACCGCCCCAGACCCCAGGGCACACATCGCGCCCGACGGCACGAACGGTCGCTTGCGTCGCAGATCAGGATCATCGTCCCCCGGGAATGAAGAATCCCCTCCTCCTGTCAGATGCCGCGCAACGCGTGCGTCAACACCCCCGGGGCCGCTAGCTCAGCCCGGCCAGAGCGCCTGCCCGACACGCAGGAGGTCCGTGGTTCAACCCCACGGCGGCCCACTGACACTAACAACTAACAACTAACAACTAA
>DATBFY010000330.1:0-18184 GCA_036558265.1 Tepidisphaeraceae bacterium | reverse complement strand
CGCGGACGTCGCGGCCGCGGGAAGGTACAGGTTCTCCGCCGGGATCACCTGCCGGGGCGTGGATGGCGACGACCACGACAGCACCGCCCGCGCCGCCCCATGGCCGTTGTAATACTCCACGCGCAGGTCGTACCGCCGATCCTTCTCCAGCGAGACCTCCACCGGCGCAGCCCCGCCGTTCTGATCGAACCACCGGTCGATTACCAGCCTTCCGTCGAGCCAGACCCGTACCCCGTCATCGGTGTCGGCGATCAGCGCGTACTTCTCGGAATGGTCCGGCCGGAGCCGACCGGTCCACCGCGCGGAAAACTCCCGCGACGCCCCCGCCAGCGAGGGATGCGGCAACGTGTCGCTCCACTCGTAATCGATCGCCGGATCGACGCGCGTCAGCATCAGTTGCCGCAGCGACCGCCCGGCGAAGTAATCCCCGCGAAGACCATGACCGGCCTTTGCCGCCTCTGCGCCGCCCGCCTTGAAATCCGCCTCGGCGACGTTGGCCAGCGGCACCGCCTGCGGACCGGAATCGGTCATGACCGTGATCCGGTCCTCCCCGACCGCTAGCGAGCCCGCCAGATGCTTGCCGTCGCGCGTCGTCAACGTGCCGGCGCCGGCAGGGCAGGCAAGCGCGAGCGAGAGGGCGAGCAGAAGAATGCGGGACGTCATCGATCTCACAGTCCGACGTGGCGCAACAGTAGTGGCGGCGGCACTATTGCATCTACGCGCCGGCATGACAAGTGTTCGCCCTTCCATGTGGCACGGGCGGCCCGCCCGTGTTTTATTCAACAAGCCCGCGCGCGGCGAATCATGGGCGAGCCGCCCATGCCACATGGTCAATTCACCGCCAGCCGCGCCACCTGCTTCAAAGACAGTTCCACCCTCCCAACCGTCGGATCCTCGAGCGCCACCACGCCTCCATTGACCTTCAACGCCTTTGATTGATACACCGACCCATCCATCGCCGTCACCATGTACGTCAGCTTCGCGTCCTCGGCATCTTTCAGGTAGATCGCCAGCACGTCGTTGGTCTTGATGCCCATCGTTCGCGGCCCCAGGACCAGGTTGGAGACGGTGACACGATAGGAAACCTCCTTGACGTCCCCCTCCACAAAATCACCCGACCCCAGCAGTGCACCGCTCTGCCCGCCGGGCGCCTTCTCCGCCAGTTCGGCCGGCACGGGCTTGTACACCAGCCGCGCCACGTCATTGACCGGCGCGTACCGCCGCTTGCCCTCGCGGTTGTACGCCAGCGTGCCGTCCTTGATCCCCAGCACCTCGGCCGCCAGGAACGTGCCAGAGCGGAACAGGATCCCCGGGTTCGTATACGCCAGCGCCGGCGGGCCGGGGGTGATCGACACGTGATCGAACGTCGCCACCGCCGGGGTCTCCTTGCTCCGGGCCATCGCGCACAGCCCGACGAAGACGCGCTCCGGGAACTCGATACGCTCGCCACCGAGCAGGCTCCAGGTCTTGCCGTCCGGCGAGGTGTAGGCGCGCTGGCGATGACCCATGCGGACGATCTTCAGCCACGGCGCGACGGCCTCGCTGCGATCGCTCGCCATCGTGCGTCCCCAGTAATCCGGACGGCGCGCCAGCATCGTCGCCTGCGGCCCCACCACGACCGCCACGAAACGGTCCAGCGACGTCATGCTCTCCCGCACCATGATTCCCGCCAGCGGGCCCACGGTGTTATCCGCCGGCGTCAGCGACGCCAGGTGCGCCACGATCTGGAAATCCCCGTCTATCGCCTGATACACGAACTGCGGCGAGTCATCATCCTCGGTCACCTGCCCGCCCGCCTTGGTGATGCGAAACGAGCCGCCGTCATAGGACGACGAACCGGGGATGCGCTTCTCCTTCTTCCCCAGCGTCTGCTGGCCCCAGGGCGCGGGAAGCGAATGGTTCTCGCCCGTGTCGGCGATGCCCACGTCGATCGGCTCGGCATAGCCGCTGATGCCCCGATCGTCCGTCGTCCGCGCCTGGATCATGAACTGGCCGACCGGCGGATTCCGCCACGTGTATCGGAACGGCGGCGCGGTCAGCGCGGCGATGAGCGCATCTTTGTAGAACAGATCCACGCCCGCGATTGTCGCACCGGCGGAACCCTCAGCCCGCACTTCGAACTCCACGACCTCCGGATCGCGCAACTGCGCCCCGTCCGCCGGCGACACGAACGCCACCCGCGGCGGCGCGGGCGCATCCACCGGCAACCCGTACGATCCGGTCGGGATGGATGGCGAATAGAGCCCGCGCCCCGCCCATTGCAGCCGAGCCAGGTACGTGTGCTCGCCCGACAGCACCTCCATCCGGATCACGGAGGGCTTCGCCGGGTTCAGCGTCGCCACCGCCGACGCCTTCACGTGCCCCCGGCCACCCCATTTGTCGATCTTGAGCTTGTCGTCCACCCACAATCTCAGCCCGCCGTCCCCCTCCGCCGTGAACGTGTAATCCTGCGCCGCCGGCGCCGTCAGCCGCGCCGTGTACCGGACGGCGCACTTCGCTGGGATGAGCGGGTCCGGCGGATGCTTCACGTCGTAGGAGAAGTTGATCGACGACTCGTACCGTGCCAACTTCCGCTGCTTGAATTCCCGATCGGCGAAATACTCGACCAGGACGTTCCGCGGGCCCTTTTCGGCCGGAGCGCCGCGCGGCTCGCCATACGCGCTCTCCGGAATGGCCGGTTGAGCGAACGTCGCCTGCGAAATCTCGCCCAGCGCGAACGTCCGCGCCGCGCCCGACTTGTCGGTGATCGTGATCCGCTGATCGTCCGCAATCGCCAGGTCGCCGTTGAGCGTCCGACCGTCGCGCGTAACCAGCGTGCCACCGCGCGCGGGCGGCGCGACGGTGAACGCGAACAGGCAGATCCAGGCACAATGCTTCATAAGCGGCAACGGTTCTACCCGCCGCACCTGTGAATGTTCATCCGCAGGACGGGCTCACACATCACCTTCCGTAACAGGGCGCCGGGATGGGTGGCACTGGCAAGCTCTCCGGCTTGCCAGTGGCGATCCCCGTCACGCCCCGCCAACCCTACGTGTAGAATGCCACGATGCGACATCTCTTGCTTGCCTGGGCGACCATCATGCTAGTTCCACCGGCCGCCGCCATCCCGATCGACCGCGCCCACTACGACCCCGCCTGCGGCATCCAGATCGATCCGACGCCCCAGGGCCTGCGCGCCCAGTGGCAGGCCGGTGAGAATCGTCTTGGCCTGACGCTCGCCCTCTCCAAAGACGCCCCGCTCCTCTCGTCGATCGATATCGACGGCACACCAGTCCTCAAGGACGCCGACGTCGAGTACGCGCTGACCGTCGGCTCGCGCAAGGTCCCGACCGGTCCCGCCGAGCGGTTCGGTTACGTCTTCTTCGACAAGCCCGCCAGCCGCCCGTTCGAACGATTCCCCGCCACGCTCGACCGCCAGTCGGCCGCCATCGAATCCACCGGCCGACACGCCACCATTCGCATCTCAAAACTCTCCGCCGGGCCGTTCAGCGGCGACCTCGAGATCCACCTCTACGCCGGCAGCCCCCTGGTTCACGTGCAGGCGGCGATGACGCCGACCGGCAAAGATCTGGCGTACATCTACGATGCCGTTCTCCGCGCAGCCCCGACGCGCCTCGCCTACGCCGATGTCGAAGGCCAAATGCACCGCGTCGGCTCGGGCACGCCGGGCGCCAACCCCGTTGCCGTTAAGTGGCGCACGATCGTCGCCGAAGGCGACTCGGGCAACCTCGCCGTCTTTCCCGCCCCGCACGCCTTCTTCTTCCCGCGCGACTGGACCAACAATTTCAAGTTCGCCCAGTACGGCGACGGCCGCTTCGGACTTCGCCAGGACCCCACGGGCGGCGGCGCGTTCGTCCCCTGGTTCGATGCGCCCGACGGCAAACGGCAGCGCATGGACCTCTTCCTCCTCGCGACCAGGGGCAACGCCGAACAGGCGATCGAATCCGTCAAGCGCTACACTCGCGGCGACCACTTCAAACCCCTCGAAGGCCGCCTGACCTTCACCAGTCACTACCACGCAAAGCTCGCCGTCAACGAGATGACCGGCAAATCGACCGCCGGCGAGTTCGCCCGCGTCTTCCGTGACATGGGCGTGGACCTGGTGCACCTCGCCGAGTTCCACGGCGACGGTCACTTCAACGACCCCGGCCCCACGCGCCTCGCCGAGGTCAAGGCCATGTTCGACCTCTGCCGCAAATACTCCGACGACCGCGTTCTGCTCATCCCCGGCGAAGAGGGCAGCCGCTACATGGCCGAGCCCTGGCCTCCCGCCCAGGGCATCCACCCCGGCCACTGGATGTACCTCTTTCCCAAGCCCGTTTACCTGACCTGGGTGCGCGGCCCGGGCGTGCCGTTCAGCCAGGACGTCCCCGGCTTCGGCAGGGTCTATCACGTCGGCGACCGCGACGACATGATCCGCCTCCTGCGCGAAGAAAAAGGAGTGGCCTGGAGCACCCACCCCCGCATCAAGGCCAGCTTCGCCACGCCCGATGCCTTCAAGGATCAGCCCTGGTTCAAGGGCGACCTGTGGCTGGGCGCCGCGTGGAAGGCCATGCCCGGCAACCTCGCCAACGACCGCCTCGGCAAACGGTGCCTCGACCTGCTCGACGACATGAGCAACTGGGCGGTCGCAGGCCATTACGATTTCAAGCGTCTGCCCGGCGAGGTGGACGTCTTCGAGATCGACCACACCCACGAGCTCTGGGGACACATGAACGTCAATTACCTCCGCCTGCCCCAGCGCCCGACGGTGGACGACTGGTCGGGCGTGCTCGACGTGCTCCGCCGCGGCGACTTCTTCACCACCACGGGAGAGATCCTGATCCCATCGTACGAGGTCAAGAACGGCCGGATCTCAGCAGACCTCGAATGGACCCTGCCCCTGAGCTTCGCCGAGATCATCACCGGCGACGGCGCCACGACCAAACGCCAGCGGATCGATCTATCGCAGTCGCAGGAGATGGGCCGCCAGCGCTTCGACTGGCCGATCGAGGACAAGGGCGCGAAATGGGTCCGCCTTGAAGTCTGGGACGTTGCGCGGGATGGGGCGTATACGCAGGTGATTCGTTGCGAATAAACCGTGCTTGGAATTCTGCGGCTGTCATTTTGACTATACCACGCAGTGGTATAGAATGAAGTAAGCCCTCCATGCGGACGATAGGGAGAAGGATGGATGCCGAGTCCGAAGAAGCACTCGACCGATGACATTATCGTTCATGTGACGGCCACCGGACCACTGGAAGACTGGAAACGATTCATCGAACTGCCCTATTTCCGAGCCAAGTGGATCCACCTTGGCCTGACGGATGATGACCTTCGCGCGCTGCAACTTGCGTTGACGGCCGCTCCGGATCGCTGGCCCGTCGTCAGCGGCACGGGCGGCCTTAGAAAAGTCCGTTTTGCCAAGTCCAAGTCCAACCGCGGCAAGAGCGGATCGTTTCGAATTAGGTACGTTTACTTCGAGGAATTCGGTGGTCATCGGACTGATAGCCGTTTATGCCAAGAAGGACCAGGCAACCATCCCGCCCGCGCAAAAAGCGCAGATGAAACAGGCGATCGACCGCCTGCGGGAATGGGTCGCTCAGAATTAGCGAGATGGACATGAAGCGCAGGAAGATCAAAAAGGAGACGACGTTCGGAGACGAAGTCCTCCACGGATTGACGGACTTCTTCCAATCGGTCGAGCGTGGCGAGCCCATCACCCTGCGGACGATCCGCCTGAACCTACAACCCTCCGAGTACGGCCCGCGGGACGTGAAGCGCACGCGCGAGATGCTGCGAGTCAGCCAGGCAATCTTCGCCCAATTGATGGCCGTCTCTACAAAGACTATTCAATCCTGGGAGCAAGCGGATCGTCCCGTGCCCGGTCCGGCCCGACGGCTGATGGACGAAATGAATTCGAATCCGCACTATTGGATGGGCCTCATCCGCAACGCAGTCAAAGAGCAACTGGCGCACGCTTGAAGTCGCCTATCCCCCGTCGACCCGAAGACTTCAATCCCTCAAAAACTCCGCGTCCGCCGTCTCGTCCTCGTCGAACGGATCCAGGTCCCGCCGCGCCGCCTTTTTTGTCCCCGCCGCCTCGGCGTCGGGAGGTTGCTGGGTCTGCGGGTTCTTGGGACGCCGGCCCCGGCGGATCGGGGTGTAAGGCTCGCCCAGCGTCTTCTTGATCAGCTCGAGCATCCGCATGAACGGCACGTCCCCCTTGAACAGGTACTCGGTGATCCCCAGCGCTTTCGCACGGTCGAGCTGCCGCGGGTCGTGAACGGCCGTCACCAGGAAGACCGGCAGGCCGCTGAACCGCCCGTCCCCCCGCATCCGCTCCAGGAACGCCACCCCGTCCATCCGCGGCATCAACAGGTCCAGCAGGATCAGGTCGATCTTCTGCTCTTCCAGCCGCTGAAGAGCCTCCAGCCCGTCCTGCGCCTGGACGATCTCGTATCCTTCGATCTGCAAGAGACGGGTCAGCGGGTTGCGGCAGTCGGCTTCGTCATCGACGATCAGGATGGTGGGCATGGGAAATTCGGCCTCCTTTGCACACACCGGGGCGACGGACCGAAAGGGCCCGCCTTCCGGTTTTCCTTAGTTCGCCCGACCAGCATAGTCCAAACGATGGCAAAATGGGCGGTGAAAAACCAGCGGATGCAAAGAATTCCCAATTTAAGGTTGAGACGCGCAACACTGGCGGTTCCCCCGCATCGAGCTCCCACCCCTTGATAAGCTGCGTCGGCACGGTGAGCCGCTGCGCGAAGCGGATCAAGGGGGTCTTCTGTCCTTGATCCGCGACGATTCGCGCGAGCGGCTCACCGCGGCGACTCCCCCCCGGTTGCAAAGTCATTATTTGACCAGTGCTTTGGTCTTCCTGGCCAGTTCCACGAAACCGGCGCGATAGCCCTTCTCGTCCTTGCCCTTGCCTTCATCCGCCAGTTCCAGAACGGCGTCGAGCGAGGCCGAGCCCTTGTTCGGCGAGTTGCGGAGGATCATCCCGTACTCGGCAACAGCGGCGGCGAACTTGAAGTCCACCGAGGCCTTGCCGTAGGAGAGCCCGCCGTCGGTGACAGCCGTTTGAATGAGCTTCGACGTATCGCCGTCGGGCTGCTTGTAGCGCAGCTTCAAGGTCAGCAGTTCCGGCGAATTGATCAGCTCGTGTTTCTGGTACTTCAGCGGATCAATTTCGGGACTCGCCGCGGGGCGGGTCGTCGGCGCCTTCGTCTGCCCGGTTGCCGGCGCGATCTCGTAGAGCGCCGTCACGCAGTGGCCCGCCCCGATCTCGCCGGCGTCGATCTTGTCATTGTTGAAGTCCTCCTTGCGGAGCATGCGGTTCTCGTAGCCGATCAGGCGGTAGCTTGCCACCTTGGCCGGGTTGAACTCGATCTGGATCTTCACGTCCTTGGCGATCGTCACCAGCGTGCCGCTCATCTCCTCGACCAGCACCTTGCGGGCCTCCTTCAGGTCGTCGATGTAGGCGTAGTGGCCGTTGCCCTTGTCGGCCAGTTTCTCCATCGTCGAGTCCTTGAGGTTCCCAAAGCCAAAGCCCAATACCGAGAGGAACACGCCCGACTTGGCCTTGTCTTCGATCAGGTGGGTCAGCGACGTCTGATCGGTGATGCCGACGTTCCAGTCGCCATCGGTCGCCAGCAGCACGCGGTTGGTGCCGCCCTTGATGAAGTTGTCGGTCGCCAGATGGTAGGCCAGCTCGATCCCCTGGCCGCCGTTGGTCGATCCGCCGGCCGACAGGTTGTCGATCGCCGCCAGGATCGTGTCCTTGCTCTTGGGGTCGGCGCAGGTCGAGGGGAGCACCAGGCCGGCATTTCCCGCATAAACCACGATCGAAATTCGATCATTTTCGGTCAGCTCGTTGACGAGCAGCTTGAGGCCTTCCTTCACCAGCGGCAGCTTGCGCGGCTCGTTCATCGAGCCCGAGACGTCGATGAGGAACACCAGGTTCGAGACCGGCCGCTTGTCGTGGGCGATCTCCTTGCCCTTGATGGCCACCCGCGCCAGGCGATGGGCGGAGTTCCACGGGCACCCCGCCACCTCGACAGCCGCCTTGAACGGCTCCTTGTCATCCGGCTTGGGCGTCTCGTACTGGTACGGGAAATAATTGAGCATCTCCTCGATCCGCACGGCATCGGGCGGCGGGAGTTGTCCCTGGTTGATGAACCGCCGCACGTTCGAGTACGACGCCGTGTCCACGTCGATCGAAAAGGTGGAGAGCGGCTGATCGACGACGGCGGTGAACGGATTGTCGCCGATGGCGGCGTAGGACTCGGTGCCGGGGACGCCGGCCTCGACCTGGCGAAGCGCCAAAAGCGCCTGCTTCCGCTCCTGGTCCGACAGGGTATCGCCGGACACCTCGCTGACGCTCTTGCGGGCTTCGACCAGCGCGGCGCGAGCGCCGTCCACGTCCTTGCGCGCCAGGGCTTCGCGGGCGGTCTGGAGTTGTGTGTCGAATCGGGCCACCGGCGCGTTCGCCTTTCCCCCGACAACCGCAGTCGGCGCCGGTTGACTCAGACTGAACGTCGATGCAGCGGAACCGAAGTCGTACTCAGGACGGGGCTGTCCCCCGGCCTGGGCCGGAACTTTATATTCCTTGTTCAGTGCCGCCCCGGTTCCCAGACCGTCGTTAAGTCCGCGCGTGTAGGATCGTACCATCCCGCCGCGTCCGCCTCCGGTTCGCCCGAGCTGCCCGCCTCCGTTGCCGCCGCCTAAACTTGCCGCGTGCTGCTGAAGCGCGTCCAGCGGTTGCTGCGGCGGTTGCGGTGCGGCCCAGGAGTAGCGCTCCCCGTCCGCTGGGACCATGGGCCGGGTGTTGGCGCTGAGCTGCTTCATGTAGAGGCGTTGCCTGTCCCACCCCTTTCCGTCGGCCGTTTCTCCCCAGTAGTCAGTCGGATTCTGAGGCTGCGATGACGGGGCAACGCTGTTCACGGCCACCTGCTGCATCCGCGCCTTCTGCATCGACCGCCCGAAAAACGTCGCCGAGGCAATCGCCGCGCACGCCGCCGTCGCCAGCGCCCAGCGCGCCCAGATCCGCCTCGATCGCCCGGCTGGCGTCGCGTAATCCAGTCGTCTGGGTCCGTCCGTCGCAGCCGTCCGGATCGCCTCGCGCTGCGAGTCGGTCAGGCTGGGCAGTTCGACGGATTGCAACCCCTGGCTCAGCAGTGCGACGGTCTGTCGGGTTTCCTCGACGAAGCGCCGGGCCGCCTCGTCGCGGGCGATAAACGCCTCGACTTCGGCCCGGTCGGATTCGTCCAATTCGCCCAGGGCGTAAGTGGTCAGCTTGGGGTCGTCGTAATTCATTGAAGTGCTCCGTTTCGATTGCTCGCGCGCGTCAGACCGTTGCGCCTGCGACGCGCGACCGCACGGCCTTGAGTCCGGCGTGGATCAGGAAGCCAACGTTGCTCACTGTATGCCCGGTAATCTGGGCGATTTGGGCGTACGACAGCCCATGACCGAACTTGAGTACGATCGCTTCCCGCTGGTTCTCCGGCAGGCGCTCGAGCATCCGCATCACCTGGTCGGCCGAATCGTTCCGCTCGACCGCGAGCGACGGATCGGCGGAGGGGTCGTGGAGGGTGGAGGCGGCGTCGTCGGTGATCTGGGACATGCGGCGCTCCTTGCGTTTGACATCCAACGCCGTGCGACGGCAGACGGTGTAAAGCCACGCGGCCTCGTGACCGGCGACCTGCTCCCGCGGGGTGCGGCAGAGCTTGAGAAACGTCTCCTGCACCACGTCGCGGGCGCGGGACAGCCCACCCTCGGCAGCCAGCAGTCGCTGGGCGTAGAGGATCAGCCGGCCCTCATATCGGGCGACGGTATCGGTCAGCCAGCGGTCGGCATCGTGGTGTTGGTCCATCCTTCATCCCTTTGACGCACGAGGGAGGGGGGTCTTAGAGAAATCTTTCGCGGATTTCGGGAGGGGTTGAGGGCAAAAGGCAAAGGGCAAAAGGGAGGATTACGCTCAGTAAGGAATACTCGTATGCCAAGTGACGGGTTCCACCGGGATTCGGGTTTGTCCGACCGATCCGTTGCTGCGTAATCTTCATCGAACGTTCATGACCAATGTAGGATGAATGGGAGGGGTTTGTTTCTTCCGGAGGGTCGAGCATGAGGAGAGGGACTGGTCGCAGGGGCGTCGTCGGCGGCGCGCGGATGGATGATCTGGAGGCGCGGGTGCTGTTGGCGTATTCGGCGGAGATGCGCTGGATGATCCAGTACGCCGGGGGGAACCCCGGACCATCGCCGGCGCTGTCGGTCTTGACCAACCTGCCGTCGGCGGGCGGGTATGCGAAGACGACCAGTCCGGACACGGTGAACTTCAGCGGGTCGGCGGAGGCCCCGGCTACCAAAGTCGTCCGGGTAAACGGGGTGGACGCGTCGTTCACGGGTACTGCATGGACGCTGGCGAACGAGGCGAACGTGATTGGCCTGGAGCCGGGGATCAACCGCGTGGCGGTGCGATCGTACGACGCCACTGGGACGGAGCTGACGCGCAAGACCGTGGACGTCTGGTACGACGATGGGTCGGTGCAGGACGTCAGCGGGACGATCACGGGCAACACGACGTGGTCGGCGGCGAACGGGCCGTACATCCTGACCGCCAGCGTGACGATCCCGGCGGGGTCGTCGCTGACGATCGGGCCCGGCACGTCGGTCTACGTGGCATCCGGCGCGCGGCTGACGGTGAACGGGCTCTTGACCGTCAACGGGAGCGATTACCAGCACGTGCGGTTCACGCGCGACCCCAACGGGACGGCGACATGGTCGGGGCTGACGATCTCGGGATCGACGCTGAACAACACGATCAGCTACGCCGACTTCGATTATGCCGGGGCGGGCGCATCCGACACGCTGATCACGGGATCGAAGTCGGACCTGGATCATGTGACGTGGGCGCACCCCGGCGCCAACCAGCGGGTGTATGACGTGCAGGGGACGAGCACGTTCTCGCTGACCAATTCGGTGATCCCGACGCTGGTCGGGCAGGAGCCGGCGCACTTCCTGGGAAACGTCGGGGCGTATGCGCTGATCCAGGGGAATGCGTTCGGCACGACGACGGGGCATAACGACGAATTCGACCTGACTGGTGGGAACCGGCCGGGCAACATCTTCCAGATCCTCGACAACGTCTTCACCGGCACGGGGACGGGCGGGACGGTCGCCGACGACATCCTGGACATCGACGGCACGGATGCGCACATCGAGGGGAACGTGTTCATGAACGTGCAGCCATCCGGCATCAGCGACACGAACAGTGCGATCTCGGGCGGCGGGGACTCGGGGAACACGTCGGAAGTCGTCTCGACGCGCAACTTCTTCTACAACGTGGATCACGGATTTCTGATGAAGGAGGGGAACTCGGTCACATCCATCAACGACACGTTCGTCCACGTGCTGACCGGGGTGTTCAACTTCGACGAGCCGGGCTTCGCGGGGGGCAAGGGGAAAATGGGCCTGGCGGACGGGGACATCTTCGTGGACGTCCCGATGGTCGGCGGCGTGCCGGCGCTCCTGCAGAACGCGCCGTCGGGCACGTTCACGGTCGAGAACTCGATCGCGCCCGGCACGACGGCTTACCCGGGCCCCGGCAACATTGCCGGCAACGCGATGCTGCGAAATACGACGAACGTGACGGATCCGACGGTGGACTTCCAGCTCTTGCCCGGCAGTCCGGCGATCGGGCACGGGCCCAACGGTACGGACATGGGGGCGGCGGTGCCGTCGGGGGTGTCGCTGGCGGGTGAGCCGAGCGGCCTGACGAATGCGAGCGGCGCGACGATAACGGTGGGCACGGGCTTCGGGTCGGGCGTCACGGCCGCGGGGTACACGGCGTACAAGTATCGGGTGAACGGCGGGGCCTACTCGGCGGAGACGCCGATCGGGACGCCGATCACGCTCACTGGGTTGGCGGAGGGAACGTACACGGTTTACGCGGTGGGGAAGAACGACGCGGGGATCTGGCAGCCGGACAACCAGGCGACGGCGTCGCGGACGTGGACGGTGGACACGACCCCGCCGCGCGTCGTGGGATCAACGTTCAACTACCAACTGGCGCAGCAGTCGATCGTGCTGAACTTCAGCGAGAACGTGCAGGCGCCGGGGTTGTCGGACATGACGCTGACGAACCTGACGACCGGCACGCAGGTGAATCCGTCGGCCGTGCAGTACGACCCGGTCGCGCAGACCGAGACGATCCTGCTCGACGGCCACGTGCCGGACGGGAATTACCGGCTGAGCGTCTTAGCCAATGCCGTCAAGGACATGGCGGGCAACGCCCTGGACGGGAATTCGGACGGGACGGGCGGAGACGATTTCGTGTTCAGCTTCTACCAGTTGGGCGGGGACGCCAACCGGGATCGAACGGTGGACTTTAACGACCTGGTGGTGCTCGCGCAGAATTACAATGCGCCGGCGGGCAAGATCTGGCAGGACGGCGACTTTAACGGCGACGGCGCGGTGGATTTCAACGACCTGGTGATCCTGGCGCAGAATTACAACACGACGTTGCCGGCGGCGCCCCCGCCGCCGAGCGCGGCCATGCCGGTGACGAGCCAGCCTGTGACGGCGGCGGTGAAGAAGGGCGCGGTGAAGAAGGCACCGGTGAAATCGGCAACGCCGGTGAAGCGGGCGGTCTTCAGCATCGCCCCGGTGACCCGCAGCGGGGTGTAACGTCCGGGACGGGTTTCTTATTTCGAGGGGGGTATGAGAACGCTTGCGATCGGCGGGTGGGTTCTTTAGGCTGAACGGGTAACGATTCCCGATCAGCAGACCCGAGGAACCCGCTTGGTGGAACGCGGTCGATTCGCGACGACGCGCTGGAGCATGGTGCTGACGGCGGCGCATCGCTCGTCGCCGGGGTCGGCTGATGCGCTGGCGGAGCTCTGCCGGACGTACTGGTATCCGATTTATGCGTTCGTCCGGCGGCAGGGGCGGTCGCACGAGGCGGCGCAGGACCTGACGCAGGAGTTCTTCGCCCGGATGCTCGAGAAACGGTACATCGACGAGGTCGGGCCGGAGAAGGGGCGGTTCCGCACGTTCCTTATGGTCTGCCTGAAGCGGTTCCTCGCCAACGAGTGGGACAAGGCGCAGGCGCAGAAGCGCGGCGGGGGCAAGGCGGTTTTGTCGATCGATTTCGAGGACGCCGACGGGCGGTACGTGCTGGAGCCGGGTCACGAGGTGACGGCGCAGCGGATCTTTGAGCGGCGCTGGGCGCTGACGGTGCTGGAACGGTCGCTGGCGAGCCTGGCGGCGGAGTTTGAACGATCCGGGAAGAGCGCGCTGTTCGAGGCGCTTAAGGTGTATCTCGTGGGCGAGGTGGGGGCGCCGCCGTATGAAGAGATGGCGAAGCGCCTGGGCATGAGCGAGGGGGCGGTGAAGGTGGCGGTACACCGGCTGCGGGAAAAGTACCGGGCGGCGTTGCGGGCCCAGATCGCGGCGACGGTGGAACGGGAGGAGGACGTGGATCGGGAGATCGAGGAGTTGTTTTCGGCGCTGGGGGGTTGAAGAAGGCACGGAGGCACGCAGGCACGCAGGCACGCAGGGGATGACGACGATGCTGACGGTTGGGACATGTTCGCAGTGCGGCCAGGCGGTGCCGGGGGATGCGCGGACGCTGGGGCTTTGTCCGCGGTGCCTTATGCGCAGTGCGCTGGGGAGTGGTGGCATTGATCGACGGGAGTTGGAGCCGCCCGGGGTCGAGGAACTGGCGGGGGTGCTGCCGGGGCTGGAGGTGATCGAGCTGATCGGGCGCGGGGGGATGGGGTTTGTCTACAAGGCGCGGCAGCGGAGCCTGGATCGGCTGGTGGCGGTGAAGCTGTTCCCGCGGGACGCGTACGCGGGGGATCCGACCTTTGCCGAGCGGTTCGCGCAGGAGGCGCGAGTGCTGGCGAGCCTGAACCATCCGAACATCGTGGCGGCGCACGAATTTGGCGAGTCCGAGCGATACTGTTACCTGGTCATGGAACTGGTCGAAGGGCGGAGCCTGCGGGAGTGGACCCAAGCGGCGGCCGTAACACCCGCAGAGTCGGTGGCGATCGCGCGGCAGGTCTGCGAGGCGCTGGCGTACGCGCACGCGCGGGGGGTGATCCACCGCGACATCAAGCCGGAGAACATCCTGCTTGAGAACCGTCGCGTCGGAGCGGCGGGTGAGGTCGCGCCGCGCGTGCGGGTGGCGGATTTCGGGTTGGCGAAGCTGGCGCAGCGGAAGGTGAACGAGTTTTCGATGACGGGGTCGGACCGGTTGATGGGCACGCCCGACTACATGGCGCCCGAGCAGCGGGATCGGCCGGGCGAGGTGGACGCGCGGGCGGACCTCTACGCGCTGGGGGTGGTGCTGTACGAGATGTTGAGCGGGCGGTTGCCGCTGGGGCGGTTCGCGCCGCCGACGGCGGATGGGCGACTGAACCGGATCGTGCTGCGGTGCCTGGAGGCCGAGCCGGGAAGGCGGTTCGCCAGCGCCGCGGAGGTCGGGCGGGAAGTGGAACGAGCGGGCGCGCGGCGGCCGGTCGTGGCTTGGGCGATCGCGGCCGCCGCGGCGGTGGCGATCGCAGGCGGGGCGGCGATGATCGTCCTGCCGCGCTGGCTGGGTTCCAACGGTCCGGTCGGATCGACGCCGACGAACGTGTGGATCGGGCCGACGACCAAGCCCATGCCCGCGACGGCCGCAACCACACCGTCCGCGGGTCGCCCGATGGCGGTACGTGACGTTTCCTCAGCCCCCTTCGCGATGGCGCCGCCATGGGCAAATCAGTTCGCGCCGACGATCGAGGACTTTCACACGCGCATGGTGCGCGAGTATGGCGAGGAGCGCATCGTGCGGGTGACGGTCGATGAACTGCACGGTGACTACCGAAGTTTCCTGAGCCAGCGGCTGCGCGAGTTGTCGGGGGCGTCGGCGGCGATGAGCAGCGGCTCGGGGCCTTCGGTCCTCCTGCAACTGGCGCCGGTGCGCGATGTGGAGGGACTCGCCGGGCGGATCGATTTCGGCACGGTCACGTCGGTCGATGCGATCAAGCGCGAGATCGTGGTACGGGCGGACGCGGCCAAGCTCCCGCCTCCCCTGCCGCCGGCCGTCAAGACGCCCAACGATCCGAACTTTTACGCGCGGAACCTGGCGGACCTGGCGGTATGGGACAAGGCCCGTCAGGCCGAGGCGCTGGAGCGACTTGCCAAGGCCGAGCCGACGCAACCGTTGCGCGAGCCGATCGTGGCGGAGATGAAGCGGTTGGCGGCGGATCCGACGGCCAGCCTGCGCAGGGCGGCGGTGACGGGCCTGGCGCGGTGGGGCGGCGTGGGCACGCTCGACGTGTTGTCCGGAGCCATGCGGGATGACGACGCCTCAGTCCGTCGGACGGCATTCGAAGCGGCGGCGAGTCTGAAGGACGCGCGGGCGGCAAAGGCCATCGCGGGGGCGATGGAGCGCGATCGTTCGGCCGCGGGGGCGGCGCTGCGGCGGATGGGCGCTGTGGCCGAGGAAGCGGCGATCGGCCTGCTCGACAGTTCGGACATGTGGGTTCGGCTCGAAGGGGTGCGGGTGCTGGAGGAGGTCGGGACGAGCCGGAGCTTGCCGGCGCTTCAGAAGGCGGCGCGATCGACCGATGGGTTGGTCAAGATGGGGGCGGAGCGGGCGATCAAGGCGGTCGAAAGCAGGTAGTTTCGAGTTGTCAGTTGTTCGTTGTTAGAGGGCGTTGAGCCACTGCTTGACGCGCTGGTGGCTTGCAATGATCTCGGGCATCGGGTCGCGGTCGAAGGGCTCGTGTTCGATGGCGATGTCGCCCTG
Organism: Tepidisphaeraceae bacterium; assembly: GCA_036558265.1. Classification (GTDB taxonomy): domain Bacteria; phylum Planctomycetota; class Phycisphaerae; order Tepidisphaerales; family Tepidisphaeraceae; genus RYN-433. Next base: position 2,406 of record DATBFY010000330.1, on the reverse strand, counting down.
CCAACCAGCTTTGGCGAGGTAGCGCACGATGGCCTCGCAGGGGACGATGCCATCGCCCAGCGCGCAGGTGTCGTGCTTGCCGGGTTCCTTGACGTCCTTGAGGTGCAGGATGAAGAGCTTGCCGGCGTCGTGAATGCGCCGGGTCGCTTCGAGGGCGTCGATACCCTGCGTGCCGCACCAGCCGGTATCGAGGGCGACGCCGACGCGGTCGTGGCGGCCGGCGTCGATCTTCGCGAGGATCTGATCGATGGACGTCTCGGGGTGATTCTCGAAGCCCCACCGGACGTTGAGATGCTGACAGACGTCGTTCACGATCGCGCACAGCTCGGCCGGCGCAAGCGGCCCGCGAATGCCGCCCGCGAAGAGCGGGGCGCCGAGTTGTTTCATGAACTTGAACGGGCGCTCGACGTCCGATGCCGCACTCGCCTCGAAGCTCCCGGCGTAGCTGGTGATCGTCAGATCGAATTGCGAGCAGAATCCCTTCACCTGCTCCAGGTAGTCTTCGCCCGCGTGGTGCTGCCAGTGGCAGTGGGCGGTCCAGATGTCGATCGCATCGAAGCCGGCGGCGGCGACGTCCTGGCAGATCTGGAGGAACCGCTCGGGACTGGCGGCCGCGAGCGTGGCGGCGTCGTTGGCCATCCAGTCGGCCGGGCCCATGTAGCCGAGCGCGCGGGCGACGTAATTCGCGGAGATAAAGCTGATCGTGGGCATGGCGGGCAGGATTGTACGACATCCGGCCCGACCCGGGGATTATCGGCAATCGTATAATCTATTGGACGCGTCTGGTCGATTTTTGACGTAAAGGAGACGCCCGATGGCTCGTAAGGTGCGTAATACGACGGCTGCGGATGTCGAGGTGCAGCCCCAGAACGGCAAGGCCAGTGGCAACGGTCATCACCCGGCGATGAGTGGCCGGAAATCGGCGCGGTCGGCGGCGGCGCAATCCGCCCCGTTCCGCAGCCGCATGCCCATGGGCGAGTTCCTCTTCGCCTACCTGCACCACCGCGGCGTGCGTCACTCGTTCGGCGTGCCGGGCGACTTCGCCCTGCCCACCTTCGCCTGGCTCGAGAAATCGCCGATCCAGAACGTCACGATGACCCACGAGCCCGGCGCCGGCTTTGCCGCCGATGCGTATTCCCGCCTCAACGGCATCGGCCTGGTCTGCGTGACCTATTGCGTCGGCGGCCTCAACGTCCTCAACGCGATCGCCGGTGCCTATGCTGAAAAATCTCCCGTGGTCGTCATCAGCGGCGCGCCGGGCCGCAAGGACCGCGAGAAGGACCCCCTCCTGCACCACAAGGTCAAGACCTTCGAAACCCAGCGGCGCGTGTATGACGAGGTCACCGTCGCCAGCACCGTCCTGCTCGACGAGGAGCGCGCCGCCGGCGAGATCGTCCGCTGCGTGGAAGCCTGCCTCCGCCACAAGCGCCCGGTCTACATCGAGGTGCCGCACGACATGGTGGACAAGGAGATCCCCGTCCCTCCCAGCCTCCTCGACGGCCAGCAGACCCCGCGCGAGAGCGACCCCGATGCCCTGCGGGCGGCGCTGGCGGAAACCTGGCAGATGCTCAGCCGGGCCAAGCGCCCGATCGTCCTCGCCGGCGTCGAGCTTCATCGCTTCGGCGTGACGGACCTCGCGATCAAGATCGCCGAGAAATTCAACATCCCGATCGCCGCGGACCTGCTCTCAAAGTCGGCCGTCCCCGAGAACCATCCGCTCTACCTGGGCGTCTACGGCGGGGCGATGTCGTCCGACCAGCATGTGCGCCAGTACGTCGAATCCTCCGACTGCGTCCTCATGCTCGGCACCTTCATCACCGACATGAACCTGGGCATCTACACCGCCAAACTCGACCGCAGCCGCACGGTCCTGGCGACCACCGAGGCCATCAAGGTCTGCTACCACCACTACGACGACGTGGAGTTCGTGGACTATCTGAAGGGCATCGCGGCGTTCGACGTCGCCGGCCAGGCGCGAAGGCACAAGGGCACGAAGGCGATCCATGCCTTCTCGTTCAAACACCCCAATCCTCATCGCGAGCCTCAACCGCTCTCCAAGAAGGAGCTCCAGGACGCCCTGACCATGCAGGAGGTCATCCGCATTCTTTCCCTGCACCTGGACGAGAACTGCTGCGTCGTCAGCGACGTGGGCGACGCAATCTTCGGCGCCGTGGGCATCCGCACCGCCAAGCGCGCCGAGTTCATCGCGCCCGCCTACTACCTGTCGATGGGCTTCGCCGTGCCCGCGGGCGTCGGCGTCTGCATGGCCAACCCGCAGTTGCGCCCGTTCGTCCTCGTCGGCGACGGCGCCTTCCAGATGACCGGCACGGAGGTCTCCACCGCCGTGCGCCTGGGCATCAACCCCATCATCCTGATCCTCAACAACGAGGGCTACGGGACGATGCG
>DATBFY010000329.1:0-7081 GCA_036558265.1 Tepidisphaeraceae bacterium | reverse complement strand
AGCGGTGACATCTATTCGGGCTGAACCGCCAGCGGCGCTTTGGACAGCAGGAGATCGACCATGAAATATCTACGCACGGCGATGGTTATGATGCTATGCCCCATGTTTGCCCACGCCACGATCAAATCCGAGCCGATCGAGTATAGACAGGGCAATACGACCTTTGAGGGCGTGCTGTTCTACGACGATGCCGATTCCGCCCCCCGCCGGGCGATCCTCGTCTGCCACGAGTGGTGGGGGCTTAATGAATACTCGAAAAAAAGAGCAGAGCAACTGGCCCAAATGGGTTATGTCGCCTTCGCCGTGGACGTGTACGGGAAAGGCGTACAGGCCAGGACCATGGATGAGGCGCGGCAGATGGCCACGGCGCTTCGAAACGACCGGGCGACCATGCGGGCCCGGATCAACGCGGCGCTGGCGGCGCTGCGGGCTCGAAAGGAAGTGGACCCGAAGAAGGTGGCGGCGATCGGCTATTGCTTCGGCGGTACCGTCGCGCTGGAACTGGCGCGCAGCGGCGCGGATGTGCTGGGCATCGTCTCGTTCCACGGCGGCCTGGCGACGCCCAACCCGGCCGACGCGAAGAACATCAAGGGGCAGGTCCTGGTCTGCCACGGCGCGGACGATCCGAACGTGCCGATGAGCGAGGTCAACGCGTTCATCGACGAGATGAAGGCGGCCAAGGTGAACTACCAGGTGAACCTCTACGGCGGGGCGGTACACACGTTCACGAATCCCGCGGCGGGGAACGACCCCTCGAAAGGCTCGGCCTACAACGAGCAGGCGGATCGGCGGTCGTGGGAGGAGATGAAGATGTTCTTTAATGAGGTTTTTCGGTGAATCCGAAGTGCTCGCTGCGCCGTCGAGCACTGGAATAGCGAGCGTCATCCTGAGGGAGTTTCAACGACCGAAGGATCTTGCCGCGAATGGATGGGCGCTCCCCTCACGGCCAGATCCTTCGTCGGTAGAACCTCCTCAGGATGACGCGTCGCACACGACGTCATCACAACCAGAACGGCAACAGCAGCCGCCGCAGTGAACGGCGCGGCGTCAGCTCGTAACGCCGGCGAACGATGCGGTAGCTGAGGTAGAACGGCGGGTCGAGCACGGGCGGCCCGAGGTAGACCGGCCGGCGCCGCCATGGATTGCCCGCGGGTGCGGGGTCGTCCCAGGTCACGCCCAGGGACGCCCACAGGCGGCGCGCCAGGTGGCGCGGAAGGGCGCGGTCGGCATTCGCCAGGGCAGCGGCAAAGGCCCCGCGCCGTGGCAGATCATCGGGCGCGGCCCGGTCGCCCCAATCCGCCAGGTGCGCAGAGGCCTGGCGGCGCACCGTCTCGTCGTCGGTCGTGGCTGCGGCGTTCAACAACGAGACCATCGAGCCGACGCGCTCGCCGCGCGCCAGGAGCGCGAGCACCTGGGTGCGCGTGTGCGGGTAGCGGGCGGACGCGAGCAGCCGGGTCAGGCGGTCGCGCGGGACGGCGAAATCACGGGCGAGAACCCGGCGTGCCTGGCGGGCAGCCCGCCGATAGGGCCCGGCGAGTTGCCGAAGCAGCGTCTCCATGCGCGCGGCGTCAGGGTCGTGCGACGGCGCGCGAGGGGCGGCGAGGAAGTCGTAGAAGATCTGAGTCATAACCCACCAGGCCGTTGGAAAGACGGCGGAGCGAGGCGGGTCTGACGGTGTATTCGGGCGGAGTACCGCCCGAGCTACGAGGACGTCAGCAAGACGACCGCATGCGCGGCGATGGCTTCGCCACGGCCGATGGCATCCACTTTCTCGTTGGTGCCGGCCTTGACGTTGACCTGGGCGCCGGCGAGGAGCTGGCGGAGGTTGTCGAGCATGGCGGGCTTGTGGGATTTCAAGCGCGGTCGCTCGGCGAGGATGGTGATGTCGGCGTTGACGACCTGGAAGCCGGCGGCTCGGACGCGGCGGTGGGCTTCCTCGACGAAGAGGCGGCTGGGGGCGTCCTTCCACCTCGGGTCGGTGTCTGGGAAGAGCTCGCCGATGTCGCCCTGGGCGATGGCGCCCAGCAGTGCGTCAACCAGGGCGTGCAGGACGACGTCACCGTCGCTGTGGGCGATCGGCGAGAGATCGGTGGCGACCTCGACGCCGGCCAGCACTAGTCGGCCGCCGGATTGGAGGCGGTGGAGGTCGTAGCCGTGGCCGAGGCGAAAGTTCATATTCACCTGGCGCGTCCCGCGAAATGCCTTCGGTCGAGGATCATGCGCTTTTTCGTCTGAGTACTTGGCGTAGAGCGGAGGAGATGAGCTGGGAACGGGTTAACCCGTGCTTTCTGGCGGCCTGATCGGCGCGACGGAGAAGCGCGCCGTCAATACGGACCGAAACACGTTTTTCGGGCTGCGCTTTTGGCCGACTCCCTTTCGCCATCGCTCGGTCGAGCCTTGCCTTGAGGTCGGACGGGACCGGAAGCGCTCGCGTTTGGACCATCTCGCGGTCGTATTCGCGGGTGGCCTGCGCAAGCTCACCTGCAGTCATTCGAATGTAGGACTTCTTCGTCATTTTCGTCGTCGTCTAAGACCGCGTACCTCTGCCGGCGTCAAGGGCCGTGCGTGGATAACGTAAATCGCATCGTCATCCGGTTCGCAATTGACAAGATCAACATCCGTCCAGTCGATGCCGCGGGCGGCCGATTGGAGGACGAAGATGACTTGCACGTAACGACCGGCGGATGTGCGTCCGCGAACCAGAAACTTCTCGTCGCCCTGATGCTGTGGGTATGGCGGACGCGCGCGCTCGATCACGTACTGCGCCTCCGCCCGCGTGATGCCGTGTTTTGCGACGTGGTCGGTGTTCCATGTCGTCCAGATGAATGCGGCCACTGTCCGGAGTGTATCGGCCTTCCGTCACCATTCAATCTTCAATCCCATACTCCTTGATCTTGCGATACAACGTCCGTTCGCCGATGCCCAGGGCCTTGGCGGCCTCGGTGCGGTTGCCGTTGGTCATCTTCAGGGTGCTGCGGATGTGCTCGCGCTCGACCTGCTCCATGGTCAGGCCGGCGAGGTGCAGGTCGCCGCCGGCGCCGCCGCCGCCACCGCCACTGCCGCCACCGCCGTGATTGCCGCCGCCCACGGAGACGGGGGCGCCCCGGCCGGCGGGGCGGATGCCCTGGGGGAGGCTCTCGATGTCCAGCCATGGGCCGCTGGAGAGGACGAGCATGTTCTCGATCGCCATCCGCAGCTCGCGGACGTTGCCGGGCCAGGGGTAGGCCATCAGGATCTGCTGGGCCTCGGGCCTGATGCCCTCGATCTCGCGGTGGTACTTCTCGGCGGTCTGCTGGAGGAAGAAGTGGGTCAGGATCGGGATGTCCTCGCGGCGCTCGCGCAGCGGCGGAAGCTGGATGACCACGCCCTTGATGCGGTAGTAAAGGTCCTCGCGAAAGACCTTGTCGGCGACCATCTCGTCGAGGTTCTTGTTGGTGGCGCTGATCAGGCGGACGTCCACCTTCAGGGCGTCGTTGGAGCCCAGGCGCACGACCTCGCCGTTCTCCAGGACGCGCAGGAGCTTGGCCTGCATGTTCGGGGGCATGTCGCCGATCTCGTCCATGAAGAGCGTGCCCTTGTCGGCGTGCTCGAATCGGCCGGCGCGCTCGGTGCGGGCGTCGGTGAAGGCGCCCTTGACGTGGCCGAAGAGCTCGTCCTCCAGGATCGTCTCGGGCATGCCGGCGCAGTTCATCGTCACCAGGCGGTTCTTGCGGCGGCGGCTGTTGTTGTGGATCGCCTTGGCGATCAACTCCTTGCCCGTGCCGTTCTCGCCCAGGATCAGGACCGGGATGTCCGACGTGGCCACCTGTCGGGCGGTCTGGACGACGTTGCGCATGGCCTGGCTGCGCCCGATGATCCCTTCAAAACCGCTTTCGAAGTCGATCTGCTCGCGGAGGATCTGATTCTGCTTCTGGAGTGCGGCCTTCTCGGCGGCGCGGTTGACCTGGGCGCGGAAGTACTCCAGGTCCAGCGGCTTGGTGATGTAGTCGTAGGCGCCCTTGGTCAGAGCCTCCTTGCAGGTCGGCACGTCGGCGTGGGCGGTGACGAGGATGACCGGCGGGGGCGGGTCCTGGATGCGCTGGGAGAGGTCGAGCACTTCCAGGCCGTCGCGCTTCCCCTGCATGACCAGGTCGGTGACGATCACGTCGTAGGTCTTCTTCTCCATCCGGGCGCGGGCCTCGGGGAGGTTGTAGGTGACGTCGCAGCGGTGGCCCAGGCGCTGGAGGGCCTCGCACATGACCTGAGCGTGGTCTTCCTCGTCGTCAACGATGAGGAGGTTGGATTTGGTGACTTGGGTGTCTGGCATGTCGAGGGAGGTAATTTACCGCGAAGGCGCGATGACGCGAAGGCGGCCGCGAAGGGCCGGCGCCGGGGCGTGAGCCGTTCAACGATTTCGCGTCAATTCTAGGCGCGCCGCAGGCCGGTAACGGCAAGTGCCAGCGCCCTCGCGGCCAACTCAGTTGCGTCGAGGCGTCACGGTCGGGGCGCCAGGTTGGTCCTTGGGTGCGGGGACCTGGAGGCCGGCGAGCGTTTGCTTGAGCCTGGATTCTTCGCTGGGATTGGGAGGGAGGGGGTTGTCGTGGAAGGCAGGCAGGAGCGTGTCCCAGACGACGTTGATCTCGTTCTGCATGTCGCCGGTGTTGGCGGTGATCGCCAGGACGGCGTCCTGCTCGGGCATGACGATGCAGAACTGGCCGTTGGCGCCGTCGCCGCGGTAGGCGTGGTGCTGGCATTGCCAGAACTGGTAGCCGTACCCCTGCTGCCAGTCCGGCTTGTTGCCGCGGCCGCTGGGGGCATCCTTGTTGGGAACCTGGTACTTGGTGGCTTGTTCGACCCACTTCTCGGGGACGATCTGTTTGCCGTTCCACTTGCCCTTCTGGAGGTAGAGCTGACCGAATTTGGCGACGTCCTCGGTGTGGAGATAGAGGCCCCAGCCGCCGCAGGAGATGCCCTGGGGGCTGGCGTCCCAGTGGGGTTTCTCGATGCCCAAGGGTTGGAAGAGGCGCGGGGTGAGGTAGTCGAGGACGGTCTGGCCGGTCACTTTCGTGACGATGGCCGAGAGCATGTAGGTGCCCAGCGAGTTGTATTGGAAGTGCGTGCCCGGTTTATGGGGGACGGGGTGGTTGAGGAAGATCTTTGTCCAAGGGACGTCGTTGGTTCGCTTGGCTTCGACGTCGTGGCCGCAGGTCATGGTGAGCAGGTCGCGGACGCGCATGGCCTTCAGGTTGTCGCTGGGGGTGGCGGGGGCGTCGTCGGGGAAGAACTTGAGGACGGGGTCGTCGAGCGAGAGCTTGCCGTCTTCGATCAGGAGGCCGACGGCGGTGGAGGTGAAGCTCTTGGAGAGCGAGTGCAGGACGTGGGGCTTGTCGGCGGCCTCGGGCTTCCACCAGCCTTCGGCGACGACCTGGCCGTGGCGAAGGAGCATGAAGCTGTGGAGAGTGTTGATCTTCTGGTTGGCCGATTCGACGAAGTTGCGGATGGCGGCGGAGGAGACGCCCTGGGATTCGGGGGTGGCGCGGGGCAATGGGTCGGCAGTTATGGATGTCCAGGAGCAGAAGATCAGGGCGGCGGCGATCAGCGTGCGGTGGATTCTCATTCGTCTCCTCCGTTGGGGAGTCTACAGGCGAAACGCTTCAGCCTGATGTACTCACCAGCGGACGAAACGTTCCGCACTCGGGACAGCGGTGGGGCGTGGCACGCAAGTCATAGCCGCAAATGGGGCAGAGGCCGTCGCGCGTGCGGCGCCGGGCGAGAGAGCCGAGGCGCATCGAAAACAACCCGAGCGCCGGCAGGGCTGACGCCAATGTGACGCTCCAGAACGGGGCGACGCCGGTGACGATCAGGTCACGGCTGCTGCTTCGCTGGGACCAGGCGAAGCCGGCGTGTTCCCAGTGGATGAAGCGGGCGGTGGCGTCGGAGCAGAGGAGGAAGATGGTCATCAATTCGAGCGTCGCGGGAGTGGGGTCGCCGCGCTCGTACTTCAGGCCGCGCGGATCCTGCATCGAAGCGGGGCCGGCATAGATGCCCAGCACGACGTGGCCGGGAGCGGAACGCAGGGAACGGCGGGTGTGGTCGCCCGTCCAGACGAGGTGGTCGGAGCGGGCGTAGCTTCGCGCCCAGAGGACGCAGGTCGCGAAGCAGACGAGCAGGGAGAGCGTCGCCGGGACGGTGGTCAGTCGTCGTCGAGTCATATCAATCTGTAGAGGCAACCGGAGGACTTATTAACGCGGGGCATGGCTCAGGTAAGCGGCAATTGGAGCGTGAAATCGCTGCCCTTCCCGGGTTCGCTCTTGACGGTGAGTTTTCCGCCGTGCTCGCCGGCGATGCGCTTGGCCATCGCCAGGCCCAGGCCCGTGCCGCCCTTCTTGCTGGTGTAATAGGCCTGGAAGATGCGTTCGATCGCGTCGGCGGAGATGCCCTTGCCGGTGTCGATGACGTCGATCAACGCCTGGCCGTCGCGCTGGTCGGCGGTGAGGATCAATTCGCCCCCTTCGGGCATGGCCTGCAGAGCGTTGATCATCAGGTTCAGGACGGCCTGCTTGATCAGCTTGGCGTCGACCGGGGCGATCAGGCGGCCGTTGCGATCGGTACGCAGGCGAAGTCGGACGCGCTGGAGCTGGGCCTGGGGGTGGAAGAAATCGACCAGGTCTTCGAGCAGCTCGTTCAGGTCCGTGGGCTGGCGGTCGAGTTCCAGCTTGCCGGCGTAGCGGAGGAAGTCATCGAGGATGTCGCGGAGGCGGCTGGTCTCCTTTTGGACGGTGTTCAGGCGGTTGATGATGCGCGGGTAGGCGGGGTTATCGGGGGTGAGGTCTTCCGCCAGAAGCTGGAGGTTGAGCTGGACGGTGGAGAGCGGGTTCTTAATTTCGTGCGCGAGGCCGCCGGTCAGCGTGCCGAGCTCGGCCAGACGCTCGGCGTCGCGGGCGCGGCGCTCGGCGGCGACGACGCGCCGGACGGCGCGCACGGCGACGGCGCAGGCGATGACCAGACAGCCGATCACGCCGACCAGCAGCCCGACGACAAAATGACCCATGCCCTCAAAGGTAGGGAAGACGGGACGAAACTGCAAAAGCCCCTCTTGCCG
>DATBFY010000328.1:0-4408 GCA_036558265.1 Tepidisphaeraceae bacterium | reverse complement strand
GCCCGATTTGGCCGGCTTCAGCGCCACGTCGCGGATGTCCAGGCGAAGCTTCCCCTTGCGCTTCTGCTCATCCGGCCCGTGACAGGCAAAGCAGTTTTCCGACAGGATCGGCCGGATGTCGTGGTCAAAATCGATGAACTTGGGCAGCGCAACGGGATCAGCCGCCCAGCCACGCGAAACGGCCCAGCCCGCCAGCGCAAAGACGGCCAGAACGCCCACACATAGGCACCGTTTGGTCATTCTACGTAAACTCCTGCGGATATTGGCAAATACCGCGTCCGAGGTGATGCTGTTGGCATCAAACCACGTTCGTCCATCTCCTTCAACAGGTCTTTGCAAGGGTGAGTAAATCGCATGAGGTTGATACGAATGAGATTACTGATCGCCGGCGTATTGGTTCTTTGCGGTCTGACGGTCGGGGCGGCGGATAAGGGGAAGCTGGTGGCCAGCGAATTCTGTCCTTACGGCACCATCGGAGCGCCGGTGGGTATCTCGGTGGACGACCAGGGGCGGGTCTTCGTCACCGAGACGAATCGTCGCACCATGGGCGAACTCGACATCCGTAAGCATTGGGATTTCCTGGTCGGTTCGCTCGCCTTGCGCAGCGTTGACGACAAGCGCAACTTCATCCACGAGAACTATCACGAGGGGGATGTGGGTGACGCCAATCACGATGGCGTGCAGGACTGGAAGGACTTGCTCGTCCCGACCGAAAAGATCAACCTGCTGATCGACACCAACGGCGATGGGCGATTCGACAAGAAGCAGGTCTTTGCCCAGAACTTCAATACCGAGATCACGGGGGTGGCTGGCGGGGTGCTGGCGTTCGACGGCGCGGTCTACACCACGATCCAGCCGGACATGTGGAAGCTGACGGACACCAACGGCGATGGCGTTGCCGATCAGCGAGTCGTCCTGTCACACGGTCACGGCATCCACGTCGGCATGGGCGGGCACGACATGCACGGGCTGACGGTTGGCCCGGATGGCCGGATCTACTGGTCGCAGGGCGATAAGGGGTACAACCTGACGTCCAAAGAGGGGAAGCAGTTCCTCCAGCAATACGAGGGCGCTGTTTTTCGCGTCGATCCGGATGGGTCGAACCTGGAGGTGTTCGCACATGGGCTGCGAAACCCACAGGAACTGGCGTTTGATGATTACGGCAACCTGTTCAGCGTGGACAACGATGCGGACCTGGGCGATCGCGAGCGGTTTGTTTACATCACGGAGAAGTCGGATTCAGCCTGGCGGGTGACATACCAGTATCGCAACCGGAAGATCCCGGGGGTCAGTGACGGCGGGTACAACCCGTGGATGTCGGAGGAGTTGTGGAAGCCCTGGTTCGACACGCAGGCGTCGTACCTGACGCCGCCGCTGGCGAACTATTCGGACGGGCCGTGCGGGTTCAAATACAACCCGGGAACGGCGCTGTCGGACGAGTACAAGGGGTGCTTCTTTTTGACGCAGTTTCCCAAGAAGCACCTGACGACGTTCGCGGCCCAGCCCGATGGGGCCGGGTTCAAGATGGTCAACGAGCGGCTGGGGTTCTCGGGTTTGATGCTGACGGGGATCGCCTTCGGACCGGACGGGGCGATTTACGCGGCCGACTGGGGCGAGAACGCCTGGGCACCGCACCAGAATGGTCGGGTGGTTCGCATCGACGTGCCAGGCTCGGGGCCGCACTCGGCGTTGCGGGTCGAAACCCAGACGTTGCTGCGCGAAGGGTTGGGCAAGCGCTCGACCCCTGAGCTTTCGGAATTTCTGGGACACGCGGATCAGCGGATTCGGTTGCGGGCACAGTTCGCGCTGGTGGCGCGTGGGACCGAGGGGGCAGCGGCGCTGCTGAAGAATGCACAGAAGAACGAGAACCAGCTCGCGCGGATTCACGCGATCTGGGGGGTCGGACAGCTTGGCCGCAAGGATGTGGCGGCGATCGTGCCCATCGTGGATCTGCTGAAGGATGCAGATCCGGAGATCCGGGTGCAGGCGGCGAAGGTCATCGGGGACGCGGGGTACGAGCTGGCGGCCGACGCGGTGGCGGGGTTGCTCAAGGATGCCTCGCCGCGCGTGCGGATGATCGCGGGGATCGCGTTGTCGAAGATCGGAGCGGCGCGGCATTTCGACGCGATCGTCACGATGCTGAATGAGAATAAGGCAAAGGACACGCTTATTCGGCACGCGGGCGTAGTGGCCCTGGTGCAGGCGTGCGCGCGGGATGCGACGCCGCTGGCGGCTTTGGCAAGTCATGCCAATCGAAACGTGCGGTTGGCGGCGATCGTGGCGCTGCGCCGCTTGCACAGTCCGCTGGTCGAGCGGTTCCTCGACGACAAGGACGAATGGGTGCTGGCGGAGGTCGCCAGAGCGATACATGACGACGATTCGATCCCGGAGGCGATGCCGGCGCTGGCGAAGGTGCTGGACCGGTCGGGCCTGTTGAACGAACCCCTGTTGCGGCGGGCGATCAACGCGAACCTGCGGGTGGGGGATGCGGAGTCGGCGCATCGGCTTGTCGCGTTCGCGACGTCCGGGGCGGCGGCGAGCCTGCGGGCGGAGGCGCTGGAGACCCTGGCGTGGTTCGCCCATCCACCGGTGATCGACCGGGTGGAGGGACGGTATCGCAAGTTGCCGGACCGGGACGAGCGGCTGGCGCAGGCGGCGCTGGATCCGGTAGTAACCCGCTTATTGGGCGATGTGTCACCGGCGGTGCGAAACGCCGCGGTGCGGGCGATCCAGCAGTTGCATTTCGACGCCGCGCGGGATCGACTTGCGGGATTGGCACTGGACGAGGCACAGCCGCCGACGGTGCGTGGGCCGGCGCTGCGGGCGATCTATTCGCTCAAGTCGCCGCAGACGCGCGATGCCGTGAGCAAGGCGCTGAACTCGAAAGACGCGCGACTGCGCGCGACCGCGCTGGAGGTGCTGGCGAAGCTCGAGCCGGAGCGGCCGGACACGTTCCTGTACATCACGGTGGCGCTGGAGGGCAAATCGTCGGTGCCGGAGCAGCAGGCGGCGCTGGCGGCGCTGGGTGGAATGAAATCGAAGGATGCGGTGGCGAAGCTGGGGAACTGGGTGGATCTGCTCGTCGCGGGGCGCGTGCCGGCGCCGCTGCGGCTTGACGTGCTGGAGGCGGCGCAGGCGTCGAAGGAGCGGACGCTCCTGGCGAAAGTGCGGAAGTACGAGTCTGCGAAGCCCAAGGGCAGTGCACTGGCGACGTATGGCGAATGCATCGAAGGCGGCGACCCCATCGAGGGGGAGATGATCTTCAAGTCGGGTCAATGCACGCAGTGTCACTTGGTGAGCGGCGCCGGTGGGACCGTGGGGCCGGACCTGTCTCATGTGGCGTCGCGGCTGTCGCGGAAGGATCTCCTGGAATCGATCGTGAGCCCGAACGCGAAAATCGCGGAGGGATTCGCGACGGTCAGCGTGACGAACAAGGACGGGGACACGGTGACCGGGACGATCCAGAAGGAGACCACAGATGCGGTCACGCTCAAGGGAGAGGACGGTCAGTTGGTGACGATCAAGACGGCCGAGATCGATTCGCGCACCAAGCCGAGCAGCGCGATGCCGGTGATGTCGGAGGTGCTGCGGGCGGGGGAGATCCGGGATGTGGTGGAGTATTTGAGTACGTTGAAATAGGTTGGGGAACCGGCACGTTCCTCTGCGATCACCCATCATTTCGCATCGCGGAGGACTTCGATCGCGTGGCCGGGTGTGGTCGCGTCGCGGAGGCGGGCGCGGAACTCCTTTTTCTGAAGACTGCGGCCAGCGGCGGCGAGGAGTTGCCGGTGCGACGCGGGTGTCCGTGGGCGCGTCGAGCACGCCGCCGTGCGTGAGGCTGATCGCCAGTCGCGGTGCGGTCAGCCGATCAATCGGGCATGAGGCAGGGCCACGCCTTCGTTGAGGAACGTCGAGCCCTGTCGCTCACGCTCGGCCAGTTTCTGCACGACCTGTCCGGCGTCGATTCCCGGGGTCCCGCGGCGAGCTCAAACTAGACTAATTCCACAAAATCAACCCCGGCTCGAACGGCGTCGCCATGTCCGGGTTGCCCGGCAACACCCGGATCGCAAACCCGTGCCGCCCGCTCGTCTTGCAGTCGATCCGCCCCACGTACAGGTGCCGCCCGGGCGCCATCTGCTTCCCGTGCTCCATCGTTAGCGGCCGCGCCTCGCCGATCGCGCCGCTCGCGGTGATCGGCCCGGCGTACAACTGTACCTGCACGTCGCCCGGGTCCAGGTCGCCCAGGTCTACCATCGCCTCGACCTGCATGCTCTGACCGACCTTGAAGTGCCCGTTCCCGCTCGTGTGAACGCCCACGATGCGCACGCCCGGCCACTTGGCGCGCAGGCGGTCCTTCGCGTGCGCCAGCGCGACCGACCGCTTGAGTGCGTCCGCCGCCAGCACCGAC
>DATBFY010000327.1:0-5338 GCA_036558265.1 Tepidisphaeraceae bacterium | reverse complement strand
AGGCGGAGTCCATTTCGTGGGTGACGACGACGCTCGTCACCCCGAGCTTGCGGTTGAGGTCGAGGATGAGCTGGTCGATTTCGGCGCTGGTGACGGGGTCGAGGCCGGCGCTGGGTTCGTCGTAGAAGAGGATCTGGGGATCGAGGGCGATGGCGCGCGCCAGGCCGGCGCGTTTCTTCATGCCGCCCGACAGCTCGGCGGGCATCTTGTCGGCGTGTTCGCGCAGGCCGACGAGCTCGAGCTTGATCTTGACCATGATGTCGATGGTCTCTTCAGGCAGATCGGTGTGCTCGCGCAAGGGGAGGGCGACGTTGTCGGCGACGGACATCGAGTTGAAGAGCGCGCCGGACTGGAAGAGGACGCCGATATTCTTGCGGTAGGCGGCGAGCTCGCCGTCGTTCATGCGCGCGATGGACTTGCCGAGCGAGACAATGTCGCCCCCATCGGGTTTGACGTTGCCGATCATCAGGCGCAGGAGCGTGGACTTGCCCGAGCCCGACCCGCCGAGGATGACCAGCGTCTCGCCGGTCAGGACGTCGAGGCGGATCTGGTCGAGGACGGTGCGGCCGCCGTATTTCTTGACGACGTCGAGAACTTGGATGGCGGGGTCGGGCATTACGTCTTACGCGTCTCCTAGAACCCCAGGTAATAGAACACGGCCGTGAAGAGCAGGTCGACCGTAATGAGCGCTACGATCGTGTAGACGACGGTCTTGGTGGTGGCGCTGCCGACGCCCTGGGCGCCGCCGGTGACGCCCAGGCCCAGGTGGCAGGCCAGTCCGGCGATCAGCGAGCCGAAGACGCCGGCCTTCACCAGGCCGGTGAAGAAGTCCATCAGCTTGAGGATGTCGAAGGTGTGGGTGACGTATTGCTGGTGGCCGATGCCCAGGAACGCGCCGGAGACCGAGAGGCCGCCGACGATGCCGGCGGTGTCGCCCAGGATGGCGATGCAGATCATCATGACGGTGGTCGCCAGCACGCGCGGGACGACCAGGAACCGCACCGGGTTGATCGCGTGGGCCTCCAGGGCCTCGATCTCCTCGGAGACCACCATCGTGCCCATCTCGGCGGCGATGGACGCGCCGGCGAAGCCGGTGAGCACGATCGCGCTCACCAGCGGGCCCAGCTCGCGGAAGATGGCGACGGAGATCACGTCGGCGACGCTGTCGACCTTGCCGTACTCGCGGAGGATCGGCGCCATCTGCAGCGCGAGGATCGCGCCGATGCAGAAGAGCACCAGCGCGACGATCGGGATCGCCTTTACCCCGACGCGATCCATCTGGAACCAGAGGTTCTGCCAGCCCAGGCGGCGCCCGCGCTTGGAGAGCAGCGCGTTGGGGACCGTGCGGAACGTGTCGAGGAGGAGCAGCGAAAGGCCGCCGAGGAACTCGATGACCGAGCGTACCGGACGCAGGGGATTGACGGCGTGATTGACGATTCGAGGCATACGCGGTCCGTTGTCAGTTGTCCGTTGTCAGTCGTCGGCGGGCAACCGGTTGACGCTGCGGCGGTTCAACAACGGACCACGGACAACGGACGTCACCCCACCTTCACTGCTTGCTCAAGGCCTCATTCTCATCCTTGGCGACGACGAAGATCGAGTCGAGTCGGGCGATCTCGAGCAGCCCTTTGACGCGCGGCTGGAGGTCGGTCAGGAAGATCCGCCCGCCGATCTTGCGGATCCGCTGCAGGGCCTCGACCAGCACGGCGATGGCGCTGGAGTCCATGTAGGGGACCTGGGCGAGGTTGAGGATCAGGCGCTTGGGTTCGTGTTTGGCGAGCAGTTCCAGGAGGACCCCGCGGAGCTCGGGGCTGTTGTGGAGGTCGATCTCGCCGCGGATCGAGGCGACGACGGCCTTGGCGGCGGCGTCGTAGCGCGAGGTGGGGACGAGGTCGAGACCGCTTGAATTGACGTCACTCATTTCCGCGCTCCGGTGCGTTGCGCCCGCCATCGCCGCCATGGGGCCGGTGCGGCGGGCGGCTTTGAGACTTCCGACGTTGGGTCATGACCAGCAGCATGCCGTTGTCCTGTGGGACGTAGGCGACCTCGGTCAGCAGCTTCTGAAGACAGATCAGTCCGAGGCCTCCGGGCTCGAGGGGATCGTAGGGTTTTGGCGGCAGCGACGCCGGGTTCACCCCGTTGCCCCAGTCCCGGATTGTAACCACCAGGGCGTCGTCGCGCCAGTGGGCGCGGATCTGAATCGGGCGGCCAGCGGCCCCGCCGTACGCATGCCGGATCACGTTCGCCAGCGCCTCGTTGACGCACAAGCCCAGATCCGCCACCGCCCGCTCGTCCAAGCCCGCGGTACGCCCGAGGTCCTCGACCGCGCGCCGCACCGCGGCAATGTTGGCCGGATCACTTTCGATCGTGACGTCAACGCCCGGCGGGGGCGGGGGGAGGGTCGAGGATGGGCGACGGGAAGGGTTCACGAAGGTTCAGTTCGCGCGGTTACCGTCAGCATATCATTTCGATCGCGACGGTGGGTCAACCGGCTCCCGCTCCCGCCGCTGTCGTTCGAGCCACGCTCGCCAGCGCTCGAGCGACGGCTTTCGCTGATCTTCGTCAAAATAATACTCGTATCCGAAGCGATCGCCCGCAAATTTTTCCAGCGCCCCGATGGCGAAGAGCCGGACGGCGGGATCCTCGTCGTCCAGCGCCTGCACCAGTTGGGGCAGCGCCGCGCGGTCGTTCTGACTGGCCGCCTGCCTGATCCCCAGGATCCTTGCCTGGGGATCGTTGCTGCTCAGGCTGGGCGCGGGCGCCGGCCCGCGACAGGCGAGGGGACCCAGGGCGAGGAGGATCAGGATCAAGCCGGCGTGGCGGCTCATGCGGACCTTTACGAATGCGAAGCTGCGTCGGGTGGCGCGCCGCGGGAGCGGCCGTCCGACTGGGGGCGGTCTTCCTCCGGGCAATTGGACGGCGACCGGGGTTCGGCACGTCGTGATTATCGGCGGCGCGCCGAAGGGTCGTGTAGAAAATCGCCAGGCCAAGCGTGTTCAAGTTTACGCGGCGGCGAGTTGAGCACCAACCGCACCCCCGTGTCACAGGTCGATCGCCACCACCTCGTGATCCAGGATCGATGGCACGCCCAGCGTCAGCGTGCCCCCGTCCGCTGCGACCTTAGGCGTCCCGCCGCCGACCAGCAGCCGCACCCCCCGCGGCTGGCGATCTTTCGGAAGGCGGACGCGCACGGTCTGCGCGCCCAGCGGGATCAACTCGCGGAACGGGCCTTTCATCATCATCGGGTTGGTCAGGTTCACCAGGTGAACCGACATCGATTCCTTCTGCCGCCAGACCGTGACGTCCAACACCCCCTGCCCCGTCACCTCCACCGGACGGGGCTCGTTCAGCGCCCATTCGACGACGTTGCCCAGCAAGGTTCCGTGATCCAGCGCCAACACTTCCCAGAAGGTCCGATCCACATCCCCGGGGAAATAAGCCACCCGCCCCGCGCCCACCTCGCGAAGGTAAACCTCCGGCGTCGTCGTCCGCGGCACGCGCGGGTAGACCTCCTCCATGGGCAGGTCCGGGTACGACGGCACCTGCGTGAGCGGGGGATCCGCGAACGTCGCCATCGGCTTAACCGCCACCCGCTGCACCGTGTTGATGATCCGCCCAGCGTTCTCCAGTCCCTTGAGGATCGGGTGCTTGGTCTGCGCCTCGATCCGCATGTACGCGTTCTTCACGTCCCGCGCGACCGTGCCGTCGTAGCTGACGCCGAAGAGGTCCGCCAGACCGAAATCCCGCCGCTGCCGCCCCTGTTCGTCGTAGAGCGACGTCTCGAACGTCGCCAGGACGCTGCCGCCCGACTTGACGAACGAGCGGATCTGCTCGCATTGCGCATCCGACATCGCCGCCACGTTCGGCAGGATCAGCAGCTTGTACCGCCCGACGTGCTCGGGATCGAGCAGGCGATCGTGCGCCATCTCGAACGGCACCCGCGCCTCCACCAGCGCCTGGTACATCCCAAGCTCGTGGTCCTCCACCCGCCGGTGCTTCTGCACGCCGCCGTAATACGTGCCCGTCTGCTGCGAGTAGACCATCGCCACCCGCGCCAGGTTCTCTTCGTTCCGCAGGTACTTCTCGTTGCGCCAATGCCAGTCGTAAACCTTTTCGACCACCGGCAGCCACCGCGGATCGTGAATGGCCCCGCTGAACTTTGCAACCCACGGCCGCAGCCCGTTGGCGATCCCGTCCGCCAGCCAGATCCGCAGCTCCGCCTCGGTGTTGACCGAATCCTTCCAGCGGTGCTCATCATCGATGCCGATGCTGGCGATCCCGACGATCGGCTTGCGCCCGAACGTCGCGCGGAACTCCTTGCCGTTCTTCCCGTTCGCCCAGGGCGCCATCAGGCCCCGCCGCGACTGCCGGTCGGCGAAGAGCGTGGGCGCGATCTGGGCAATCGTCCGCATGTCCAGCGTGGTCATCGAGCCGCCGCCCGAATTGGCGATGTACCGCGCGCCGGGGTTCATCTTGCGAATCTCCCCGTCCCATAGCCGCCACAGCTCAAACAGCCGCTCGCTGCTCCACTCGATCCAGTTCCGATACGCCGTCTCTGCCGGATCCGTCGTGCGCGGCAGGTCATGCCCGAATCGCTTCGTGAACCGGGTTTTGCACGAATCGCAATAACAGACGCCATGCCCCTGCCACCGGTTGGCGAAGATCCCGTCCACGCCGTACAGGCGGACGATCTCCCTGGTCACCTCGGTCATGAACTCGAAGTTGTACGGCCCCAGCGCGCAGGTAACCCACCGGTTGGGCGCCGCCCAGTGCCGCCGCTTCCGCCCCTGCGCATCGACCGCCACCCACTCCGGATGCGCCTGCGCCGCGTCGTCGCGGATCGAGTGAGGATCCGTCCGCGCGACCACCACCATCCCCAGCTTGCGACACCCCTCAACCAGTTCGCCGAACGGATCCGTCCCCTCCTTCATCCACGCGCTGCGGTGATGATGCTCGATCTTCGTCGGGTAATACGCCACGCACCCGCCCGCGCTCAGGCACGCCGCATCCGCGTGCACCCGCTTGAAATAATCCAGCCAGAACTTCGCGTCGTACGTCCCCGGGTCGTTCTCCGCCAGCACCAGTTGCACCCACCGCATCGGGCGGTCGAACCACTCGCCCGGCGGCTTCGCATCAGCAGCCGGCGCCTCATCCGCACCGAGAACTTGCCCTGCGCCGGCCGCCGCCAACACCGCGGCCGTCGCCCCGATCCACTCCCGGCGGTTCAGTTTGAATTTCACGCCGCGAATCGTACCACAAGCCTTCCGGAACGAACCACGGCGGTCCAGTCGCCGTCATCCTGAGGGAGTTTCAAACGACCGAAGGATCTTGCCCCGAA
>DATBFY010000326.1:0-3884 GCA_036558265.1 Tepidisphaeraceae bacterium | reverse complement strand
CATGGCCAGGCGGCCCAGCGGCATGGACTTCTCGTGGGGTTTCCAGGCGAACTTGTCCTCGGGGAGGCGTTCGAGGACGCGGCGGGTGGTGGCGATCTCGCGGTCGAGGTCGGCGAAGGCGAGGTCTTTGAGCGGTGTGCCTGGATCGGTCATCGAGATGCCTCCGACTGGGTTGGTCAAGAAACTGAAAGACCGATGAAGAGAATGCCGCTGGCGCGGCGAAACACTAGCGCTTCCGCGCGTGCCACCTATCGTAGCACCCGTCGGGCAGAATTATGAGTTTTGGCAAATGACGACAGAACGGCTCCTATCCTCTCATGCCTTTTTCCCCTCCGAAAGAAAAGGCTCCCGTCCCTTTTTTCCGTCCCGTCCCTTTTTTCCGTCCAGGAATCTTTTTCCTCGACTCCCCTCCCCCGACACACTCCCGCAGGTGTGACCATTCTTTGACGCGACATCGCCCACGCCGCTCGGGCGCATCGCAACCACGCGGGTCAGGCTTTAATGGCAGGAGCGCTAAACAATGTCTTGGGAAGGGGTGTTCCGCATTCCGGACAATTCGTGGATGAAACGAGGCCGTAGAGATCGTAGCCGCACGCGGCACAGCAGCCTGCGCGCGAGCGTCGAGTGCGCCGCGCGCGCCGTACGATCCTCATCATGCTGAGCAGGGATGTGA
Organism: Tepidisphaeraceae bacterium; assembly: GCA_036558265.1. Classification (GTDB taxonomy): domain Bacteria; phylum Planctomycetota; class Phycisphaerae; order Tepidisphaerales; family Tepidisphaeraceae; genus RYN-433. Next base: position 3,211 of record DATBFY010000326.1, on the reverse strand, counting down.
TGCTCGTTAACCCCGCTATCCAGGACACCGGAATATAGAGGTTCGTCGCATTGTCTGATGCACTCCGAGTCCGTTTGTACGAGAGGCCCAGAAATGTCCAGCGCGCTGATCCGTTCGCGTAGCTTGAAGAGGTTCCATATCCCCATGCGGGCGGGAGCGCGTTACCCTTGGGATACCGGATGCCCCAGTTGGGGGCCCGTGTGCCAATGCGCTGTTGCCTAACGGATGTGGCATAACCGAGCCGACCGCCCGCGACCGTGTACCAGAATTGTCGAGTGCCTTGATCGCCCACCTCCCATGTGACCAACGTCGTCGGGCGCCAATAGCTATATGGCCAAGCCGCGATCGCGAGCAGCGTCGTCGTCCACAGGGTGGCGATCATCCCGCGCTTGAGAATTTTCGTTACCTTTCGAAGCATGAGGGCGCAGCTTCGAATCCGCCTCGGATCTATAAGAGTGTTATTGGCACTGAACGTAAACGTCTCGTTGACCATAAGCGAGCAGGTCGCCGTTGGCGTCAAGGTATTCCAGGATCACAACCAGAGGGACTTCGTGTCCGGAGACTTTAGGAACGTATTTTTCTCCGGTTTCGAGCGCATCCGTCTGCGGCGGGAAATCCTTGTAGATTAGTCCTTGCGCGTTCGGCTGGACATCGACGACGCCCATGTCGGCAGATGAAAAAAAGGCTCCCGTCCCTTTTTTCCACTCCCTCTGAGGGAAAAGGCTCCCGTCCCTTTTTCTGAACCTCCTGTTGCTTCCGCCTTGTCGCTGCAATACTGTTCTACACTTGTGTATGGATATTGGGTCAGAAAGACGATCAGTTCCCCCTGAGCCTGCTCACGCTCCGCGTTCGTTTCTGCACCAAGCCGGGCGAGGATGTCGTCGAGTGTGGAATAGGGCACTTCGAGCAGGTTGCTCGTGATTCTCAGGTTCTGAAGGGGGACGTTGGCCGCCGCGGGGCCGGCGTCTCCGGGGGCGAAATAGAATGGCCCGTCTGGGCTCGGATCGGCAAGCAGGGTCAGCGTGATAGTCTCCGTGCCCTCGTCGTTTTCCGCATCATTCAGCGGCGCGATGTCGATGAACGCCGCCGACCCGCCCGCCGGGATGAACGCTTGGAATCGGCCGGGGTTGTTCGGGTCCGGGTCGCCGCCGAGGTAGTCCGCGTCAGCGGGCGTGACCGCGCCGGTGCTCCCGTCCATCGTGCCGTGCGTGGCCGTGCCGCTCAACTGATAGAAGACGTACAGGTTACTGGCGGCCGGGCGCGTGAGGTGGATTTCAAATTGGCCCGGGTCCTGGTTGTCCTCGCTCGCGGAGGCATCAGTGGCCTCCGACCCAGACGCTCGGCTCGTCATCCTCGATCTGCCCATTCGCCGGCGACGACCACGTGCCCTGGTCGTCGGCGGAGGCCGTGAAGTGAACGGCTCGGTGTCCTCGGCGATCAGGTCGTTGGCGGCGCCGATGAAAACCTGGATTGAGCTTTCGCCATCGGGGATGACGAAGCTGCCGGACATGTTGGCGGTCGAGCCGAAGTCGTCGTCGTTGGTGGTGCCGTTTGTGATCTGCCAGTGCCCTTGGAGGCTCCCGGTGGTGCCGGTGCGGCTGATCTTGAAGACGGCCGCGTCGCCGCTCTCGGTGGCGATCGGCTGGATTGCCTCGACGGTGACGGCCGTGAGAAGCTGGCGCGTTTCGAGTGGTTCGATCGCGAGGGCGAAGCTGCGCGGGCGTGGCGGGGTTGGGCTTGGGTTTGGGCATCGGGCGCTTTGCGGCGCGGCGCACGCGGGCAGATCGGTCGCGGCGGCCGCGGAGATTGGACAGAAAATCAAACGAGGGCGTAGGGGCCTCCTTGCCGTTTTTGAGTAAATTGTTTGCGAGATACCCGGTCCCACTTGTCGCCGCCGAGAGGCGGCACCGTTTTGGGGAACAACGCCCGGTAGAATGCGCGCGCGGTGCCTGCTGTCAATACGACGAGAAAGGAATTATCGATTTACAGGGGTCTGGCAAACGGGGAGAATGCCCGCCTAAGCTGTAAGTGGCGGGGGCGACAGGCCGTTGCGGTGGCGACGGCGGTCGCGCGCCGCGCCGTGGTGTTTCGACAGGAGCGTTGCGTGAACGATTCTGGGATTCCGCCGGTTGATTCGGGGTTTGGACGGCCCAGCGTGCGTGCCACGCCAGGGTACGGGCTGCAGCGGGAGGCGGGGGTGTCGAGGCCGTTCCTGCTGATGCTGTTGATCATCGCATGCGTGGTGCTTGGGGCGTTGTTGAGCTGGGGGATCAAGGAGCGCGCGGCGCGGGCGCGGCTATCGGAGCGGAACGTCGAGGTGGAGAAGTCGTACGTGGTGGTGCTGGCCAAGCGCAACGACCTGGCGAGCTTCCTGACCGATCCGCGGACGCGCCTGTACCGGCTGTCGGGCAAGGCCGAGGCCGCTGGGAAATCGCTGACGATCGCGTGGCAGGCGGACACTCACAGCGGGGTGCTGATCGGGGATGGCGTGCCGCTGCCGGGGGACGACCGGGCGTACGCGGTCTGGTTGCTGGGTCAGGGTGGGACGGCGACGTTCTGCGGGACGTTTCGTCCGGATTCGGCGGGGACGTATTACGATTTTCGGGTCCCGACGGCCGGCGGGGAAGCGGCTGGCGGGTTCCGCGTGACCAACGAGCAGGGGACGCACCCGGACGTGCCGGGTCAGACGGTGTACGAGACCCGCAGTTGAAGCAAGCAGTCCGGTCGAGTTGAGCAGGAGAACCCATGCCGATCGAGAGCGCGTCGGAACCGAACTTTGCCACGCTGCAGAGGCAGATGCAGCGTCTGATGGACCAGATGCAGAAGGGTTTTTTCAACTTCTGCCCGAGCGAGACGTGGACGCCGAACGTCAACCTGTACGAGAGCGATACGGCGTACATCGTGTGCGTGGACCTGGCGGGGGTGGACAAGGAGAAGATCGAGATCGAGGTGTCGGACCAGAAGCTGACGCTTCGCGGCACGCGCCTGGTGCCGACGCTTCCCGACGCGGGGGACGGTCAACCGCCGCCGTCGCCGCACAGCGAACACCACCCGAGGCTGCGCGTCCACGTGATGGAGATCGATCACGGGCCGTTCTGCCGGGAGGTGGAGTTGCCGGCGGACGTGAACCACGATCACATTAACGCGGCCCATCGCAATGGATTGCTGTGGATCGAATTGCCAAAAAGATAAGGAGTTGCCAGTTGTTAGC
>DATBFY010000325.1:0-23071 GCA_036558265.1 Tepidisphaeraceae bacterium | reverse complement strand
GCTGTTGTCGCATTTCCCCGTGATCGTCATCGGGATCCTGGGCCTGTCGCTCGTCCTGCGCCGGCACTGGCCCGCCAGCACGAAGATCATGGCGGGCGTGACCCTCGCCGGGGCCGTGATGATCGTGACCGCGTCGATCGTCCTTCGGGTGGACTGGACGGCGGCGATGTTCGGGCCGCGCTGGTTCATCGTCTTCCTGCCGCTGACCCTCTTCTGGGCGGGCGCCTGGCTTCGCAAGCCGCACCGCGCGATCACCTGGGCGGTGGCGGCGGCGCTGCTGGTCTTCTCGACCGCCGTCTCGATCCTGGGCGCGACCGCTCCGTTCGTCCGCGCCCCCGTCGGCCAATACACGGTCGTCGCCGCCCTGAAGCACATCACCAACGGCGACGCGGCGAGCAAACATCCCCGGCGGATCCAGGCGGTGGCGAACCGGTGAGTTGCCAGTTCCCGCTTCTCAACCGCATGGGGCGAGAGTAAAACTGCAATAAGCGGGGGCCCAGTCCGTCCAACCCGTGGGAGGTTGTCATGCGGATCGTGCGTACCTTGATCGTGGCGGTCGTAGTCGTGGCATGGAGTGCTCGGCCCACGTTGGCCCAGCCCCTTGCCGATCGGATCCCCTCCGACGCCCTGCTCTACGTCGGCTGGGCGGGGAGCGAGCACATCGCGCCGGCGTACGCGCAGTCGCACCTCAAGGGCGTCATCGACGCCTCCAACCTGCCACAGCTCTTCACCGAGCTTGGGCCTCGGATCGTCCGGCGGATCCAGCTCGAAGGCATGATGGAGGGGGACCCGCTCGCCAAGGAGCTGCTGCCGGCGCTGCTCAGCTTCGGTGAAATCGCCTGGCGGCGGCCGACGGCCCTCTACTTCGGCCCGCTCGATTACTCGGGCAAGGTGCCCATGCCCAAGGTCGCGATCCTCTGCGACGCGGGCAAGGACGCCCAGGCGCTCGCCGACACCGCCAACAAGGTCGTCGCCCAGATCCCGGCGGACGTGCCGCTTAAGATCAAGGTGCAGGTCTGGCCCGGCGACGTGGTCTCCATCTCGACGTTCGAACTCCCTCCCAAGATCGATGAAACCCTCGCGCAGCGCGAGCAGTTCCAGGCGGCGGTGAAGCAGGGCCGGCCTGACGCGGCGCTGACCGCCTTTTTCGACGCCGAGAAGGTCCTCAACGTCGCGAGCCTGGCGATCAACATGGCCGCCGACGCCAAGACCAAGCAGACCTGGCAGCGAATGCTGCTGACGACCGGCGTCGCGGGGATCAAGCGGCTGATCTACACCGCGGGCTTCGACGGCAAGGACTGGGGCTCGCAGGCGTTCATCGACTGCCCGCAGCCGCGAATGGGACTCCTGGCCACCCTGCTCGATCCCGAGCCCGTCTCGGAGGACCTGCTGAAACTGGCGCCGCAGTCGTCAACCTGGGTGGCGGCGACGCGCTGCGACCTGGCGCCCATCCTGGGCGGCGTGCGCAACACCATCGCCCGCCTCGACGCCGACGCCTCGCGCAATGTCGAGGACGCGATCAAAGAGGTGAACAAGGCGCTGGGGTGCGACCTTCAGCGGGACCTGCTCGCCGGACTGGGCGACCAGTGGCTCGCATTCAACAGCGAGCAGACCGGGCGCGGCATCCTGGGCCTGGTGCTCGTCAACCCGCTTCGCAACCCGGCGAAGGTCGAGCAGGCGCTTTTGGCGTTCGAGCGGATGGCCAACACGGAGATGAAGCGGGACGCGGATCGTGGGGAGCCCGCGGTCTCGATCGAGACGGCGAAGGTGGGTGACCTGTCGATCCACTACCTGGCGATCCCGGCGCTGGCGCCCTGCTGGGCGATCAAGGACGGGCGGCTTTACGTGGCCGCTTTCCCGCAGATCCTGGAAGCGGCGGCAGCCGAGACCGGGACGGGCGGCCAGGGCGTGCTCGGCAACGCCGGCTTCAACGCCGCGCGCGAGCGGGTGGGGGTATCGAAGAACGCGATCTCGATCTCGTACATGGATCTCCCCAAGCTTGCGCCGCGCGGGTATCAGATGGTGCTGGCGCTGCAGCGCGGCGCGCTCGGGGCCGCAGACCTTTTCGGCATGCAGACGCCGGCGCTGGCGCTGCCCCCGCTGAACAAGATCGCGCCGCACCTCTCGACCTCCGTCGGGGCGACGTGGGTGGACGATCTCGGATGGCACTACCGCGGGGTGACGCCGTTCCCCGCCGCCGACGTGCTCGGGGGCGAGCAGTCGCTCGTGACCACGGTCGCGCCCGCCGCCGTCGCCGCCCTCATTCCCGCCGCCGCCCGCGCCAAGCAGCAGGCGCGGATGGTCCAGGGCGCGAACAACCTGCGGCAGATCGGGCAGGGCATCTTCCTTTACGCCAACGAGCACCAGGGCGACCTTCCGCCGGACCTCGGGGCCATTGCCGGCTACCTGATGGCGCCGACGATGTTCCAGGCGCCCGAGCACTATGGCCGCGTCCCCCTGCCCCCGCCCACCGCCAAGCCCGAAGAGGTGGCCAAGTGGGTGAACGCGAACACCGACTACGTGTACGAGGGCCTGAAGTTCAAGAAGATCACCACGATCCTCAACCCCGCGCAGGCGGTGATGGCGCACGAGAAGTATGAGCTCAAGGCCGGCGGGCCGGTCAACGTCCTCTACGGCGACGGTCACGTCGAGCTCAACGCCGCGCCGATCGTCAAAGAGCGCGTCGAAGCACAGACCCGCGAGGCGGCGGCGCGGAATGTGAATTGAGATCGCCCGCGCTCGGCATTCACGCTTTGGCGTGGCTCGGTCCAAGACGCGCTAAAGCGTGAACTCCGAACCGGCGCGGGCCAAGCCCCCGCCGGATGCTGGACCGCGGCGACGAATGACGCATCCCCAGATGCCGACGGCGCAAATCATCTCGGTCGAGAGCGGCTCGGGAACCGACGCTTCAGCAAGTACCAAATCCGACTCAAAGTCCGCCGGTACTCCGGCGATCGGCCCCGCCGGCAGGCTCCCGTTGTAATTCTGCGCCAGCCTCACCAGGTCGGCGAAATCGACCTTCCCGTCATAGGTGGAATCACCGTGCGCCCACGGCCCATCCGCCGATGAACTGGCGTCCATGTTGTACGATTGCGCGAGGCGCACCAGATCCTGGAAATCGACCATGCCGTCGAGGTTCGCATCGCCCGCCAGCGTGTAGCGCAACAGGATCGACGATCGATCGACCACCGTGCCCAGAAACGTGTCCGTGCCCGCCCCGTTGGCAAAGGGCAGAGCGGCCTCCGCCGGCGCGTATCCGACCGCCTTGGTCGAATCTCCGCCGGCGCTGCCGGAGGTGATCCCGTTCCCCCGCCAATGGCCGCCGTTGTATCCCTGAGTGACCAGCGAGCGCGCATAGAGCAGGTCCGCGGCGTCATTGCCAGGGGAATGGTCGAGCACCAGCCCATTCGAACCCACATCGAGCCGGCCCGAGCCGTCGCCCGCGACCGTCAGCGGTTTGGCCTGCGCGTTGTCGCCCACCACCAGCACGCCTGCGGAGACCTTCGCCTGTCCGCCGGAATTGAGCGTGAGCGACGCGACGCGCTGCGTGGCGGCGGCGTCGAACGTGGCGCCCGCGTTGGTCGTCACCCCGCGACTGGCCGCGATCGAGCCGCTCACCCGGAGCGTCCCGCTCTGCACGATCGTATCGCCGACGTACGAGTTATCCGCGGCAGCGAGGACGAGCGTGCCGTTTCCCTTGACCGTGAGTCCGCCGCGCGCTTCGGGGTCATTGCCGCCGCCGATGCTGTCGGCGAGGGTGATCGTCTTGCCGTTGGCGACGGTATAGGTGACGTCGTTGCCGAGGAACAGGGCCTGGCCGATGGCGGAGCCGGCGTGGCCCGAAGAGTCGCCAGTCGCCCTGCCGCCCGCCACAGCGTCGCCCGAGAAGGTGACGTCCTGAAGGGACAGCATATTGCCGGCACGGACGAAGATGGCGCCGCCTGCGCCCAGTCCACCCCCGCTCCCCAGATGCAATCCCGCGCCGGCGCCAAAGCCCGCATGGCCGGGCGTGCCGTCCAACCCCGCGCTGCCGCCGCCTCCGCCGAAGCCACCGGCGCCACCGCCGACGCCCCCGCCCCCACCGCCGCCGAACCCGCCCGCGCCGCCAAGGAAGAGGCCTCCGCCCCCGCCACCGCCGAGTCCGCCCTTGCCGGCCTCATTGCCATCGGGCGCCGCCTGGCCGCCCAGGCCGCCGCCGCCAGCGCTTTCCACGCCGGGCCCGGTTCCGCCGCCCCCGCCGGCGTCGGGCGCGCCGATGTTCCCGTCCGAACTGGTTCCACCGCCCGCAAACCCGCTCAGCGCGCCCCGGAACGCCGTGGGGAACCCGCCCGCCCCGCCCGTGGCGCGCTGGTCGGTGCCGTTGCCGCGGATGCCGCCCCCACCGCCCTGGTACTCCGTGAGGACCGGCAGGGTCGAGCGCCCCCCGATCCCGCCGTCGCCGCCCAGTCCCCCGCCGCCGCCGGCGCCGTAGACATTGTCGGAGAAGAATTGGCCGCCGTCGCCGCCGACCGCGGAATTGTTCGAGAACTCGACGTTCACCAGGCTGACGTTCCCCTGGAGTACGAGCAATCCGCCTCCCAGACCCGCGCCGCCGCCACCCGGCACCGATCCCGCCCCGCCCGTGCCGCCGACGGTACGGCCATTGATGATCCGCAGGTTGTTGATCGTGACGTTCCCGCGCGCCGTTTGCGTGGCCGGATCGGTCGCGAAGATGAATAGCCCGCGATCGCCGTTCGCATCAATCGTGAATCGCGGCGCGCCGGTGGCGTCGATCGATCCGCTGATGCTCAGGCCATACGGATTGGTGATCGGCGGCAAGGGGTTTGCCGTGGCCAGCGTACCGGTGGCGGTGATGACGATCACCGCCGGCCCGGGCAGCGCGTCGGCGTCGAGGATCGCCTGTCGCAGCGATCCGTCTCCGTCGTCGCCGACGTGGGTGACCACGAATTGCGCGACCGCGGACCGCGCGACCCCGAGCGTCAGCAGCGCCAGGACGACGATCGACACGCGCGGCAAGGCTTGACGTGGCATTTTATCCCTCACAACGGCGGCGACGACGAACGGCGCGAGCCGTCACGCTAGCGAGGGTCGTCATGACGATCAACGAAAAGCAAGATAACTAAAGCGGCGGCCCCCGGTGCTTCCCGGGGGCCGCCTGGGCCGCGGGTCGCCATCACTCGACCCGGGTTTCGCGTCATCGCGTCTTGACGTGGCAGGCTCACCTCCAGTTCAGGATCTGAAACATCCCCTGCCGGTCGCGGATCCGCTGCGGCAGCGTCGCCAGACGGTCACGGTAGATGCTCAGGAGCAGCCCGCTGATGAAGATGCCCGCACCACCCAGCGTCAGGTAGACGCCCAGCGCGAGCTGGGCGCGGACGCCCAGGAAGACCAGCATCATCATGAGCTGGCAGGCGAGCAGGCCGCCGCCGGTCAGCGTCGTCGAGCGGATCCGGCAGATATAACCGCTCACCAGCAGCGCCAGGCCCACGGTCACCAGCGCGAACTCGTTGGCCAGCGAGATGTCGGGCGTGAAGGTCCGCGCGACGATCGCGGCAATGGCCAGCGGCACACCCGCGAGCACGCTGCCCAGGCTCAGCAGCACCCCGACCGAGTCGTCGTTGCGACGTGTTCCGCCGGCGCGAGTCTGCTCGCGATACCATCCGGCGTATCCGACCAACAGCAGCGCCACGCCCGCCGCGACGGCGAATATCTCGATATTCTGCCAGGTCGACAGGTGCATCAGACGCTCCAGCGCGATACCCGCCAGGGCCGCCAGGACCACGGTCGTCGTGACGTACCCGCGACGCCAGCCGGAATGGCCCGCCAACGTCGCGGCGAGCAGGCTCAGGCCGGCTAGCGCGCCTAGGTGGACGACCGCGGCCACCTGGGGCGCCTGGAACATCAGATGACTCAGCGTGACCAGCGCGGCGGAGATGAAGGAGAGCATCGTCAGTGCGTTGCCGCATCGCCGGGTGACGATCCTCAGTGTGCCCTGGTTCGAATCGTCACCCCCCCGTGTGAACCGAACGACGCTCAGCATGGTCAGTCCCAGACCGGCGAGCAGGAGCGTGAACGCCGTCGTGGACGCCGTGGCGGGCAGGCCGACAAGGTTTATCACGGTCGCCACCGCCGACACGTTGGCGATCACGTAGAACCACGCGCCGCCTCGGCGGGCGACGCGGGACGAGTAGACGGTCGCATACGTGCCGGCCGCGACCAGGCCCAGGGCAAGCCACTTGAGCCCGGGGTCGGTCACAATCTGGGGCTTGGGGAAATGGACGAACGGCAGGGTCATCAAGCCGACGAGTTGCGCGGCCAGCAAGAGCACCAGGCCGCTGCCGATCAGCGCCTGCGCGCTCCGAACGAACGCCTTTCCGAAGTGCTCGCGGGTGAATGCCCCCTGCTGGGATGCCGGGAAGATCCGCTCGACGTGCAACGCGATCAGGCCCAGTACCACGAGAAGCGTGGCGGGAGAGGCAATCTGGGCAAAATGGTGCATATCCGCAAGCATCAGTAACCCCGTCATCGCCACGCCTGCGTTGAGCACGTACACGAACAGCGCATCCTCCAGGAACCACGCCGACGCCGCATAGAGCGCGCAGCACACCACGCCCGCGAGCCACAGGTGCCCCTGCAGCGTCACGAGGTCGTGGGCGTTATAGAACCACAGGTTCAGCGGCATCACCAGGCATGCAAGGAGCGTGATCGCCCGCCCCGCAAGCTGATACCGCGAAAACCGGATCACGCCCCACCCGGCGGCGAGCAGCCCGACCGTCCCCACGCCCATCGCGAGGGAGACGACGAGGGGGTTTTGGAAGAGCCCCAGGCTCGCCAGCCAGACCACCAACCCCGCCGCGAGGAGGAAACCCCCCGACCCGAGGAGCCAGTGGATGCTGCGGGGATCGAGGAGCAGCTCAAGGAACGAGCGCCGGACCGGCTGCGCGAGCGGAGCAGGGAGCGGAGCGGGTGGCACGATGGGCTGGCAGTGGGCGCAGGGCGGACCGTCCGGCCGACGGGGGTGGCCACAACGGGGGCAGTACGTGATGGGCGTGATGGCGGGCATGAGGCCTCCGAAAAGGTAGTAGTCACTAACTAATCGGAAATAAGTTAGCATGTGCTTTACTTGTTGGCAAGAGGAATCCGGAATTTTTTTGAGCGGGAATTGAATGGGCAAACGGGGCGGCGGTCAGGCGAGGATATCGGTGATCAGTTCGCCGTGGACGTCGGTCAGTCGCATGTCCCGGCCGCCCCAGCGGAAGGTGGACCGCTTGTGGTCCAACCCTAGCAGTTGAAGCATCGTCGCGTGGAGGTCGTGGATCTGGCACTTGCCGTCGACGACCTTGTACCCGTATTCGTCGGTCGCCCCGTAGATGGTCCCGGCCTTCACCCCACCGCCGGCCAGCCATAACGAGAATCCGAACGGATTATGGTCCCGACCGTCTGATCCCTGCGCGAACGGCGTTCGCCCGAACTCACCGGAAAAGACGACCAGCGTCTCATCCAGCAACCCGCGCGACTTGAGATCTTTCAACATTCCCGCGATCGGCTGATCGACCGCCAGCGCGTTCTCCGAGTGGTTCTTCCGCAGGTTCTGGTGGGCGTCCCAGCGGTCGTTGGGCGGAATGCTTGGGCAGGTCAACTCGACGAAGCGCACGCCGCGCTCGACCAGTCGCCGTGCCAGCAGGCACTGCCGCGCGTAGATGCGGGTCTTGTCATAGGGCGCGTCCAGGCCATAGAGAGACCGGGTTGCCGCGGATTCGCCGGCGAGGTCCATCAACTCAGGAACGGCGGACTGCATCGCGAACGCGAGCTCATAATTGGCGATGGCGGACTCGATCGCATCGTCGGCGCGCCCGCCATCGCCGCGCGCCAGGCGGCCCGCATCCAGGCGTGCGACCAGGTCGAGCTTGGCGCGCTGCAGGCCGGCGGATCGCTCGAGCGGCTGGATATTGGCGACCGGTTCGCCGGTGGATTTGAAGATCGAGCCCTGGTAGGTCGCGGGAAGAAAGCCCGCGTTGAAGTTATCCAGGCCCCCGGGCGGGATCAGCCCGCCGTTGAGGACGACGAAGCCGGGAAGATTCCTGGACTCGGAGCCCAGACCGTAACCGACCCACGCGCCCATGGAAGGCCTTCCCTGCATCCCCGAGCCCGTGTGCAGGAAGTAGTTGGCGCCGGTGTGCTCGGAGAAGTTGGACGTCATCGAGCGGATGAGCGCCAGGTCGTCGGCGCACGTGGCGATGTGGGGAAACAGGTCGGACACCGGCAGCCCGGATTGACCGTAACTGCGGAACTTCCAAGGCGAGCCGAGGGTGGAGCCGTTGTTGTTGAATTGGGTGGGCTCCATCTTCATCTTGAACGGCTGCCCGTGCTCCCTGGTCAGGAGGGGCTTGGGATCGAACGAATCCATCGCCGAGACGCCGCCGTCCATGTAGAGGAAGATGACGTTGCGCGCCTTGGGGCGAAAATGAGGGATGGGAGTATTGCGGATTGCGGACTGTGGGTTGCGGACGGAGGCATCGGCCGCCCTGGCGAAATCGGACGCCAGCGCGGTGAGCGCCACGGCGCCAAAACCCAGCGCGCCCTGCCGGAGCATCTGGCGGCGGGTGAGCGGCAGCGGTTGTTGTCGGTTGCAGGGATACATGCGTAACGGGCCGCCTAGCTTAGTTCAGGAAGATGAATTCCTTGGTGTTAACCAGGGCGTGGGCGACGGCCGTCCAGATCGAGAGGTTCGTGGCGCGCTGGTCGGCGGCGACGTTCATGGCCTGGCCCTGCTCGTCGATGAAGGCGAGAAGATCACGCAGCTCATCCTGAGTCGGCGGACGCGCGAACGCTGACTCATACATTCTGGTCAGCCGGGCCTCGGGGGGCAAGGATTTGTCGGCCAGGGCGCGACGTGCCCAGAGCTGGGCCTGCTCCAGGACGAAGGGGTCGTTCATCAGGATCAGGGCCTGGGCGGGGACGTTTGAGACAGATCGCCGGCCCATCGTGTTGAAGGGCGTTGGCGTGTCGAAGGCCAGGAGCATCGGGTTGAGGAAGTTGCGACGCACGTCCAGGTAAATCGAGCGTCGGCCGTTGCCGTCGAGCGGCCCGGAACGGTCGGGCCTGCCGCGGCCTTCCATGAAAGGCGTAAGATGCACTTGAACGCCGGGACCATACATGGTGAGGTCGAGTCGGCCGGAAACAGAGAGGAGGAGATCGCGGATGCTCTCGGCTTCGAGGCGGCGGACGTTGGCGCGATAGAGCAGGGTGTTGGTGGGATCGCTCTTCATCGCCGAATCCCCGACGCCCGGCGCCGCTGCAGCGGATTGTCGGTAAGTGCTCGTGAGCACGATCTCCCGGATGAGTCGCTTGGTGGACCAGGCGTCCTCATGCACGAATCGGTGCGCCAGATAATCGAGCAGCTCGGGGTGGGACGGCCGTTCGCCCAGCGCGCCGAAGTTATCGACCGAGGCGACGATGCCGCGGCCGAACAGGTGGTGCCAGACGCGGTTCACCATGACCCGCGCCGTCAGCGGGTTGGCGGGATCGGTAACGCGGCGCGCCAGTTCCAGGCGGCCGCTTCCACCAGGTTCGCCCCTGGACGGTTCAGCATCGCCGCCCAGCGCGGTGAGAAGTCTGCGGCCGACAACCGGCCCGAGCGTCTTCGGGTTGCCGCGGATGAAGATGTGTTCATCGTCGGTGTTGCCGTCGGCAGCGGCGGGGGTGTAGAGCGGAGCGGGAATCGACGCCTCGATGCGATGATACTCGTCCAGGATGGAGGCGATCCCAGGATCATGCGCCGGCGCGTCGAGCCAGCCTTTCCTGAGCGCCTCGCCGAGGATGGCGGCGCGTCGGCGAGCATCGGTCGACTGCGCAAGCCGGCCGTCGCGCCACTGTTCGAGGCTGGAGCGCACCAAGGGCAGGGGATCGTCGAGTTTCTCGGTCGCTGAGCGAACCCGTGGAGGCGATGCGTGCTCGGAGAGCAGCGCCTGCTCGAACTGGATCCAGCCGTCGCGTGGCGCCGGCGGGCCGCCGGGGTCGGATATCGAGCAGTCGGCCAGCTCAAGGTACGCCTGGCGCCCCTGCCACATCTTGAGATCGATCGTGATCCAGGCAGGCGTTGGCGACTTGATCGGACGCCTCAGCCCGCCGTAGATCGGGTCCCGAATGACCACGAAGTTGTCGATGACGACGTTCAGGCGCGCATCGTTGCCGGCAGCCTGAACCTGAAGGTAGGGCTTATCGATCGTGAAGGTCTGCGAGCGGAAATATCCTTCGAGTTTCGTCGATCGAAGACCGCTATGCGCAATCGAGGGGACGGGGAAGGCCACAACCGGATGCCGGTCGTCACCGTCAACGACAAAGTCGCCAGGCTCGCAAGCCCCAAACCCAGCGCCCTGCGCGAACCACGATCCCGGAAGCGGCGCATCCCCCGCACGAAGCGTCGCGGCATCTTCGCAATCGGCGGGAAGCGTCAGCCGGAGTGGCCCGACGAGCGAATCGAGATGGGCGAGCCACTTCGTGGCGACGGCGCGGCGAAGCGACCGCTTCACGCCGTCCAGTCGCCGGGCGCCCTCCTCGATGCTGCGATCGTTGACCGCCGCCTGCGTGTATCGCATGCCCTTCATGTAGCCATACAGCGCGTAGTAGTCCGCGGTGGAGATCGCATCGAACTTGTGGTCGTGACAGCGGGCGCAGGCGATCGTCAGGCCGAGCATCGACTTGCCGAACACGTCGATCCGATTGTCGAAGAGGTCCGCCTGGTGCTGCCGCACGTCGACCGGCGCCTGCACGTCTTCGCCGAAGAACCAGAACGCCGTGCCGACGATCGACTCGTCATCGCCATCGGGCGAGCGCCGCGGCTCGGGTAGCACATCGCCAGCGATCTGCTCGGTCAGGAAGCGGTCGTAGGGAACGTCGGCGTTGAACGCGCGGATGACGTAATCGCGATACCGCCACGCATTGGGGATTGCGAAATCGAACTCGTGTCCCATCGTCTCCGCGTACCGCGCCAGGTCGAGCCAGTGTCGACCCCAGCGCTCGCCAAACCGCGGGGACGCCAGCAGCCGATCGACCACCTTCTCGAACGCGTCGGGTGCCGCGTCCTTTACGAAATCCTCTACTTCCGCCGGCGTCGGCGGAAGACCGATCAGGTCAAAGTAAACGCGCCGGATCAGCGTGCGCCGATCCGCGGAGGGGGCGGGATGAAGGTGATTCGCCTCGAGCCTGGCGAGGATGAACCGATCGATGTCGGACCTGGGCCACGCGGTGTCGTGAACGGGCGGCGCCGCCTGCACACGAACGGGTTGCCAGCACCAGTGGGAAGCTCTGCGCTTCGCCAGGTTAAACGTGTCGACCTTCGTGACCGTCGTGGTGGTGGCGGCGGCGGCGGCGTTCGCCCCTTTGCCCCACGGCGCGCCCATCTTGACCCACGCCGTCAGGTCGGCGATCTGCCGGTCGCTAAGCTTCTCCTTCGGGGGCATCTGCAGGTCGACGTTCGCATAGCCGACCGCCTCGATCATGCGGCTTTGCTCGGGGCGGCCAAGTACGATCGCCGCGCCGGTCTCTCCGCCCTTGAGCACCCCTTCGCGGCTGTCGAGGAACAGTTTTCCCTTGAGCTTCTTCGCCCCGGCCGAATGGCAACCATAGCAGTGGTCGGCCAGGATCGGACGGATTCGCGCTTCGAAAAATTGGACGCCGGGCTCATCCTGCGCCAAGCCTCTCACGGAAAAGATGACCAGCGCAAGGATGGTGACGGATAGACGCATCGGGAGGGTTCTGACCTCAATGATATCGTGCCGCCCCGGCGACGTTGTGCATTTTACGCGCCGCGCGCGCGCCCCGGTCCGCTGAACCGTCACTCCAGCGTGTTCCCGCCGTTGACGGAGATCTTCTGCCCCGTGATGAACCCCGCCCCCTCGCCCGCGAGGAACGCCACGGCCTGGGCAACGTCCGTCGGCACGCCCATGCGCTTCATCGGCACCGCGGCCGCATAGGCATCCTTCATCTCCTGGCTGTCCCCCTCGTGGCGCTCGGTCGGGATCCACCCGGGGGCGACCAGGTTCACGGTAATGTTCCATTCCGCCAGTTCCATCGCCCACGATCGGGTCAGGCCAAGCTGCGCCCCCTTGGCCGCGACGTACTGCGAGAAGCGCGGCACGCCCCGCTCAAATGCCTCCGAGCCGATGTTAATGATCCGTCCATAACGACGCTTCTTCATGCCGGGGACCACCGCCCGCGCGATCAGCAACGGGCTCTTGACGAAGAACTCGAGCTGGTCCAGACAGGCGCGCCAGGTCAATTCCTCGATCCCGAGAAACGGTTGCGGGCCCGTCGCGTTGAGCACGGCGACGTCGATCGGCCCCAGGGTTCGCTCGACCTCGGCCACCATGCGCGACACGTCGGACTCATCGCGCACGTCGGCGCGAAACACCGCCGCCCGCCCGCCGCCCGACCGGATCCGGTCCACCGTCGCCGCAGCCCGCTCGGGCGACGCGAACGTGTTGAGCGCGACGGCCGCGCCGCGCCCGGCAAGAACCGTCGCGACCGATTCACCCAGCCCGCGCGACGCTCCGGTGACGATCGCGACTTTCCCGTGAAGTTCTTGTGACATGTCCAATTCGGTCTTCTTGCCCGGACGGATTCACAGGACGAAGCAAGGCCGGATCATGACGTACACTATGTCAACAAAAAAGGCCCGGATCCGAAAATCCGAGCCTGAAATCTACCGGGATGATGGGAGGGGCCGCGTGCGGACACGACCCCTCGAATGGAGGCGGGGGGAATTGAACCCCCGTCCCGAGACAACCCGAGTAACGGCCTCTACATGCTTAGTCGTGTGTTTTATTGTCGCAGCCCATGCCGATCACGCGACAACCTGCGCGGGCCACCAGACGTCTGTTTCTCGCCCGTTCACCAACGTCCGAATGATCGGGCCAGCCTGCTGTTTTGCGGCCGACGCGTCACAGGCTACGCATCGTACCGAGGTTGCCTTTAATTAGGCAGCCATAGCAACCGGGGCGGCAAAGCCGACTCGGCCTGCAACATCGCTGTTGGCAGTTAAAGTTTGCTCGAATGATTAACCAGGCCAATCGAGCGTCCTGGGCATGCCACCACTACCGTAGCCATCCGGTCGAAACCGATCGCCCCCGGTAAATCGTGGGTCCGATTGTCAAAGAAGTTACAGAACCAATACGTCCATTATCCTATATCGGTTCGCCCGGGGGGACAACGTCACATCGCTGGCACGTCTGACAACACCCCGCCCGGATCGCGCCGGCCATCCCTTACCGCTTACGCCGTCGCCGCTTCCTTCCCCCACACCTCGAACCGCTTGAGCATCTCATCCGTCACGCTCCGCGGCGTCGCGGTGATGATCTCGCTCAGGATCTCCTGCGTGATCGGCCCCTCCTGCCCCGTCGCCACGCTCCGCAAAAACGGGATCGTCGCCGAGCGGTCGCAGACGTACTTGATGTCCGCCCCGCTGAAGCCCTCCAGGTGGCGCGCCAGCGCGTCCAGGTCCAGCTTCTCCTCCAGCGGGCGTTTGCCCAGGTAGATGTCCAGCATCTTCCGCCGCGCCGCCACGTCCGGCAGCGGGATGTACACCTTCTCGTCGAACCGCCCGGGCCGCAGCACCGCCGGGTCGAGCTGCCACGGGCAGTTGGTCGCGCCCATGAACAGCACCGCCCGCACGTCCTTCTTGTTGTCGAAGCCTTCCATCCCCTGCAGGATCTGCGGCACCACGCGCTGCATCACGCTGCTCCCCTCGTCCCGCCGCGCCGGCACCAGCGCCTCGATCTCGTCGATGAAGATAACCGATCGCTTCTCACCCGCCGCCGCGTCGAACAGCTTCTTGATGTTCTGCTCCGCCTCCCCCACCCACTTGCTGAGCATGTCCGCCGGCGACACGCGGAAGAACGTCGCCTCGATCTCCCCCGCCGTCGCCTTGGCGAGCATCGTCTTACCCGTGCCCGGCGGGCCATACAGAAGCACGCCGCCACCGCCGCGAATCCCGAATTTCTCCGCCAGCTCCGGGTGCTCGAAGGGGTAGACCATCTTCAGGCGGATGTCTTCCTTGACGTTGTCCAGCCCCGCCACGTCGTCGAACTTGATGCTGGGCTTCTCCTTGACGATCCACTGGTCCGCCGACGGCCCGCTCTCCGATTCCGAGCTCTTCTCGTCCCCCTGCCCGCCCTTGCGGCTCACCGTCGGACGCTTGCGGTTCTCGCCTTTGGCCCGCTCGCAATCCTTCGCCAGTTCCAGCAGCTTGGCGGCCGTCTGCCGCCGCGCCTCCTTCAAGTCCTCGCCTGTTGCGTCCTTCGACAACTCCACCATCGCCCGCGCCGCCTCCAGCAGGTACACCCGCGCGCTGTCCCACTGACCGGCGCGCCGCGCATCCAGACCCTTCTGCTGATACCGCTCGAACGTATCCCACGAAACCCCGGGCATAATTCACGCTCCGAGAAAACGACAAAGCGTAAAACCTGACGAGTAAAACATAAAGTGAATACGATCCGGCCGCGGAGGCCATTATGTTTTACGCGTTATGTTTTACTCGTTCGTCCCTCACACCAGTCCCACCGGAAAATCCGTCAACCGAAGCACCCCGTCCTTCTGCACCAGGTACTGATTCTCGATCCGGATCCCCCCGCCCAATTCTTCGCCGTACAAGCCCGGCTCCAGCGTGAAGATCTCCCCCTCCTGCAGCGTGTCGTCCCATTCCGGGTTCAGGTGCGGGAACTCGTGCGGGTTCAGTCCCACCCCGTGCCCCAGGTGGTGGCTCATCTCGCTCCGGCCGCGCTGCTTGAGGAAATCGTTCGCCCAGTGCCACAGGTGAAAGCACGGCGTACCCGCCTTCGCGTTGACCTCCAGCAAAGCGATCACCCCCAGGATGATCTCGTGCGCCTCGTACTGCGCGTCCGTCGGCTTGCGGTTCACGGCGATCGTGCGGGCGTTGTCGGAAAAGTATCCGCGGTACACCGGGCCGATGTCCAGGATGTACAGCTTTCCGTCCTCCGCCACGTGCCCCGGGCGCGGCGGGCCGCCCGGCACCCCGCACGCGTAATCGTTGCCCAGGAGCCACGACAGCGGCTCGCCCGCCGCTTCCACCGCCGTCGCCTGCATCGCCGCGAAGACCCGGTGCTCCGGCACCCCCGGCTCGATGATTGCCCGCGCCGTCTCGTACATCGCCCCGCAGCAGTCGATCGCCCGCTTCATCAACTCCAGCTCGTCGGCATCCTTCACCCGCCGCATCTGAAACAGGTCCTCGTCGATCGGCTCGCGGATCCCGTCGAAGTTCAATCCGACCTGCGACGTGATCACCGACGCGTCGTACGCCAGGTTGATCACCTTCTTCTCGTGGAACAGCTCCTGGATTTTGCGACCCAGCCACCAGGCGGCGTCCTCCTTGAGCGTCCCCCGCGCGTTGGCCTGGTAAGAGCGCACGTCGTCCGCCGCCGCAGCCTTGTTGGGCTCATTGGCGGTGAACAACACGCTGTGCCCGTCCGCGAACAGCACGAACGCCGACAGGTGTCGCCAGTCCGTCCAGTGCGACGTGAAGTAATAAACGTGATGCGGCGCGCCGATCACCGCGCACGAGTAGTTCCGCTTCTGCACGACCTCGAGCAGTCGCTTCTGTCGTTGCCGCGAAAGGATGGGCGTCAGCATTGCCCCCAGAATCTATCCCATCCCCCACACCGCGCCAAAGCACCAAGTTTAGCGGCGGCCCGCAGGGCCGCGCGCCCATGGCCGATCGCACCTCACCCCGCCACGCGCATTCCGCGCCCCACTTCGCGCACGGCGGCGCCGAGCTTCACCTCGATCACCCCCTCCCCCGGCAACCGATACAAGTGCAGGTTCGCCTTGAACCACTCCGCAAACCGCCCCAGCCCTTCCGCCAGCCGCACCCGCGGCTCATACCCCAGCTCCTCACGGCTCCGCGAAACGTCCGCAAACGTCCGCTCCACATCCCCCGCCTGCGCCGGACGACGATCGATGATCGCCTCGCGCCCGATTGCCCGCTCGATCCCCGCGATCAGGTCACTCAGCCTCACCGGATCCGACCCGCCCAGGTTGTAGATCCGATATCCCTGGTTCCGGTCGTACGCCGCCAGCACGCCCGCCACGATGTCGTCGATATACGTGTAGTCCCGGCTTGTCGATCCATCGCCGAAGACCGGAAGCGACTTGCCGAAATGAATCAACCGAGCGAACTTGTGGATCGCCAGGTCCGGCCGCTGCCGCGGACCGTAAACCGTGAAGAACCGCAGGCACGCCACCGGCAGATTGTAGAGATGCCAGAACGTGTGGCACAGCAGCTCGCCCGCGCGCTTGGTGGCCGCGTAGGGGCTGATCGGCTCGCCCACGTCGTCCGTCTCCGCGAACGGCACCTTGGCGTTGTTGCCGTACACGCTCGAGCTCGACGCGAACACGAACCGCCGCACGCCCCCTTCAACCGCGGCCTGAAGTAAATTCGTCGTCCCCTCCAGGTTGACCTTCGAGTAATACACGGGCCGCTCGATCGACGGACGCACGCCGGCCATCGCCGCCAGGTGAATGATCCCCTGCGGCTTGACCGTATCGATCAACCTGCCAATGCCCGGGCCATCGGTGATGTCCAGTTCCTCAAGGTCGAGCCCTTGTCCGACGGCGCGGACGTTCTCTTCCTTCCACGACCGGTGATAGAAGTCACAGAAGTTGTCCACCCCCACCACGCGCGCGCCGCGGGCGATCAACGCCTGGCTGACATGTGATCCGATGAACCCGGCCGCGCCGGTGACGACGATGGTTGATTTACTCATGCAAAGACTGCCCGGGAAAAAAGTGGCCCGGTACTTTATCGGACGTCGCTGCCCGATTCATCCACTTCGACGTGAGGAAAATCCCTCATCGCCACCGCGCGTTGTGTGTTATTTCGAACGCTCGCCCCATTCCCGCACGTCCACCACCCGCATCCCCGCCCCCCGCGCCGCCTGGATCCCCAAATCTCCATCCTCGAACGCGACGCACGATTCCGGCGGGACGCCGATCCGCCGCGCCGCCTCCAGGAAGATGTCGGGCGCCGGCTTCCCATGCGCCACGTCGTCCGCCGTCACGATCTCCAGGAAGTGCTGCAGCAGGTTCAATGTCGTGAGCGTCTTCGTGCAGATCGCGCGCGTCGCCCCCGTCGCCACCGCCATCGGCAGCTTGCCCGCGTACCGCTCGATGATCCGCACCACCGGCTCGATCGGCCGCACCCGATCCATGAGTTTCACGTACAGATCTTCCTTGTCGTCCGCCGTCTGCTGCACCGGCATCGTGTGCCCATGCCGCTGGTTCAGGATCTCGATGATGCGCGCCGTCGGAATCCCCGCCATCTCGTAGAACAACGCCTCCGGGAACTCCACCCCATACTCCCCCAGCGCCGCCACCCACGCCTGGTAATGTAGCGGCATCGTGTCGGCGATCGTGCCGTCGCAGTCGAACACCAACCCCTTCACGTCCGGCCCGAAGTCGCTCAAATCAGTCATCGGCGGGATCTTAGGCATACCCCCCCTTCCCGCAAATGCCGCTTTCGAATATCTTTGACGCCTCTTTTTTTCATCCCTTGGCGGCATGAAACTGGATCGGCAACAATTCGAAGCACTCGCCCTGGAGCATCTCGACATGCTCTATCGGATCGGCCGCCGCATGACCCGCGACGCGCATAAGGCCGAGGATTTGGTGCAGGAGACTTACCTCCGGGCCTTTCGCTCCTCGACCGATTTCAACCTCCAGGAGTTCGGTATCCGACCCTGGCTCATCCGCATCATGCACAACCTGCACGTCAGCCGGGGTCAGCGCGAGAAACGCCAGCCGGTCGGCGTCGATGACGAGCACCTCGAGGCCGCCGCCGTAGCGCCCGACCCCCTGCCGGCGTCAAACTGGGAAGGAATGGATCAGCACCTCAAACGCGCCTTCGACTCCCTGCCCGAGGAGTACCAGACCGCAATGCACCTGTGGGCAATTGAGGAATTGTCGTACAAGGAAATTGCCGATGCGTTACAAGTGCCCCTGGGAACCGTGATGAGCCGCCTGCACCGTGCGCGGCAGCGGTTATCGGAGCAGTTGCGGGATTTTGCAGTCCGGGAAGGGATTATTCGGGAATGAATCAATGCCCCAACCGGTTCTGCCAGCGAGAGGTAGAGCACGTCGCATGTCGCACGGCGATGACAGGGCGTTGTCGGCGCGACTGGTACTCCAGGCAGGAAATGACGTGTAAATAGGGCACCAGGCATATCTTATGCAATCGCCCCCTGTGCAACCCTTTGACGACCCGGCCCTCAAGGCGGCCTTGCGCCGTGTGCTCGGGCAAGACGCGGCACCCCCCGCGCTGCGCGATCGCATCCGCGCCATCACGGTCACTACGCCGGGGGTCGGTGAATCACCGGCAACAGTCCGGCACGACGCGCCCATCCCGCTCTTCCGACGACAGTGGTTCCGCACGACCGCGGCTGCGGCGGTCCTCTTGATCGGACTCGGCGTGTTGGCGTTTCAGATTTTAAACCCAAATAAACCCGGGAAAGGCTATGCCTTCCCCAACTCCCTCTACAAGGCGATGGATAACGCGCACCAGGCGCGCCTCAGCGGATCGGCATCGCCCGATGCGGTCACTGCACTCGCCTCGGCGAACGCTTTGGCGTCACAGCTTGGGCGTCCGGTCTTCGCCCCGGACCTGAGCAAGGATGGCTGGAGCTTCCAGGGCGCCGCGGTACGCAAGGTCGGTGGCGAGCAGGCGGCGCAGCTCTTTTTTACAAAGGGAAAATCGTCCCTCTCGGTCTTCTCGCTCCCCGCCTCGGCCGTCCCCCAGGCTAGCGACGGCTCGACCTATGCCGTCACCTTCAGCGGCACCCCGATCGCCGGGATCGTCTCCGGCAAGGGCTTGTACTGCATCGTCGGAACCAGCCCGGACGGATCTCTGCAGGTGGACGAGGTGAAGCGCTTGCTCGACGCACATCAGGCGGACATCGCCAAGTCCTGAACCCCCACCCTTTTCCGCCTCCGCCCCTTCGCATACCATACGCGGCAGCATGGATGAACCGCAGTCGCCAGAGCCGTCGCCCGCCGACGCCTCGTCAGCCGAAAACGCACTCGCGCCCGCCGAACCGGCAGCGGACTACCCGATCAGCACGGGCAAAGGGGTCAAGGAGACGATCGAGTCGATCCTGATCGCCTTCATCCTGGCATTCGTCTTCCGCGCCTTTGTGGTTGAAGCGTTCGTCATCCCGACCGGGTCGATGGCCACGACCCTCCTGGGCGCCCACATGCGCTTCACCTGCAAGGAGTGCGGCTACACGTTCGACGCCAACTATCCGTCGCGCTCGAACGGCAATGAGGACATCGAGATCCCGCTTCGCGCCGGACAGGAACGGGAACTCCAGGGACGCCCCCGGACCTTTGCGATCTACTGCCCGAACTGCCGCCACAAGGTCTCGCGCGACGAGGCGACCAACCCGTTCGTGCGCTACGGGGATCGCATCCTCGTGCTTAAGTACCTGTACATCCCGTGGATATCGTCGCCCCACCGCTGGGATGTGGTGGTCTTCAAGACCCCGACGGACCGGCCTGCCTACGCGATCAACTACATCAAGCGTTTGATCGGCCTGCCTGGTGAAGAGCTGATGATCCTGGACGGCGACGTTTACGTGAAAATGGGCAACGCCTGGCAGATCCAGACCAAGCCCAAATTTGCCCAGGACGCCCTCTGGCGGATCATTTACGACAACGATTACCGTCCCCTGAACCAGAATCGCAGCGACGGTTGGACCTTGCCATGGGTTCACAACGACGGCGACGGGTGGGACACGGGCAACGCGGAAGACGCGCGGGTCATCGTTTTCAATAACAAGGATGGCGGTGGTCGCTTGCGGTTCGACCCGACCCGGGACCCCCGCTACAACCCCCAAAGCGCTCCGGGCGGATACTTCACGGACTGGCTGGCGTACGACGCGACGATGGGGCAGGACCTGTCCCGTTACGCCAGCGGCGATTCGTTCGCGTCGGAGGGGGACTACATGGTTTACACGGTGAGCGACCTCAAGCTCCAGTTCTTCTACGACCGCAAGGCCGGCGACGGGCCGCTGATGGCCCGGATGACCAAGCTCAATCATGAGTTTGTACTCACGTTCACGCCGGACGCGGTGCGCTTGAAACACACGCACGGGGGCGATCTTCCGGCCGAGATTCCGCCGCTTCATGCGTTCGTCACCTCGAAAGCCAGGGGGCCGATCAAGGTGGAATTCAGTAACGTGGATTACCAGGTGAGCGTGCGACTCAATGGCGAGCTGATCTTCCAGACCACGCCGCAGCAGTACCATCCGGACGTGAAGGACCTGCTCGCGCGGCACGAGCGGCGGCGCGAGTCGCGCACGCCCTTCGGCGAGCCCTCGGTCACGATCGATGCGGCGCGACAGCAGGCGCTATTGTCGCACGTGAGCCTGTGGCGCGACGTTTATTACACGCCCGAGGACGCGAACGGACGCGAATTGGTGCATGGCCGGCCGCGCGATCCGGTGAAGCTGGGCGGGGATGACTACTTCGTGATGGGGGACAACTCGGCTGCGAGTTATGACGCGCGATTCTGGACGGACGAGATCCACCTGCCGGATGAGGGCTTGAACGTGGAATCGGGACGCGTGCCGGGGCGGTTCATGCTGGGACGGGCGTTCTTCGTCTATTGGCCCGCGGGGTACAGGCCGTTCGAGCGCGCTCCGGCGCTGGTGCCGGATTTTGGGGATATGCGACTGATTCATTAGCGCGAAGGTGGCGCTGTGCTCCCCACGCGAGAGCCCCGGATGTACATCCGGGGTTCAGACGTGCGACGCCACCCACTTATGGACCTGTTCCGGGGAGAGATGGTGCAGATCCTCGGTCTTCTGGACGTGTACGTGAGGCCCAACGGGCTTCCAGCGGGTCTCGTTGGAATGGGGACCGAAGATCGAGAAGGTCGGGGTGCCGATGATGCCGGCCAGGTGGCCGGGGCCGGTGTCGTTGCATACCAGGGCGTCGGCGCGGCCCAGGTGATCGAGCAGGTCGAGATAGGTCTTGGGCTCGACCAGCTCGGCGACGGCGGCGAAGTGGTCGAGGTCTTCCTTGTGCAATTGCTCGCGCTCGACCTCGCCGATCAGCACGCGGACGTGACGGCGGTCCTTGACGAGCTTTCGCACGAGCTGCACGAAGTGCTTGGCCGGCCACCGCTTGGCCTTGGCACCGCCGCCAGGGTGGACGCAGATCGTGCCCTCGGGCGAGCGGCGGTAACCCACGCCGCGCGATTGCACCGAGCGCATGATCTGGTCGAAGGCGGTCTTGACGGCCGCAATGGGAGCGAGCTGATCGCCCAGCCATTGAGTGATGTGACCGGCGAAGGGCGAATCGTCGGGCGGGCGCGGGGTAATGTGGGTGAGCTGGGCGTTTGGGGCCAATCCGTGGATGTTGTCCGTCCAGGCGTCGCCGGGCGAGGCGACGAAGGAGAAGATCGAGTGGGCGCTCTCGAGCGTCTTGCGGTTGGTTTCGGGCAGGGCTGCGGCGTCGCCGAAGAGGTGATGCCAGCCGGATTCAACGTCGAGGGATTCGGTGCGCAGGGCCTTCTCGGCGAGCTTACCTTTTGAGGCGGCGGTGACGTAGATGATGCGAGACTGGGGGTGGAGGCGGCCGAGGGCAAGTGCGAGGGGCCAGGAGACGACGAAGTCGCCCAGGGCGGCCTGGTGGAAGAGAAGGACGTTGCGGCGGAGCACGGGGGGAAGAATAACGCTGGGGGGGCGATGAGGCGAGGGGCGCCCGACGGCACTATTGTTGCCGCGAGCTCGGACGAAAACGTCGATGATAGAATGAGCAAGCCGCAAGGGCCCGACCGGCCAATCATTCGCTTAACGACGATGATTCCACACGTGACGGCCGAACGGCGCAGCGGACATCAGATTCACGGGAAGTGACATGATTCACGGAGTTATCACGACCGTTGACGAGGCCGCGCCGGAGCAGACAAGGTGGACCCGCGGTACTAACCGGGTGTTCTTGACTAACCGCTCGGCAAAGCTGCCGGATGCGCGGGGGCTGCTGAAGCTTTTCGCGGGAAGACAAGCCCAAAAAGTAAAGGAAGCTGATATTTCATGGTAATCGATGCTTACGGACCTCGAAGTTCTAAAGCCTCTTGAGAACCTAGAATCGATCAATGTCCGTGGCCGGAACATAAAGTCCATCGAAACCATCCGCAGCATGCCCACTCTGCGGCGTCTCTCATTGAAGCCAAAGTCCTGCGCCCGCGATCTCGCAGTTTTGGAGGGTCACCAACTGGATACGCTCGCCGTGGACGTCTGCAAGGAAGCCGATATCGGGCATATTTCCGCCTGCGACGTGGGGCAATTCCTCGGAATTAGAAAATGGCGTTGGAAAGATTTGACCGGCCTCAAAGTCCGAGCGCCCGACCTGACGATTAACGGCGGTTCGTTGGTCAGCACCCACGGGTTGGCGAGCAATGGCTTTGATCGGGTCTACTTTGCGCAGGTACAGAAGCTGGGTTCTTTGGTGGGTCTGACGGCGAGACGCATATGGGTTGCGACCTGCCGCAACTTGATGCCCGAGGCCTTTGCCGAGGTTCGCGACCTTCGCTGGCTATATCTGTCAAGCCAACCGGAGATTCGCTCGTTTGACTTTGTGGCGCGCCTTCCAAAGTTGATTAACCTTTCCATCGATGCGACCAGGATCAGCACGAAAGACCTCTCCGCCCTTGCGGAGGCGGGCTCGCTCCAACGAGTCTGGCTTCCAAAGCAGGTAGGGCAGGAAGTCATTGAAGCGGCCGCGAAGGCGAACCCGCGACTCTCGATAAGCAATGGCGTGGATTATTTCGTTAAAGGGCGAAGGGCATCAGCCGCGGGGTTTGAGGCTGAGCGCGTTGAGCTCAGCAAAGTCCTATGTCAGGGTTGAGCAAGACTCCTGGTGGTTGCGGAAGGTCCCTGCGGCTCGGAAGCTTGTTTTCGGGCAGACAAGAATGTCTGCCCCACCCAGATGGGCCACGCACATGCGCGGCTCGCCACTGGTAAGCCTGAGAGCTTACCAGTGCCACCCGGGCGCGATACTA
>DATBFY010000324.1:0-4283 GCA_036558265.1 Tepidisphaeraceae bacterium | reverse complement strand
CGGATCTGGTTCCCGATGCACGCGATCGTCACCACCAGCGCCAGCATCGCCAGCACGGACAACCACGTCCGCGTCCGCAGTTCGCCCGCGTCCTCCTCCAGCCGACGCGCCAGGGGATGATCGCTGTTGGCCCGCAGCCAGTGCGCCAGGTGAAGGAGCTGCTGCTGCTCGGCGATCGCGTAAAGTCGAAACGCGCGCACCCAGTACACCAGGGGCACCACGCCGAACGACAGCATCGACACCAGCAGCGACCGGATCACCCCCCACGACAGCCGCTGCCCGATCGGGCGCGACAGCCCCTGGAGCACCGCGCCGGCGAGGTAATCGGGCGCCGGTGGCGGGTCGAACGTCACTCTCGTCGGTTGAAACTGGCTCAAGGTTGACGTACTCCGGTCGCGCCCGCCCCCTTCACGTCACACGACACTTCGAATTAGGCCTTTCGCGCGGGAGAGATCACCACACCGCCGCCCGGCGAACCTGGGCGTGCATCGGCGCCGGCAGCGGCCGCCCGCACCGCCGGCAGAACCGCGCGTTCCCCTCGTTGGCCGCACGGCACAACTCGTAATTGCACAACCGCCGCGAGCCGACCGGCGGGCCGATCTGCACCCCGCCCGGGCGCCGCGGGCCGATCGGCGTCGGCTCGTTCCGTACCCCGAAAAATGCCGCGATCCCGCGCACCAGCATCACCAGGAACCAGCCGCCGAAGATCAGCGCACTGACGGCCATGATGCCGACGAAGATCAACGTGAACAGGATGAACTCGCCCATAGGACCGTCCTTGTCGCTGTCGTCAAAGCATTGTGCCGCCCGGTCACGTCGTGACCGGCAGGCTCAGCTCGTCGCCACACAGGATGCAGTAGCGGTCGCGCGGGTCCGGGTACGCGCCGCACTTGTTGCACCGCCGCACGTGCGAGACCAGTTGCACGCCGCAGTGCATGCAGAAGTTGTCCTCCGCGGAAATCGACTGCCGGCAATGCGGGCAGGTCGTGCGCCCCTGCTGCTGCGGTTGTCCCATCGGCAGCGGGGGTGGCGCGGCGAACCCCGCCGCCGCCATCGCCGCCGCGCTCGCCGGCTGGCGCGGCAGCGGGGGCGGTGACGAAACCGACATCGCCGCGAGGAAATCCGCCGACGTCGGGTAACGCTTGTCCAGCCGCGCGTAGGAGTGGCGGAAGACCTCGTCCAGCCACTTGGGCACTGCGGGATTTAGGTCGCTCGGCAGGTCCGTGCCCGCCGGTCGCTCGCCCGTCAACAGTTCGTAGAGCACCACGCCGCACGCGTAAAGGTCGGCACGCTTGTCCGTCTCGCCCCCGCTCCGCTGCTCGGGAGCCATGTAGTCCAGGGTCCCGGCGATCTCCTTCCCCGCCGCGTCGTTCAACGACGCCGAGTAAACGATCGACCCCACCGCCGCCGCCGTCGCCGCCCGACCCAACCCGAAATCCGTCACCTTGATCAGCCCATCCACCCCGTATCCCTCGCCCCGCGCCCGCTCGTGGATCAGGATGTTCTCAGGCTTCACGTCCCGGTGCACCAGCCCCTGCTTGTGCGCGTAGTCCAGCCCGGCGAGCACCTGCTTCATGATCGCGATCGACTGGTCGATCGAGAGTTGCCCCGACTTGATCAGGGGACGCAGGCTCGTCCCCGGCACGTACTCCATCACCAGGTACGGCGGGTCGGCGTAGGGGTCAAACCCGATCGCCCGCACGATGTTCGGGTGCACCAGTCCGTGGATCGCCGCCCCCTCCCGCTGGAGGTTGCGGACGTACTGACCGTCCGTCGGAATCTTGATGGCCACCAGTTGGTCCGTCCACACGTGGTGGTGGGCCTTCCAGACCTCGCCGAAGGTCCCGCCGCCGATTTTCTCGACCAGAACGTATTCACTGATTCTCTGGTTGGGTGTAGGCATCCCTGTCTCCGGTCAAACCCGTTCCCTCTCGCGCGCTCGCGCTCGCGCTCGCTCGCTCGTCAGGCCACCTTCTCCGCGATCCAATCGCATACCAGGAGATTATACACACCGGCCACCAGCGCCCCCACGGCAAAGAATGACCACGCCGTCGGCCCCGGCAACCGCCACCCGAACAACCACGCCAGAAACACCATTTCCAGCAGCGTGTACGCGAACACCAGGGCGGCACCGGCCGAATTCCGGTCCATCCGGGCGACCCACGAGATCACGAAAAACGTCGCCCACGGCACCAGGATCACGATCCCGAACCACGAAACGATCCGTCCCGTCCCCGACAGCAGCATGTGCTTGGTATCCGGATCCATCCGCCACCAACTGATCCCGGCAATGACGATCACCAGCCCGGCAATGCCGCTGATCACCTTCCCGGTCACGGTCTTAAGGAAATCCATGCCTCCGGTATTGTACCCTCCCAGCCCCCTACTGACGTTATAAACGTCACCGATTTCTCTCCCGGCGGCTCCCCGCTGTCCAATGGCAAGCTCTGAGATTGACGCAGCCTGCCGATCCGTGGACTCTACGCTCACGAGCCGCCACGATGACCCTCGCAACTTTCCGCATGTACCGTGCCAGCAGGAAACCCAAGCGGTTCGACTTCCCCCCGGGCAAGTCCGTCGCCGGAAAGTACATCGTCGAACGCCCCCTGGGCAGCGGCTGGGAAGGCGAAGTTTACGCCATCGTCGAGCGCCTGACGGGCATTCGCCGGGCCGCCAAGTTCTACTATCCCCACCGCGATCCGCTGGGCAAGGCCGCCATCGCCTACGCCCGCAAGCTCGATGCCCTCCGTCACTGCCCGATCCTGATGCAGTACCACCATCAGGAAACGACTTACGTCAAACGGCGAAAAGTCATCGTTGTGGTTTCCGAACTGGTGGAGGGCATCAAGCTCAGCGAATTCCTCGCCAAGCAACCGAACCGACGCCTGACGACCTTCGAGGCCCTACACGTCCTCTACACCCTGGCGCGCGGGATCGCCCCCATCCACGCGCGCGGCGAGTACCACGGCGACATCCACGACGACAACATCATGATCCGCCGGCAGGGCATCGCCTTCGAGGTCAAGCTCCTCGACTTCTTCGACCTGGGCAAACCCACCCGTGCCAAGATTCACAAGGACGTCCTCAACCTCATCCAGGTCTTCCACGCCATCGTCGGCGGACGCGACGCCTACAGCCAGCAACCCCGCGTCGTCAAAGACATCATCCGCGGCCTCAAGGACTCCCTCATCCTCGCCCGCTTCCAGTCCGCCGGCGACATCATGCGGCACCTCGAAACCGTCGAGTGGTGAGGTTACCTCGACGACCGCCACGGCAGTTTCTGCCCGCGCGAGCGGCGGATCGTGTCCAGCACCTGTTTCCGCCAGGCCTCGTAGATCTGCGCGTCCCGCTCCTTCCGCAACCCCTGTAACTCCCCGCTGTCGTACAGGTTCGGCGGCCCCGGGCGCTTGTACGCCATCTTGTTCTGGATCATGTCCGTCACGTCGTTGCGCCGATCGGTAAACTGGGCGATTTCCGCCTCCAGCATCTTCTTGAACTCCGGATCCTGCGACTGCTTGAGTTGCATCCGGCGGTCCGCGATCTCCTTGTCCGCCGTGTCCCGATCCTCGAACAACTCGATGATCCGCCTCCACCAGAGCCGATCCGCCGCCTCATCCGCATAGCGATCGAGATCGGCTTTGTAGGGGGTGTCAGGGAATCGGTGGAGATAGTCATCGAACTTCACCACCGCCACCACCGGATCCTCATTCCTCGCCATTTCGACCGCTTGCCAGTCCGGGTCGTCCTTTCTCGGGTCGCGCGGGGGCGGTGCGGGTCGGGTGGGGGCTGGTGCGGGCGATGACCGGGCGGCCTCCCGGGTCGCGAGGTTCACCCGGGTCGGCGCGGTGGCCGGCTGGGTGTCGGCGGGTGGTTTGACGACGATAACGGTCGGCCCGGTAGCCTCGCGTTTCTGCAACGCTCCATAGATCCACCAGGTGCCGGCGCCGACGACCACGGCGGTGAGCAGAATTGTCGCGGTCAGGGCGCCCGGCGACAGGCCTTGCCGTTTTGGCGTATAGAAGCGCTGGCTGGGCGCGGGCTCCCACCCGATGCCCTCCTCCTGCGATGCCGGTGTCGGGAGGGGAGCCGGAGGGGGCGTGCGGGGGGCGTCCGCCACGCGAGTGACAACCGGCGCGGGCACTTCCGGCGGTCCGGCCGACTCGGCGTTGGGCCGGGCGACTGGCGCCGCGGG
Organism: Tepidisphaeraceae bacterium; assembly: GCA_036558265.1. Lineage (GTDB taxonomy): Bacteria > Planctomycetota > Phycisphaerae > Tepidisphaerales > Tepidisphaeraceae > RYN-433. The sequence goes on along the minus strand of DATBFY010000324.1, from coordinate 91 downwards.
CTCGTCCACGGCTTCGATCAACCCGAGGTCGTTGGGATCAATCGTCAAGGTGGCGGCGCCGTTCCCCAGCGTCACGGCGTCGCCGCTCCTG
>DATBFY010000323.1:0-4460 GCA_036558265.1 Tepidisphaeraceae bacterium | reverse complement strand
CAGCCGAGGGTTCGGCGGTGGGTTGGTTCCATCCTTTCCCAGAGGTCAGGTGCGAGCATGACGAACGGTCTTCGGTTTCGCGCGCGGTGGTTCTGCGCCGCGGCACTTTTTGTGGCGTCGTTGGTGGTGTTCCCCGCGCGTGGCGCTGATGCCCCTGCCACCGCGCCGACCACCGCACCTGCCGCTGCCGCGGCGACGCCCGACCCAACGCCCGATCCGACCGGGACGCTCGGTGGGGCGACCTCGCCGCTGGTCACCCCCAATGCGTACCTGGCCGGCCAGCCCGACGCGTCCGTGCCGGTCGGTGGGTCGTTCAAAGCAACCGCCGGCGAGAAACCGACGGCGGAAGAGGCGTACCGCCTCGCGCTAAGCACGACGTACCACCTCAATTTCGTGTGGACGCTCGTCGCCGGCTTCCTCGTCATGTTCATGCAGGCGGGCTTTGCCCTGGTCGAGACGGGCCTGTGTCGCGGCAAGAACGCGGCCCACGTCATGAGCATGAACTTCCTCGTGTACGCGCTGGGAATGACCGGCTTCTTCATCTCGGGCTACGCCTTGATGTGCGGCGGCGCAAACTACTCCGGGGTCGGCGGCCCGGGCGGTCTGGGCGGCATTCCGACGTTGAACAAGGGGTACACGATGGGCGCATCCGTCGGCGGCGACCACGGCTGGCTCCTGTTCGGAACCAAGGGCTTCATGCTCACGGGCGACGCCTATGACGGCGCAGCCATCGTCTGGTTCCTCTTCATGATGGTATTCATGGACACGACCGCGACGATCCCCACCGGTGCCCTCGCCGAACGCTGGAAGTTCGTCAGCTTCTTCATCTTCAGCCTGTTCATCGGTGGATTCATCTATCCCGTATATGGATGCTGGGTCTGGGGCGGAGGCTGGCTCGCGCAACTCGGCTACCGGTCCGGCCTGGCTCACGGGGCCGTGGACTACGCCGGCTCGGGCGTCGTACACCTGCAAGGGGGTGCGATCGCACTCGTCTGCTGTTGGCTCCTGGGCCCCCGGATCGGCAAGTATGACGAGAACGGCAAACCCAGGCCGATCCTCGGACACAACATTCCGATGGTCATCCTGGGCACGTTCATCCTGGCCTTCGGCTGGTTCGGTTTCAACGCCGGATCGTCCCTCGCCGGCTCGGACGGCCGCATCGGCATCACCGCCGTCAACACGATGCTGGCGTCGGCGTCGGGGGCGCTGGCCTCGTGCCTCTACATGTGGTGTGTTCACGAGGCCAAGAAGCCCGACCCGAGCATGATGTGCAATGGCATGCTCGCGGGCCTCGTCGCCATCACGGCACCGTGCGCCTTCGTCGCGCCCTGGGCCGCGTTCCTCATCGGCGGGGTCTCCGGTGTCATCGTCGTCTGGGCCGTCCTGTTCTTCGAAAAGATCGGGATCGACGATCCGGTCGGTGCCATCAGTGTCCACGGCGTCAACGGCGCCTGGGGCTTGATCGCGCTCGGACTGTTCGCCGACGGCACCTACGGCGCCGGTTGGAACAACGTCGGACTCGACCAGTACATGGGTACCGCCGGAAAGGGCGTGACCGGCTTGTTCTACGGCGACTCGAAACAGTTCGTCGCGCAGTTGATCGACGTCGCAGTCTGCGTCACCTGGAACGTCGTCGTCGCAGGCAGCATCTTCTTCGTCATCGGCAAGGTGCTGGGCAGTAACCGTCCCGCACCCCAGATCGAGATCGCCGGGCTTGACGTCCCGGAGATGGGCGCCCCGGGATACCCCGAGTATATCACGCCCATCATGCCCGCCGAGGTCCCGGTCGAGGCGATCACCGCGGCCAAGAAGCACGTCAAGGGCGTCATGGCGGCCGCATCGGTATAAGCACCGAAGCATCTGAATTGACCCACGGCGGCGTCGAACCTGGCCGTTGCAACCTTAGGGCTCACGGGCGCCTTGTTCATCGAGGCGCCCGTGAGCATTTCTCGCCAGTGCCATACGCTGCCGGCGGCACCACTGCAAAAACGGGCGGCGTTCGCCCTCGGAGCCAGATTCATGCGCAAGGTGATCCAGTTTGCCGCCCTGCTCGGCGGTACCGTCGCGCTCCTCCTGGTCCTCCGGGCGACCGGCCGCGTGCCCTTCGACGCGCGCCAGATCCTCAGCGTCACCATCTTCTCAACGTTCATCTACGGCACGCTGCTGTTCGGCGAGTTCCGCCTGGCGTTCGCGTTCGGCGGCATCGCCCTGTTGATGGCGTCGAACCTGATCACCGTGCGGCGGTTCACCGAGGCCGCCAGCCTCGACGTCCTCGTCTTCCTGATCGGAACGTTCCTCGTCATCGGGTTCCTCGAGGAAAGCCGGTTCTTCGAGCACGTCGTCAGCGGGATCGTCGGTCGCCTCGGACCACGGCCGCAGGTGCTATTGCTCACGCTCACCGTCATCGCCTCGCTCGCCTCGGCGCTCGTCGGCGAAGTGACCGCCATCCTGTTCATGTCCGGTGCCATGCTGCACCTGACGAGCCGGTACAAGTTGCAGCCGGCACCGTTCATCATCGTGCTCGTGTTTGCCTGTAACAACGGCTCCGCGATGAGCAGCGTGGGTAACCCGATCGGAGTGCTGATTGCGCTCAAGACCGGGCTGAGCTTCGTCGACTTCCTCAAGTGGGCGGCGCCGACGGCCCTGGTCGTGGACGTGGCGATGTACGTCATCTGCCGCTGGTGGTTCGCCGAGGCGTTCGCCCAATTCGACGACGCAATGTTGCGCGATTTCGAGGCCCGCCGTCGCCGCCGCGCCGCGGCCTCCGCGTCGCGGCGGCGGGCGGTCGAGTCGGCGCCGGCGGCGCTCGTGATGGCCGGCGGCGACGAAACCGCGGTTGCTGTGGAGTCCGCGACCGGTACCGGCGGCGGCGGCGCCGCCAGCCCGCTGGGCAAGGACTACTTCACCGCCGGTGACGTCGAGACCGTCGACGGGCTCGACCTCCGAAAGACGTACCGCCTGTGCTGGGGATTGCTGGGGCTCCTGGTGGCGCTGCTGGCCACCCACGGCCTGACCGAGCGCCTCCTCGGCCTTCACGAGGGCACCATGATGGTCGCCGCGGCGCTGGTCATGGGGTCGGTCGTACTGTTCATCCAGCGGGAAAAGGCGCGGGAACTGGTCGAGCGGCGCGTGGACTGGTGGACCCTCGCCTTCTTCATGATGCTCTTCGCCTCCGTCGGCACGCTCGAGGACACGCGCGTGACCCGCGTGATCGCCGACCAGATGAAAGGGATCGGAGGCGGGCAGCTCGCGACCGTGCAGGTGATCGGGTGGGCGACCGGCTGGCTCAGCGCGTTCCTCGACAACGTGCTTGCCGTCGCCACGTTCATGCCGATCGTCCACGACATCCGCGCCGCCGCCGCCCCGGCCCAATACACGTCGGCGGTCTACTGGTTCATGCTGTTCGGCGGGACCTTCATGGGGAACATGACGATCATCGGCTCGACCGCCAACATCGTCGCCGTCGGGCTGCTGGAAAAACGCGGCCACGGCACGATCCGCTTCGGATACTGGATGAAGATCGGCCTCCCCGTCAGCATCGCGTCCATGGTCGTGGCGACGACAATGCTGCTGGCGATGAGCCGCCTGCCCGGGGCAATGCGGATGCCGGATCTGGCACCGCCGCAGGTCCAAGGGCACTGAACGGGGGAACCGCCCGCGTTCGGCGTCGCGCGCGCGCCCGCGCCCCCGTCAGGGCTGTGCGTCAATGAAGATGTCCGCCTTGTGACGGGTCACGTAGACCTTGAAGTCGCGGAATACCAGGACCTTGAACACGTCCGCCCAGGGAAAGGCCCCCGTGTGGTGGACCTTGATCCGGTAACCCCCCATTGCCTCCTGGAGCCCGCCGGTATCGCCGATCAGGTCGGCGATCACCTCGCCCACGTCGACGGTCGGGTTGGTAACGGGCAGGACGTTTGGTCGGGTCATGGCAGCCATCTCAATCGTCTGGGTCAGCGCGGCGGGCCATCAAGCTTCCCCGGAGCAGACGTAGGGGGCGGGCCCGCCCGATCCGCGGCCACGGAGGCGCGGGGGAACGACGCGCGGCAGCGGGACGCCTCCGTCGAACCGTCAGATCGCCGATTCGTCCCGCTCGCCGGTGCGGATTCGGACCACCTTCTGAATCGAGTAGACGAAGATCTTACCGTCCCCCACTTCCCCGGACCGCGCCGTCTCGACGATCGTCGCCACGGCCGCCTCAACGTCCCCTGGCTGGACGCAGACTTTCAGGAGGATCTTGGGCACGAACCCGACGTCCATCCGTCCGCCGCGGTATCGCTCGGTATGCCCCAATTGCCGGCCAAACCCCTTGCACTCGACCGCCGTCGCGCCGACGACGCCCACCTTCGCCAGCGCAACTTTAACGGCGTCCAGTTTGTTCGGCCGGATGATCGCCTCGATCATTTGCATAGCACCGCTCCTCCGGCCGGTCGGCCGGATCGGGTGAAGAGCACGGCGGTCGC